>JBHHYV010000061.1:0-21740 GCA_046757685.1 Myxococcota bacterium
GTGATCCAGCGACGGGGTGGGTTCATCGAGTGGTTGGGGAGCCACCCCTGGATCGCGCGACTCGGCGGCGCGCGGATCGCCGGGCGGCTGGCCAGCGGCGCGGCCGACGTCGATGCCCGGGTGGCCGACTTCCACGCCCGCCACCCCGGAGCGGTGGCCGCGTCGATCGGCCTGCACTCGCTGGCGAGCGCCATCATCGCTCTCCAGGTCGGGATCTTCCTCACGCTCGCCGGTATCCCGGCCCATCCCGGCCTGGTCCTCGAGATCTTCCTGGTCGGCATGCTCTTCGACGTCGCCACGTTCTACGTCCCCGCACGGCTCGGTACGCAGGAGGGCGGTCGCATGATCGCGATGCGGATCGCCGGGCTCGACCCCGCGCTGGGTCTCCTGCTCTCCCTGGTGATCCGCGTGCAGCAGGTCTGCTGGACCGCGATCGGGCTCTCGGTATATCTTGCGATGGCCTCCCGGCGGAACCGAGGGGCCTCTCCGGATCGATCGGACGCGAGGTGACCGGTGCTCGGCAAGCGGAGCTTCTTCCGTAGGATCGTGGGGAATCGGGAGGCCTACCGGCTGCTGATGAACTCGCTGGCGGTCGGAGAGGCGATGAGCGCGGTGGATCTCGACCGGATCGCAGAGCACATTCCCGACCCCGCGCTCGCCCGAAAGGTGTATCGCCACTTCGCCGAAGAGCGGCGCCACGCCCGACTCTTTCGTCGGCGGCTCGAGGACCTGGGCTTCGAGGTGACGCCCCTGCCGCCCGAGCTCGAGTACGAGACCTACGCCTCGGAGTTCGGCATGGGCACGCCCCATGCGCGCCTCGACGATCCCGAGCCCTTCTCGACCGCGGAGCTGATCGAGTTCTTCTCGGGCAGCATGGCAGGCGAGGAGCGCGCCTGTGCAGAGATGGAGGGCCTGATCGCCTCGATGGTCGACGACCCGGTCACGGTGAAGCTGCTCGAGACGATTCACGCAGACGAGGTGCGCCACGTCTCCTACGCGACCGAGGAGATGAACCGGCTGGCGCGCGAGGGCCACCGGGACCAGGTGCTCCAGGCGCTGCGACACTCGCGTCGCAGCGAGGCGCGTGCCCACAGGCTCGTCAGCCTCGCCTTCATGGACCGGCTGATGCGGCTGCTCGGGGCGCCCTGGATCGTGCGCGCCTTCGGCGCCCTGTCCGTACACATCGCCTTCGCGGTCCGCTATCTCTTCCCCGGGGGGCTCGGCGCTCCGCGCATTGCCAATGCGATGCCGGTGCCCGCAGGCGCTCCGGGCGCGAGTGCCCCGGACGCGGTTCTCTCGAGCGAGTCCCGCTAGAACGCCTCCGCGCGCAGCAAGGGAGCACACCCGAGTGAGAACCCTCTTCTTGAACCCGCCCTCCTTCGAGGGCTTCGACGGCGGTGCCGGCTCGCGCTACCAGGCGCGCAGAGAGGTGCGGTCCTTCTGGTACCCCACCTGGCTCGCGCAGGCCGCGGCCCTGGTGCCGGGAAGCCGGCTCATCGATGCCCCTCCCCAGGATCTCGGCCTCGAAGAGGTCGTGGCGCAGGCCGCCGACTTCGACCTGGTGATCGTGCACACCTCGACGCCCTCCCTCACCCAGGATGCACAGACCGCCGCTCGCCTGCGCGATGCCTACCCCCGCCTGCGGATCGGCTTCGTCGGGTCGCACACGATGGTGCTCCCCGAGCAGACGCTCGAGGCGGTGCCGGCCATCGACTTCGTCACGACCGGGGAGTTCGACTACGCGATCCAGGAGGTCGCAGAGGGCCGACCCCTCGAGAAGGTCGAGGGCCTCGCGTGGCGCACCTCGAGCGGTGGCATCGAGCGCAGCCGCCCGCGGCCGCCGATCGAGGATCTCGACGCCCTGCCCTCGGTGCTCGACGTCTACGCGCGCGACCTCGACGTCACCCAGTACTCGATCGGCTACCTGAACGAGCCCTACGTCTCGCTCTACACCGGCCGGGGCTGTCGCAGCCGCTGCACCTTCTGCCTCTGGCCGCAGACGATTGCGGGTCACGTCTATCGCACGCGCAGCGTCGAGACCGTGGTGGCCGAGATGGCACGCGCCAAGGAGCTCTTTCCGCAGGTGCGCGAGTTCTTCTTCGACGACGACACCTTCACCGATGATCGCGACCGCGCCGAGGCGATCGCCCGGGGCCTGGGCAAGCTCGGGCTGACCTGGTCGTGCAACGCCAAGGCGAACGTGCCGCGCAAGACCCTCGAGATCCTGCGCGCGAACGGGCTGCGGCTGCTGCTGGTGGGCTTCGAGTCGGGCAACCAGCAGATCCTGAACAACATCCGCAAGGGAATCCGCGTCGACCGTGCGCGAACCTTCGTCGAGGACTGCCACCAGCTGGGCATCCAGATCCACGGGACGTTCATCCTGGGGCTTCCGGGCGAGACGCGCGAGACCATCGAGCAGACCATGGCCTTCGCCCGCGACATCGACCCCTACAGCCTGCAGGTCTCGCTGGCTGCACCCTACCCGGGAACGGAGCTCTATCGTCAGGCGCAGGAGGGAGGCTGGATCGAGGCCGAACCCGGGTCGCTGATCCAGGACGGCGGTGTCCAGGAGGCGGTCCTCTCCTACGAGGATCTCGATCGCGACGAGATCCACGCCGCCCTCGAGCGCTTCTACCGCTCCTTCTACTTCCGGCCCCGCCCGATCCTGCGCATCGTGCGCGACATGCTCCGCGACCGCACCGTCATGAGGCGCCGGCTGCGCGAGGGCCGCGAGTTCTTCTCGTTCATGACCCGCCGGCGCCACGCGCGGACCGCCTGACCCGGAGGTGGGTCGGCTCCTGATCGTCACCGGGGACGACTTCGGTCGCACACCGGGGACGAACCGGGCGATCGAGGCCTGCCACCGGGAGGGGATCCTGACCGCCGCCAGCCTGATGGTGGCCGAGGAGGCAGCCGCCGACGCGGCCGAGCGCGCTCGGTCCCTCGGGTCCCTGGACGTGGGGCTTCACCTGGTGCTCTGCGACGGCGCGCCGGTCAGCGCGCCCGGCTCGATTCCCGATCTCGTCGACAGCTCGGGGCGATTCGTCCGCGGTCCCGCGCGCGCCGGGATCGGCTACTGGCTGAGGCGGCACAGGATTCGGGACCAGCTCGACCGCGAGATCGCCGCCCAGCTCGAGGCCTTCCTGGCGACCGGCCTCGCCCTGCGGCACGTGGACGGGCACCATCATCTGCACATGCATCCGGTCCTCTTCGATCTGCTGCTTCGCCGACTCGAGAAGCTCCGGGTCGAGCGGGTGCGCCTGGTGCGCGAGGACGGGCTCGGGCGCCCGGACCGCCTTGCACCGGGGGCCGAGGGAGTGCCGCTGATCTTCCGCGGGCTCGCGGCTCTCCACCAGCGGCGTCTGGAGCGAGCCGGAGTCGGGGCGCCGCAGCGCGTGTACGGGCTGCGGGCGAGCGGCGCGCTCGACGAGGGCTGGCTGCTCCAGCTCTGCCCCCGGCTCACTGCCTCGAGCGTCGAGATCTACGCGCACCCCTCCTATGACAGCGACGCCGGCCGTCGCGAGGTCGAGGCACTCTGCTCCGAGCGGGTGCGGGCCGCCCTCGACCGCGCGGGCTACCGGCTCGGGGCCCTGGCGCAGCATCGAGACCCCGCTGCGAGGGAGGCGCCGTGAGCGCCTGGGGGTCGAGCCTGCTCGAGCTCTGGCTCGCGCTCGCCGTCGTGCTCCGGGCGCTCGGGCTTCGCGAGCTCTACCGGCTCGCGCGCCGCAGCGCCCCAGCCGAGCGAGCCGCACCCCGAGCCCTCGCGGGCATCGCGCTGGTCCGGCCGCTCTACGGGGCTCCCGCGAGCCTGGAGCACTGCCTCGAGAGCCTGTGCAGGGCCGCGCGCACGGCCTCCGTCCCGATCCACGTGGGCTTCGAGGATCCGAGCGATCCCTGTGCAGCCGTCCTGCAGCGCGTGCGGGCCCGCTGGCCCGACGTCGAGATGGACGTGCGCGCGGGCGAGGGACCCCCGGGCGCGAACCGCAAGGTCGCCAACCAGCTCCAGATCCTGCGCGGCGTGCAGGCCGACCTCCTGATCCTGACCGACGCCGACGTGGAGGTTCCCGAGGACTTCGTCCGGCGCATGACCGAGCCCTTCTCCGATCCCCGGGTCGGACTCGTCACCTGCCCCTATCGCAGTGTTCCGGGAGGGGGACTGCCGAGCCGTCTCGATGCACTTCTCACCAATCTCTGCGACCTGCCGCGCTTCTGCCTGGCCCTGCGCGTCGAGGGTCTTCACTTCGGTCTGGGTGCCGCCATGGCGGTCCGCCGCGACGCGCTCACGCGAGCGGGTGGGCTCGAGGCGCTCCTGGATCGAGCGGCAGACGACTACGGCCTGGCGCACAACGTGGAGACGGCCGGCTACCGGCTCGCCTGGAGCCCGGTAATGCTCGACCATCACCTCGAGTGCGAGACGTTCTCCGGCACGCTCTCCCGTCACCTGCGCTGGGCGCGCGTGACCCGACACTCGCGGCTCGGCGGCTACCTGGGCGCCTCGATCCTGCACGGGATGGTCCCGGCCGCACTGCTCGCGGCGTGGGGAGCGACTGCCGGGGCGCCCGGCCTCACGCTGCTGCTCGGCTGGTGGGCTCTCGAGGCACTCGGCCTGTGGCCGAGCCGCGCTCTGCTCGGCCTGCGCGCGCGGGACCTGGTGTGGCTCCCCGTCATCGATGCGCTGTCCCTGGGGGTCTTTCTCGGGGGTCTCGTGGGTCGCGCGCGGGGACCGGGGGCCCAGCGCATTGGCTGGCGCTGGGCTACCACCCGGCCGGGGCGCCGCCGCGCCGCGTGAGCCCGACGGTCCCGGATCAGCGCGCGTGCGGAGCCGTCCCTCGAGCCGCGCTCCCCGACCCGCGCGGCTCGAGCCAGTCGAGGAGCGAGGGCAGGACCAGCAGGTTCGAGAGCAGGGTGAAGCAGAGACCGATCGTGAGCAGCTGCCCCAGGCTGGCCATCCCACGGTGTGTCGAGAGGCCCAGCGTCCCGAAGCTCGCGATGGTGGTGACGGCGCTGTAGAACACGGCCCGCGCGGTGCTGGTGCGCAGGAGGCTGCTGTCCTGGGACTCGCCACGCCGATGCCGGTGAATCAGGTGAATGCCACTGTCGACTCCGATTCCGAGCAGGAGCGGCAGCACGATCACGTCGGCGAAGTTGAAGGGCAGGTCGATGGCGACCATCGCACCCATCGTCAGGATCGCCGTGTGGGCGAGCGGGACCAGCGCGAGCAAGGTGTCGAGCAGACGTCGCCAGAGCGCGATCAGCAGCACGAAGATGGCTGCGAGGCCCCACGAGAGCGCCTGGAGCAGCGCCCGCACGACGGCGCGCGCCGACTCGACGATGCTCACCGCCGCCCCGGTCGCATCGGGCTCGACCCGGCGCACCGCGTCGACGAAGCCGGCAAGGTGGTTCGCCTGGCTCAGGTCCGACGCTGCATAGACCTCGATGCGAGCGCGGCCGTCCGGTGCCAGGTAGCGGTCGACCAGTGACCTGGGGAGATCCTCGAGCGAGAACTTCTGGGCGTGGAGCGCCCGATCGAGCCGCTCGAGCCAGCGCGGCAGATCGCCGAGCGTGCCAGCCCGAAGGCGCGCGATCTCCGCAGCGGGATCCGGCTCACCCCGAAGCTGCTCCACGATCGCAGCCAGCGTGCCCGCGAGCTGCTCGGCACGAGGCGAGGCCTTCTCCCTGGCGTAGGCGACCAGCGCCTCTTGCCAGCGCGAGAGCTCCCGCAAGGTCCGAGCGGGGTCGACGCGAACGGTCTTCGGGGGCGTAGCGATCGGTCCCAGGAAGAGGAGCACGTCACCGAGGATCTCGAGCTTCTCGTCCTGGTCGTCGGGGACGAAGCTCAGCAGACTCAGCACCCGGTCGACCTGGGGCACCGCCTCGAGCTTGCGCACCTCGTCCCGTGCGCCCTCGAGGCTCGGCGCGAGCAGCTCGATCGGCCACGGCGAAGTATCGCTATCGCGCAGCAGGTCGCGAAAGGCCTGCACCGACTCTGCGCCGGGATCCCGAACATTCGTGGGATCGGAGTCGAAGCGGACCTGATCGAGCCAGAAGAGGGGCACGACGGCGGAGATGGCCGCAGCGATCAGCACCCCGTTCCGCGCGCGAGGACGGCCTCGCGACTGCCCGTCCAGGGGAGGGACGGGACGGGTCCGGGGAGCCGGCGGCCGCACGCGCCCGATCGAGACCATCGCCGGAAGCACGGTCAGAGTTGCGAAGAGGCTCAGGAACATCCCCATTCCAGAGATCACGCCCAGCTCTGCCACGCCCGCGTAGGCGGTGGGGATGAACGAGAAGAAGCCGATCGCGGTCGTCCCGGCGCACAGGACCAGGGAGCTTCCGACGCTCCGCCCCGTCTCGAGGAGTGCAGCGGCCGGCTCGCTCCCCATCCCCAGGAGCTCCCGGTAGCGGGCGCCGAAGTGGATCCCGAAGTCGACTCCCAGCCCGATGAAGAGCACGGCGAAGGCGACCGAGATGAGGTTCAGGTGGCCCACCGCCAGGGCGGCGAAGCCGGCAGTCCACGACAGCCCCACGACCAGGGTCGTCAGGGTCGCCAGCAGCAGGGTGCCCGACCGAAGCGCCGCGAAGAGCACGATCCCGACCATCACGAACGACGCCGCCATGGCGAACGCCGCCTGCCGGCTCACCAGCTCCATCTCCTCGGTCGCCAGCGCCAGGTCCCCGGTGACCCGCACGCGCGTCCCGTGCTCTGGATCCAGACCCAGATCGCGCGCGATCTGGTGCACCGTCTCGATCGCCTTGCTGCCGGGTGTCACGCTGTCGAGGTCCACGGTCGGCTGAACGATCACCAGCTGGCGGCGCGCCGTCTCGACGGCATCGGGACCGAGCACCCACTCCTCCCACGAGAAGCTCGAGTCCCGCCCCGCCCGCAGCCTCTCGAAGCTCTGGTCGAGTCCGTCCAGGATGGGTCCGAGCTCGAGCGACGGCAGATCGCCCGCACGCGCCGCGTCGAGCGCGCGCGTCATCACCCGGGCGAGCCCGGCGAGGGTCGGATCCCGAGAGATCTCGGCCAGGAAGGGCTGCGCCTCCGCCAGCCGATCGGCAAGGTCGTCGAGCGCATCGACGTCCAGGTAGAGCAGCCCGAAGCGGTCCAGGAAGGGGCCCGCGGCCGGCAGGTAGAGGCTCCGGAACAGGTCGCTGCGAGCGCGCAACCTCTCGGCGATCGCCTCCGCCGCGTCGCGAGCCCGCGCGGGCGAGTCGCCGTCGATGACGATCAGCAGGTTGTGCTCGAGGCTCGGGAACGCGGCCTCGAGCTCGCGATCGAGCCTGCGGAAGGTCAGGTCCTCCGAGAACATCGCGCCCTCGTCGGGGTTCACCTCGAGGGTGCGCGCGGCGTAGACGAGACATCCGAGGGTCGCCACGAGCGTCGCCCCCAGCACCGCGAGCGCGTGCCGCTGCGAGACCCCCACGAGGCCCACAGCGAGCCGGCCGATCCCCTGCTCGATTGCGTTCGCCATGCGCGAGCGCTCGCTCAGGCGGCCGCGCGCAGCTCGAGGTACGCGGAGAAGGGCTCCCGTTGCGCACCGCAATCGAACGGGTCGTATCCGGAAGCCATCCCCCCCTCCGCCAGGACCCACGGAGAGTAGCGTGGAGGGGGACGATTTCGAGACGCTGCGACGCGGGCTCAGGCGTCGAAGAGGACCGGCAGGCGCGCCGGCGATCGGAAGAACTGACCGGTGATCTGGACCTCTCCCGCGTCGGGATCGAGACGCAGCCCCGAGAGCCGATCGAGGACGGCGCAGAGGGCCACCCGCATCTCCATCCGGGCCAGGTGCATCCCCAGGCAGCGGTGCGGGCCGAAGGCGAACGCCAGGTGCGGCCGCGGAGGGCGCTGGATGTCGAAGCGGGAGGGGTGCGCGAAGCGGGTCGGGTCGCGGTTGGCGGCGCCCAGGATCACCTGGACGATCGCGCCCTCGGGAATCTTCACCCCGCAGACCTCCGTGTCGCGCGTGCAGACTCGCACGATTCCCGTCAGGGGAGGCTCCCAGCGAAGCGCCTCCTCGATCGCGGCGGGAACCCGGGAGCGATCGCGGCGCACCGCCTCGAGCTGCTCGGGATGAGACAGCAGCCCCGCGAGCAGGTTGCTCGACGCGCGGTAGGTCGTCTCCGCTCCCGCCGGAGCGAGCAGTCGCAGGAAAGCCAGGATCTCGTCTTCCGGGAGGCGCTTCCCCTCGAGCTCGGCATGCACGAGGACACTCATCAGGTCGTCGCGGGGCGCCCGTCGCCGCTCCTCGAGGAGGGGTCGGAAGTAGGCCGCCATCGCCCGTGACGCCGCCACACCCCGCTCCCAGTCGAAGCCGACACTGATCAGCTCGACCGCCCAGCGGTGGAAGCGTGGCAGGTCCCGGGAGGGCAGGCCGATCATGCCTGCGATCACCTGCACGGGAAAGGGAAAGGTCAGCTCGCGCACGAGGTCGGCGCGCCCCCTCGCCGCAAAGGCATCGATCCGGTCGCGCACGATGGGCGCGACGAGCTGGGTCTCCCAGCGCCGGAGGGCGCCGCGCGTAAAGGCCTGCTGAATCAGTCCGCGGCGTTGCGCGTGCTCGGGCTCGTCGAGCTGCAGAATGGTCTCGCCCATCACGACGCCCATCGTCGCCGCATAGATCCTCGACGAGAAGGTCCGGCCATCCCGCAGCACCCGCGACACGGCCTCGTGGCTGAGAACGGCGTAGACCTCGAGCGACGATGGGGGGATCACCACGTTCCGCGGCATCCCGTGGGCACGCGCGTGGGCGCGAAGGGTCTCGAGATCGAGCCTTGCGACCGGGCCCTGGCGCCGGAGCTCCTCGAAGCCCGGGTAGGGATCGAGGATGCGGCCCGCGCCGAGCGCCCGGTCGAGCTCACCGAAGGGATCGTAGGCCTCCGTGTCGATCATGGTGCACAACAGGGTACACTGCGACCGAAGGAGAGCGAGATGATCTCGAGTGAGCTCCGCTACGAGAAGCGAACCGCGGATGTCCTGGGCCGTCGAATGGCCTACCTCGAAGCCGGCCAGGGGGACCCCATCGTCCTCCTGCACGGAAATCCCACGTCGTCCTACCTGTGGCGCAACGTGATCCCCCACCTCGAGGACCGCGGCCGCTGCATCGCGCCCGACCTGATCGGAATGGGCGACTCCGAGAAGCTCTCTCCAAGCGGCCCCGGGAGCTACCGCTTCGTCGAGCATCGCCTGTACCTGGATGCCCTGCTCGAGCAGCTCGGCGTCGCGCGCAACGTCACCTTCGTGATCCACGACTGGGGATCCGCACTCGGGTTCGACTGGGCGAACCGCCACCGCGACGCGGTGAAGGGCCTCGCGTACATGGAGGCCATCGTCCAGCCTCTCACCTGGGACCAGTGGCCGGGCGCGGCCCGCGAGCTCTTCCAGGCGTTCCGGTCGCCGGCCGGGGAGAAGATGGTGCTCGAGGAGAACGTCTTCGTCGAGCAGGTCCTGCCCGGCGCGGTGCTGCGCGGGCTCGGCGACGCCGAGATGGCGGTCTATCGCAAGCCCTATCGCGAGCCCGGCGAGAGCCGCCGGCCGACCCTGACCTGGCCGCGCGAGATCCCGATCGAGGGACAGCCCGCCGACGTGGCCGAGATCGTCGGGGACTACGCCCGCTGGCTCGCCGCGTGCGATCTCCCGAAGCTCTTCGTCAACGCGGATCCGGGAGCGATCCTGCGGGGCGACGCGCGCGAGCTCTGCCGCAGCTTTCCCAACCAGCGGGAGGCGACCGTCCGGGGCACGCACTTCGTCCAGGAAGACTCTCCCGACGAGATCGGCGAGGCCGTGCGCGACTGGCTCGGCGCGATCGGCTAGCCGCTCGACGGACCCGCGCCCGGATCAGCCGCGGCGGCTCGCACGTGCGCTACGAACCCGCCGCTCCTCGTGCGCGGCGCGAGAAGAGGCGGAGGGCACCGCGCACCAGCGGCTGAAGGGCGCGCCCCACCACCCGCTTCGCCGCGCTGACCCGAGGCGAGTTGGCGGCAGATCCAAAGCGACCCAGACCCAGGTCCTCCTGCAAGTCGGCCGCCAGGACCTGCATGGCCCCATCGACCGGAATCCCCGTAGAGTCGGCGATCCGCACCATGCGCTCGAAGTTCGAGGCCACGGCAGACGCGTCGACCAGCGCATCGGAGCCCATCTCGCTCCGAACCCGGGAGCGGACCCGTGCGAGGGCGTCGTCGTCGGTCCCCACCTCGGCCTCGGCGAAGGCCACGAGCAGCTCCGCATGCTCGATTCCACTCCGGGCCGCGGCCGCCGGATCGGTCACCGCGCGGATGTCCACCTGGCTCCCCCGGGCCTCGCCGCTCGCACGGAGCAGCATTGCGTGTGCGGTGGTTCAGTAGAAGCACTCGCGCAGGGCAGAGACGCGGCCCGCGATCAGCTCGATCTGCGAGCGATCGAGCGTGCGGCCCGCAGCGAAGTCCATCATCCGCTCGGGCGCCATGTAGTGAGCGGCGCTCAGGTCGAGGAGCCCCCGGACCTCGTCGGGAACCAGGCTGAGCGCACGAATCACGTTGCCGGTGCGCCGGCCGCCAAAGAGCCCGGCCTCGGGTCCCGCGGCCCGTCCGTTCGCGATCATCGGCACCCAGGCCTCGCCGATCTCGAGGCCCGTGGGCCGGTAGTGCGAGGGCTCTCCCGCGACGGGCTCGGGCAGCGGGTGCAGCGGCACTCCGATCCCACGACAGAAGCGGTCGATGCTGACCACCGTCACCACGACGCCCACGAGCTCGACGTACTGGCCCTCCGACAGACCGCCGGCGAGGGTCTCGTCGAACCAGCGGCGCGACAGCCGGCCCGGATCGCTGGCGATCCGGTGGGTGGCGTCGAGGGCCGGGGCCGAAATCTTGCCGAGGGTCCGGTGCTCTCCGGTGACCGCAGAGGGGGAGAGCGCCTGGCTCCGCTCGCCACACAGGGGGCACGTCGACGCCTCGCGGACCTCGCTGGCGATCGCGACCCGCTCGCCTCCACTCCACCACGCTCCGGGCTCGGCCAGGCGCTGCCACTGCCGTCGGTGTGCCTCGAGGAGGTCCCTCCGCACGGCGACCGGAGCATCCTGGTACGAGATCTCGCTCATCGCGCCTCCACACATCCACGCCGGCCCCCGCGCCGCCGGCCGCGCGCCACAGCATCTCGTGGCGCGAATGCAGTGTCAAACAGGATCGAGCGGGCGCGCCGCGCGGGCAGCTAGCGCCGCGCGGGCGGACCCTCCTCGAAGCGAGGCAGATCGTCGTCGATCTCGAACCACGGTGCACGCGATCCGCAGTAGATGTGCATGCGCTCGCGTGCTCCCGGATCGTCGTCGAGACTCCCCGCGGGGATCCCGACGATCGGCTGCCCCCCCAGGAGCCGTGGAAGCGGCGAGCCACAGACTCGACAGAAGCTCGCCGTAAAGCGCTCCGCGTCAGGGACCTCGAACGACTCGATTCGATCCTGGCCACACACGAAGCGCAGCGCCGCGGCGGCCGCAAAGAGATTCGAGGCATGCGCGGCGCCGCGCGCCTTGCGGCAGCGCGAGCAGTGGCAGTGGACGATCCCGCGGAGCTCGCCCTCGAGCTCGTAACGCACCGCGGCGCAGAGGCAGCTCCCCCGCACGACACCGGGCCGCGTCGGCCGCGGGGCGCGCGGTCGCGGGTGCAGCTTGGGCTCCGGGATCCCCGGGGGATAGGCAGCGAACTGCGGAAGGGCGTCGCGAATCTCGTGCCAGGGCGCGCGCGAGGCCGCGAAGATGTGCGCCTGCGGCCGCACACCGGGGTCATCGTCGAGGCAGCCTGCGGGCACGAAGACCGGATCTCCGCCGGCCACGGGCACCACCGATCCACAGGTCGAGCAGAAGGGCCGGGAGAGGCTCTCGGACGACTCGTAGCGGGTGATGCGCTCCTCGCCTGCGCGCCACTCGAAGCCCGATGCGGGAGTCGCGGCGAAGGTGGCGAAGGCCGCGCCGTGCGCCTTGCGGCACATGGAGCAGTGGCAGTGGACCATGCGGTCGAACGGGCCCGCCGCCTGCCAGGTGACGGCGCCGCAGAGACAGCTTCCTCGGGTCATGGAGCGCTCCTAGCTGGAGGCCGCCGCGAGGCGGCTCTGGAACTCCTCGGTCGAGTTCACCCTCGGGTAGGGCGCGTCCGGGACCGGGGTGTCGAGGAACTCGCAGAGGGGCTGCCACCCCTGCGCGGGCTCATGAACGAGCAGGCGATCCGGAGAGAACGCGCGCTCGACGTCGCGATTGTGCTGCTGGTAGACCGCGATCGCGTGGTCGCGATCCTCGAAACGACCTCCGAAGGTCTGCTCCAGGACGAGCTTTCGGGCCATGTCGCGCTGCGCCCGGACCCACTCCGGAGCCTCGGGAGGCAGAGGCAGCTGCATCGCCTGGAAGATGGTCGCGCGCGCGCTCTCGTACCAGCGCTCCGGCTCGCGCACCGAGAGGACGATCCGCGCCGCGGGGAAGGCCTGCGCCAGCTCCCGCCAGAATCGGCACGCGGGCCAGTCCACCGCCGCTCGGTAGCCCTCGAAGAGAGTGTCCCAGTCGACGGGCTCGCCGTCGCCGGCGGCGCTCCAGAGGGGGGAGTGCTCGGGGTGGGCCATGACCTCGAGCATGTGGTAGCAAGGCCCGAAGCCGAGCCTCTCGAGTGCGAGCTTGAGCGACAGGGTACCGGTGCGGCCGAAGCCCGCGCCGAGGACGCCGAGTGTCATGCGGTCTCCCCTCCGGCCTTCACTCCCGTCGCCACCGCGGTTCCGCGCCCGCCCCGGCCCGCCTCGTGAGCCGGTCTCGCGAGCCGGGCGGGGAGAGAGTGCCCCGGCACGCGAGGACGATGCAAGCGCGGGCTCGCCGGGGCCAGCTCAGGTTCGCTGCGGTGCCTCGCCCGCTCTCGTCGTCCCCTCCGTCGCCCCCTGCTCACCCGGGATCCGGCGCGAGCCTGGCTCGAGGAGCGAGTACAGGACGGGAACGAAGATCAGGGTCAGGACCGACGCGACGAGCAATCCCGAGATCACGGTCAGCCCGAGGGGCACCCAGAACTCCCCTCCCGAGGTGACCTGCAGGGTGAGCGGAAGCAGGCCAAAGATCGTCGTGACCGTTGTCAACAGGACCGGCCTCAGGCGGCTCATCGCAGCGTCGCGAATGGCGTTGTAGACCGGCATTCCAGCCTTGCGACCCTGGTTGATCGCGTCGATGAGCACGATACCGTCGTTCACCACGATCCCGGTGAGCGCGACGATGCCGATGAAGACCATGAAGCTGAAGGGAGTTCCCGTCGCGAGGAGCCCGCAGACCACCCCCACGATCGACAGGGGAATGGTGCAGATCACGATCCACGGCTGCAGCAGCGAGTCGAACTGCACCGCCAGGATGAGAAAGATCAGCGCCAGCGCCCACTGGAGCGCGCGCCACAGGCTTGCATAGGAGCGGTCTCGCTCCTCGGTCTCGCCCGAGTAGACCAGGCGCACCCCGCGCGGGAGCGAGAGCCCCGCGAGCGCCGCGCGCGCGGCCCGCTCGAGAGCGACACTCGAGGTTCCCTCCGCCGGATTCGCGCGCACCGTGACCGTGCGCGCAGCGTCGCGCCGGAAGATGGCATCGTGCCCGAACGCCCGGCGCACGCGCGCCAGCATCCCGAGCGGTACGATCTCTCCGGTCCTCGAGCGGATCCCGAGCTCGGAGACGTTCTCGACGGTGCGGGTGAACCGCGGAGCGGCCTCGACACGAATGTCGACGCGCTCGCTCCCGAGCCACATGCGCCCCACCTTCACACCCTGGAACGCCGTCCACAGCGCGCGCGATACCGTCTCCGGCGATACGCCGAAGAGGCCCGAGGCCCGCGCCCGGTCCAGCTCGACCCGGACCTCGGGATTGGTCCGCTCGTAGTCCACGCGCACATCGCGCGCATTCGGCAGCGCCTGGATCCGCCGCCGCACCTCTCGCGAGACGGCCTCGAGGTCCTCGAGCCTTCGACCCTGGATCTCCAGAGCGAGCGCGGCACCGACCGGGGGGCCCTGGCTGAGCTCCTGGAAGTCGATCTCGACCCCGGCGAAGACGGCGAGCCGCTCGCGCAGTGTGCGGACCACCTGCGCTTCACTGCGAACGCGCTGGCTGCGCTCGACGAGCTCGACCGAGAAGCGGCCAAAGCGCGGGCCTACGCGTCCGCCCTCCCGAGTGTCGTAGCGAAGCGCTCCGGTATCTCCGGTCGTGAGCACGTAGCGATCGACCTCGGGCAGCGCCCCGATCTCGCGCCCGATCCGCGCCCCGATCCGGTTGGTCTCGCTCAGGCTCGTTCCGTGAGGCAGGGAGTAGTCCACCGTAAAGCGGCCCCGGTCGACCGCGGGCAGGAAGACCGACTCGAGAACGCCCGAGAAGAGCAGCGCGAGGGCCAGCAGGAACGCCCCGAGCGAGGCGGTGACCACCACGGCTCGATGGCGGAGCGCCGCCTCGAGCCCACGCAGGTAGAGGCGCTTCATGCGAGGCAGCTCGGGCGAGAACCACGGCAGCCCGTCGGGGGCGAGGTGCCGCCCGACGCGGCGGCTCGAGATTCCGAAGCGGGCGGCGGCCGCCGGGAGCAGCAGGTGATCGACGAGGATCGAGCCCAGCAGCGCGAAGATCACCACCTTGGGGAGGACCGCCATGTACTGGCCCATCACTCCCACCATCAGCAGCATGGGAAGGAACGCGGCGATCGTGGTCAGGTCCGCCGACAGCACCGGAATGCCGACCCGCGCAATGCCCCGCTTGGCGGCCTCGCTCGACGAGAGCCCCCTCTCTCGCTGGCTGTAGATGGACTCGCCGACGATGATCCCGCCGTCGACGACGAGACCGAGGACCAGGATCAGCGAGAAGAGCGACATGTCGCTGAGGGTCATGTCGAAGGCGTAGAGACCCAGGGCCGTACCGAGCAGGGAGAACGGGAGCACGAGCGCTACCAGCAGCGCCTGGCGCGCACCGAACATCACGAAGAGCACCCCGACCACCAGGACCGCCCCCAGCAGGGCGCTCGTGCCGAGCTGCCTGAGCATCGTGCGAATCACGCGCGCGGTGCTCGAGGCCACCTCGATTCGGACGCCATCGGGCAGGGTGGGCCGAAGCGCCTCCACGCGCTCTCGCAGCCGGGATACCGTCTCGAGGGTGTTCACCTCGGGCCTGCGGCGCACCATGAGCGTCACGCTCGGCTCGCCGTCCAGCCAGGATCCCGAGGTGAGGCGCTTGTGCCAGAGCTCGACGCGAGCGACGTCCTCGACGCGCAGGGGACCCTGGGGATCCCTCGAGAGAATCGCGGAGCCGATGTCCTCGACCCTCTCGAACTCCCCCGTCGCCCGGATCAAGCTCTCGAAGCCGGCGCGGCGCACCTGCCCGGCGGGCAGGCTCCGGTCCTGGCGCTGGATCGCGGCCGCGAGATCCTCGAGCGTGAGGCCATGCAGGACGAGCGTCGCGGGATCGGCGCGCACCCGGACCTCGCGCTCGTAGCCCCCAAAGACGTCGACTCCGGCCACACCGGGTACGCTCTCCAGGTCGGGCTTGAGCTCCTCCGCCACGTCGCGCAGCTGGAAGGGGTCGTCCCCCCCCGTGAGCGTGAAGAAGACGATCGGGGTCTCGTCGAGCGAGATCTCCCGGACGATCGGGTCGTGGGCCTCGTCGGGAAAGTCGGCCTTGGCAAGGTTCACCCGGTCTCGCACCTCGGCGAGGCTCTCGGCCATGTCGGCGCGGTCCTCGAACTGAAGCAGGTGGAACGATACGCCCTGGGCCGAGACCGAGGTCAGGTGACGGAGCCGGTCGAGCGAGTTGAGCTGATCCTCGAGCTTGATCGTGACCTCGGACTCCACCTCCTCGGGTGTGGCACCCGGATAGGTGACCACGACCGTCGAGTACGGAATCACGACCCGGGGGTTGCGCGTGACGGGAAGATGCACTGCGCACCAGAGCCCCAGGAGCGCGACCCCGAACGCGCCCAGGAAGGTAGGCAGCGGCCGGTCGACCGCACGGTCGATGAACCTCATGGAGCCTCGACCTCGGAGAGGACGCTCTGGTTCACCGTCACGGGCACACCGTCCTCGAGCAGCTCCTGGCCTCGGACCACCAAGTGCCAAGCGCGATCCGCGGGCAGGAGCGCCACGTCCGCGTGGACCGCCTGTGCCGGGACGGCCCGCGCACGCACCCTGCCCTGCTCGACGAAGAACGCCCAGCGCTCGCCGCCCCGCTCGACGAGGGACTGGAGGGGCACGACCAGCACGTTCTCGAGAACGCGCGTGACGATCGTCGCGCGGGCGCTCATGCCCGGGCGGAGACGCCGATCCGGGTTGGCGATCTCGATCGTCACCCGGAAGAGCGGGCTGCCCTCTCGGGCGGCGCGCGCCACCTGCGTCACGACGCCTTCGAAGGTCTCTCCCGGAAAGGCGGCGACGTGGACCCGGGCCCGCGCTCCGCGCGCCACGCCGCCGAGCTGGTAGCCCGGAATCCCCACCTCGAGCCGCACGTGATCGAGCTGCATCAGCCGAGCCACCTCGGCGCCCGGCACGGCGATCTCACCCGGCTCGAGCCGCCGGTCTACGACGACTCCCTCGAACTCGGCGAGCTGCTGGCGTCGAGCGAGACGCGCGCGGGCCATCTCGAGCTCGGCCCGGCGGAGGCTCAGCGCGGTCTCTGCGGCCTGCCGGGCCGAGGCGCTGACCGCCCCCGATCCCTGGAGTCGGCCGAGCCGGCGGGACTCGCGCTCCGCCTCGGCGAGGCGCGCCTCCGCCGCGCGCACCTCCGCCCTCTCGACGGAGTCGTCGAGCCGGGCCACGGGGGCGCCCTTCGCCACGCGCTCGCCCTCCTCGACGATCTCGGCCAGCCGGCCCGGAACCTCGAACGCGATCGATCTCTCCTCTCCGGCGCGCAGCAGCCCCACCTTCTCGGGGAGCTTCAGCTCGTAGCGGGAGGGCTGTACACGCGTGGTCGCGACGAGGGCTCCGTCCTCCCCGGCAGATCGACTGGGGACCCCGAGGAGCGAGGCAACGAGCACGCCCCCCAGGGCCCGATACCCTGCGTTCCACATGGCGGTTGCCCCTGGGGCGAGCAAGGAGCATGCCTCGGGGAATGTCTCCCAGTCGTCACCCGGATGCGAGGCGGGGCAAGCTGCCTCGCCGGAGCGCCACGGGTGGGATTCTCTGCCCCAGCGGTCGAGCGCGCGGGGAAGACCCCGACCCGGAGCGCTACCCTGCCGCGCGTGACGACCGCCGCCTGGTACGCCGAGGGCCTTCGCTTCCAGTGCACGCGCTGCGGCCACTGCTGCACGGGCGCTTCGGGAGTGGTTCGGGTGAGCGAGCCAGAGATCGAACGGCTCGCCCGGCGCCTGGATCTCGGCCCCGAGCAGTTCCGGGCGATGTACACCCGAACGCTGCGCAAGGGGGGCGTGAGCCTGCGCGAGCGGCGCGGCGGCGACTGCGTGTTCTACGACCGATCGTCGGGCTGCCGGGTCTACCGCGACCGTCCGCTGCAGTGCCGCCGCTGGCCCTTCTGGCCCTCGGTCGTGGGCTCGGCGCGGCGCTGGAGGGAAGAGGCTTCCGGGTGCCCGGGAATGGGCGCGGGACGCCTCTACTCCGAGGCCGAGATCCGGGTCCTGTGCCGACCGAGCGCCCCAGCGCCCGGCACGTCATGAACCGGGCCCTGAAGACGCTGCTGGAGACGCTCGACCTCGAGCGGATCGAGGACGACATCTTCCGGGGCCAGAACGAGGAGACGCGCTGGGGAAGGCTCTTCGGAGGCCAGGTCGCAGCCCAGGCGCTGGTCGCGGCGAGCCGGACCGTCGAGGGACGGCGCGCCCACTCCCTGCACGGCTACTTCCTTCGGGGCGGCGACCCCAAGGTCCCCGTGGTCTTCACCGTCGACCGCATCCGCGACGGAAGGTCGTTCACCACGCGGCGGGTGGTCGCCCTTCAGCACGGTCGCGCCATCTTCAACATGTCGGTCTCGTTCCAGGTCCGGGAGCAGAGCTTCGAGCACCAGGACGCGATGCCCGAGGTCCCCGACCCCGAGTCGCTGCCCTCGTGGGAAGACCGGGCGCGCGAGGCCGGAGAGCGGATCCCCGAGCCCATGCGAACGAGCATGCTCGCCGAGCGCCCGATCGAGCTGCGTTCGAGGGAGCCCCACAGCTGGTTCGCGACGGAGCCGAGCCGCGGACCGAACCCGGTCTGGGTGCGTGCCCGCGGCCCCCTGGGAGACGACCCGCGGATCCACGAGTGCCTGCTCACCTACGCCTCGGACATGGGCTTCGTCGACAACATCTACCGTCCCCATCGACGCAAGGGCCCCCGCCCGGTGATGATGGCGAGCCTGGACCACGCCATGTGGTTCCACCGCGACTTCCGGATCGACGACTGGCTGCTCTACATGCAGGAGAGCCCATCGGCAGCGGGCGCGCGCGGCTTCGCGCGAGGCACCTTCTTCGACCGCGCGGGTCGACTGATCTGCTCGGTCGCCCAGGAAGGGCTGATGCGGAGACTCGACCCGGACCTCGCACGCGACCCCGATTCGCTGGAGCCCCAACGCTGACGATCCCCGAGCGTGGACTCGCTTCGCGGATCGCCCGCCCGGCTCAACGGAACCGCCTCACGCCCGTGAAAAGGAGCGTCGCCACGACGATCCCGCTCATCGCGGCCGACTCGAGCGCCAGTGTCGCGAGGGTTCCGATGCGGCCCGACAGGAAGCCCGCGAGCAGCGCCCCGACCGGACCTGCACCCAGGATCCCGAGCGAGTAGATCGAGAGCACGCGACCCCGGTTCGGGTCCGACGAGTGCTCCTGAAAGAGCGTCCGGCTCGCATTGATGGCGAAGGCGGCTCCGACTCCCCAGCCCGAGGTCGCGAGCGCCGCAGCCCAGAACGGCAGGCCGAAGGCCAGCGCCCCGAGCGCCAGTCCAGCGAAGCCCTGGCCCAGCAGCAGCGCCCGCCCCTGCCGCACGATCCCGCCGCGCGCGACGATCCCCAGGTGGACGACGATCGAGCCGGCCGGCAGCGCCGCCGCGAGCAGGCCCATCTTGCCCGCGCCCCCGCCGTAGAGCTCCCGCACCAGCAGCGGCAGGATCACCAGGTAGCTGCCGACGAAGACCAGGCCGACGCTGAGGTTGAGGCCCATGACCGCCCGCAGCACCGGGGAGCGCGCCACCTCGATCACCCCCGCGCGGAGCTCCCGCAGGTGCGGCGGGTCGCGGGGCTCGAGGGACTCCCTCGGGCGCCGCGGCAGCCCCCTCATGGGCAGCGCTCCCAGCAGCGCCACCACCGACTGGATCCCGAGCACCAGGGGAGCGCCCCACGCCCCCGCGAGCCCCGCAGCGAGTGCGCCCACGCCCTGCGCGCCCTGCTGCACCATCGTCAGACCCGCCACCGCCCGACTCATGCGGGCCTTCACCACCTCGGAGAGCAGCGCGTCGCGCGTCGGAACGACGAAGGACTGCAGCGTACCCATCAGCAGCGCATAGGCGATGATCCGCCCGTACGAGAGCGCGCCTGCGTAGATCAGCAGCCCGAACCCCCCGCACGCGAGCGCCGCGAGCGCGTGAAGGCCGATCAGCGCCCGTCGCCGGTCGACGCGGTCCGCGACCGCGCCTCCGACGAGCAGGAAGAGCAGTGACGGCAGCAGGACCGCCATCTGGGCGGTGCCCACTCGCGTGGCGCTCTCCCCGAGCTCCTCGACGACCAGCCACTGGAAGAGAACCGTCTGCATTCCCCACGCCGTGAACCAGCTCCCGATTCCCGCCAGGAAGAGCGGGTAGGCGCTGCGCGCGGGAGCGAGGGGCTCCGCGGGAGGGAGCTTCCGAAGGCGATCTGCGGGGCTCACTGGTGTCGGTGTAGCCCGCGGTCGGGGGAGGAGCACCTACGCGCCCGGCTCCCGACCCCGCTGCAGAGACACGTACGAGACTCCCGCGCCAAAGGCGCAACAACCTATCACGCGCACAGGTCGCTTCCCATGCCGGACCGCTGGAGCGAATCCCTGCCAGCGGGTAGGGTGGGGCCTCGCGGCCGGGGCTCCCGGGTTCCCGCACCCAGGCGGCGCCGGGACAGCATGAGAGGGAACGATGATCACCGGTCACTGCCTCTGCGGCTCCGTGCGCTACGAGATCCGAGGCGAGCCCCTGGCGCTCCTCTACTGCCACTGTGAGGAGTGCCGGCGCGCGACGGGCTCATCGCTGAACACCAGCATCTTCGTGCGGCGCGAGGACTTCCGACTCGTCGCCGGAGAGGATGCAATCGCGTACCACGAGTCGTCGCCCGGAAACCTCCGTCACTTCTGCTCCCGCTGCGGCTCGCAGGTGTTCAAGCACTTTCCCGCACCGGCGGGTCTGCTGACCGTACGGGCGGGAACGCTCGACGGCGATCCGGGCGTCCGGCCCAGCGCGCACATCTGGGTGAGCGAGAAGGCGCCGTGGTACGAGATCTGCGACGGCCTGCCCCAGTACCCCAAGGGGCCGACGGCCTTCCCAGAGTCCTGATCGCTCGCGCGGGGGTCCGACCCGCTCCCGTCCCTTGACAGGTCGGAGCACCTTCCCTTGGCTCGAGGCACAGTGGGCCTGCTCGAGGGGAAGGTGGCGCTCGTCACCGGGGCCAGCCGGGGAGTCGGCCGCGGGATCGCCCTGGGCCTGGGGGAAGCGGGCGCCCGTGTCGACCGGACGGGACGCACCCTCCGGGACGCCGACTCCGAGCTCCCGGGATCGCTCGAGTCGACGGCGGAGGCCGTCGCCAAGCTCGGCGGCGAGCCCCGCATGATCCGGTGCGACCACGCGCGGGACGAGCAGGTCGAGGCCGTCTTCCACACCGTGAGCGAGGAGAGCGGACGGATCGACGTGCTCGTCCACTCGGCCTGGGGCGGATACGAGCGGATGGTCGAGGAGGGTCGCTTTGCCTGGAGCGAGCCCTTCTGGAAGCAGCCGCTCTGGCGCTGGGACGCGATGTTCCGGGCGGCCAGTACGCTCGCGACATAGGCCGCGCGCAGTTCCTGGACCTCTCCAACTCCGAGTCTCCGCAGCTCCAGGGGCGCGCCATCGCTGCCCTGGCGGCGGACCCAGGTGTCGACGCCTGGACGGTGCAGGTCGTCCTGAGCGCGGAGCTCGCGAGGCACTACGGCTTCTTCGACATCGATGGCTCACAGCCCCGACCCCTCGGCGTCGACGAGGTCTAGGCGCCGGAACCCGGCGTGGGCTGGGCACAGCCGTCGGTCGGCGCCCGACGCGCCTGCGGCTGGAGGGGCCCTCCCGACTCCAGCCACTTGACGCACTCGGGCGAGAGGACGCGCGCAGCCGCCTGCTCGTAGAGCGCGAGATCCTCTGGCATCAAAACGCCTCGCCAGCGGCCATTCGAGCCCTTGAAGAAGAACCTCTTCGCACCGCCCCGGAAGAAGAAGCGCGCTCCGTCGGACTCCTCGGGAAGCTGCTCGGCCCTGCGTTTGACCCTCGCGAAGGTGGTCTCGCGCACCGTGCGCGCGATGGTCTCTTCCGACGCGTCGATCCTGCAGAAGGCGGCGATCCTGCGAACCGCCCCCTCGAGATCCGCGAGCATGTCGTTGTAGTGGAGCCACAAGAAGTTGGGCTGATGTCGGTAATCCCACCAGGTCTGGGTGTGCCGCAGGTTGGACCAGAAGGGATACCCCTCGCTCTCCCACTCGAACCAGCCCCGGGTCATCCAGTCGCGCCAGAGCACTCGTGGATCGTCCGGGCAGCGCGGCAGGGGATCCCCGACGCGATCCCCACCGTTGACGCTGGCGTAGGCCAGGTCGGTGTAGCTCTGGTAGTGGTT
>JBHHYV010000062.1:0-21683 GCA_046757685.1 Myxococcota bacterium
GCTCGCGAGGCGCGCGAGCGAGGCGAATCGGTCGGTTCGTCGAGCGAGGGCAACGCCACCAGCGACGATGCTACGGCCGTCGAGAATGCGAGCGAACTCCTGGGACGGGACGCTAGCGGGCGGCGCCGACGTCGATGACACCGGCGCGCATCGTCGCGGCCGAGACTCCCGCGGTCGATTGGATGATCCGGATGGCCGCGCGGGTCACGGGGACCAGGCTCGGCACGTGCACGCGCTCGAGCGTGTCGGAGCGGTCGAAGAGGTAGAAGGGCGCGGTCAGGTACTGGACGAGTGGAACGCCGGCGAGGTGAAAGGGCCCGCCATCGCTCGTCGGCTGGTCTCCAAAGACGTCCGGCGGCAGGATCAGGGAGCGATCGAGCCCCTCTCGCGTCAGCGCATCGAGCACCGCGGCCTCGAGCTGCGGGTTCCGACTGCTGAAGAACCAGCGGGGCTCGGGCTCCCCGCTCGGCAGCCAATGCCCCGCCTGCTCGACCCACTCGCTGGCAGCGTGCTCCAGGTGAACCTCCAGCACGATCCGATCCAGCTCTCGAGCGTGCGCCTCGAGAAAGGCGCGGCAGCCCGCGCCTCCGGCCATATGGCCGGCCTGGATCACGAACACCAGCCGGTGGGGACGTTCTCGCCTGGGCAGGCTCGACCAGTACGCGGCCTGGGCCAGGACCAGCGCCACGCCCGAGGCATCCTCGACGGCCGAGGACCAGGGGCCGTCGTGGTGCGATCCGATCACGACGGTCTCGTCGTCCGCCCCCGCGAGCTCCCCGACCACGTTGTGCGAGGTAATCGGGCTGCGCCGCGAGTCGACGCGCAGCTCGACCCGCACGGGAGCCCGAGCCAGCGCCGCGCGGAGTCGGGCTCCCTCGCTTCCCGGGATCCACAGGCCCGGTATCGGCCGCGCGATCCCGTCGTAGGGCACGTAGTACTCGCAGGAGTCCCCCGGATAGTCCACGAGGCTCCCGACGTAGGCCGCCGCGCCGGCTGCGATGGCAGGCTCCATCACCTGCTGGATCTCGGGACCGAAGGGCAGCCGCTGGCGGGTCGCCTCGAGGGATCCGCGCGGATCGACGACCCGACCCCCGGCATGGATCTCGATCGACAGGTCGGACAGCCCCGGCGCGGCGGCCCGGCCCAGGGCGACGGGAGCCTGGGCGGGAAGCTCGAGCAGCCGAACATCGTGGAGCGATGCCGCACCAGCCACACGTTCCGGAGCCCGGGGGTCGTAGGCGACCAGATCCAGCTCGATCTCCCGCGTCGGCGCCGAGTAGGGCAGCGGGAAGCAGCGGACCGGGCGCTCCCCCTCCGGGTCCCTCACCCGGAGCGCCCAGCTGCTCGGCTCCCAGGCGGCCAGGGGGACCGGCTCGAGCCTGACCTTCTCGACCCCGAGATCCAGCAGGAAGTTCTCGCAGAACTCGATCGTCCAGCGATCGGCGGGCGTGCCCGGCCTGCGAATCCCCTGCTCGTAGATGAGCCGGATCCAGTCGAAGATCGCCTGAGGGGTGGGGACCCGCACCTTCCGCATCGCCTGGGCCGCCCCGCGACCCTAGGCGGGAGACCCTGCGGCGCCTATGACGGCGGTCATAGGGCCCACGCCAGAAAGTGATACCTAGTACCTATCACTTCCTTCCCTCCCTCTGAGAAGCGCACCTCCCCATGGAAGCCAGAAAGCGCCCGTGTCGATCCCTGAAGCAGCACCCGGGAGTGTGGGACTTCGGGCCAGGTAGGGCGGCCTGGCCCGAAGGAACCTCCTGGAGGCCGGACTCGGTTCGGGGCCGGCCTCCGCCAGACACAAAGGAGCGGATCATGGTACTCCGCAGACTCCTTGGACCCACGCTCGTCACGCTGCTCTGTCTCGCGCAGGCGCACCCGGCGAGCGCGGGCATTCACCGCTGGGTCCGGATCGTGGGCGCCGACGTCAACGGGGGCACGTCGAGCGATGGCTACAGGCAGCATCTATTCGATGCCTTCGGACCGATCCAGAATCCCTTCGACTTCCTCGCCTCGATCCAGCGGGCGGTCCAGCGCGACCACACCGCCTTCCTCGAGGCCAACGGAGTTCCGTCCGGGCTGACGCCCCAGCAGCGGAAGGACCTCCTGCTCGGAACCCAGATCACGGTGGACGCCGTGCACGTGAACCCCGGGATCATGCCGGTCAGCGCGAGCTACCTCGTGTACACGATGTACGGCAACCAGTTCCGCGTCCCCCTCTTCGGAGGTGCCGCCGTGTCGACCGGAGACTCCGACTCGGCACGCTGGGGCGAGGGCCAGGATGCCATCGCCCTCGAGGCGATCGTCGGCGGCACCCAGGTTCGGAGCGATTCACAGACGAACGCGCTGATCCTCGGCCCCGGCCGCAGCCTCGAGCTGCTGGCATTCTCCAAGGGCCTGCGCGACGCCGGCGCACCGCGCGGGCTGAACGCGGACCTGACCGCCGTGATCGATGCCACCACCTGTCGGGCGACGCTGGCGCCGAACGAGCTGCTCGTGTTCTTCGAGCTCGACGCGGTCGATCGGACGAGCTCTGCCTACGACTTCCAGGATCTCGTTCTGAAGATCGCCACGGGCTTCACGCACCGCGGGGTGAGAGTCATCTCTCCGGGCCTCGCTGCGAGCGGCGGCGCCCACTTCATCTGCCCGTAGCAGGAATCCTCTCCGGGGGTGGGGCGTAGAGCCCCACCCTACGGAGGGGTTCCGTCTCCGGGCTCTCCCGACGCGACGGTCCACTCCAGGCGATAGCTCCGGCTGCGGCCGGGAGGAATCTCGGGCAGGAGCAGGTCGGCACTCGAGCGACCCGGCTGAAAGCGCACCTCGGGCGCGGTCTGGAACAGCGTGCTGCCCGAGGCCCGGACCCTCGCGAGCGCCGCCCCCGCATGCAGCCGCAGGGCAGCGTCCTCGATGGGCCGTTCGCCCAGGTTCGAGACGTCGATGCGCATGTGCGCGGGTCCGGTCCGAACGAATCCGACCCGCAGGGCCGCACGCCGCCGCCACCAGTCCTCGATTGCCGAGCCCCGAGCCCACCAGCCCCCGCGCTCGCGCACCGCGTTGGCCAGCCACGAGAGGACCGACAGGCGCTCGGGCCCCTCGAAGATCTGCGTGTGGATCGACAGGTAGTAGAGGCCGCCAGCGCCGGCCACGCGATCCAGGTCGCGGCGCAGATGGGTCTCGACCTGGGCTGCCTCGGTGACGCCCTCGCGGTCGAAGATCTCGTAGTCGTCGTCGGCGACGCGCGGCACCTGGACCAAGGGGGGTGCAGACCCTCCGGGCGCGACCAGGCGCGGAGCCATGCTCGGGAACTCGAGGTCCCCGAGCACGTAGCCGAAGCCGACCGTCGCCGCGGCCTGCAGCGTCGCCGCATCGTAGCTCTCGTAGGGCATACGAAAGCCGCGCGGGCTCGAGACACCGAGCGCGAGGAGCCCCTCACGAGCGCGCTCGAGACGTCCGACCTGGTCCTCGAGGGGCTGACCCTTGAACCCGACATGGCGGTAGGCATGGCTGCCGATCTCGCCCGTGGTGCGGATGCGCTCGGTGACGGCACGGTCGCGCGCCGCTTCCTGGCCGAGCACCAGGTAGGTCATCGGCAGGTCCGCCGACTCCGCGGCGGCGGCGACCCCGATCGCGTTGTGGAACCGATCCTCGCTGTCCATCGCCACGAGCGCCGCAAAGGACGCCCCCCTGGGCCAGGCGAGGATCTCCCCCGTCGGCGTTCCCCGTAGCCAGTCGAGGCTGCGGGCCACCACCTGGCGCATCTGCTCGAGGGTCCTGGGGGTGATCGCCGAGGCCTCCGGCGTCGGCCCGAGCCACACCAGCCGTCCCTCTCCGCGCCGCGACCGCAGGGCTGCACCCGAGGGGGACCCCGCGCGACGCAGCGTGTAGGTCGACCAGAAGAGCTCCGCGGCGTCCCCGGAGATCGCGGGCACGCGCGGCTCGCGCGCCAATGCGATCCGCTCTCCCGGAAGCAGATCGCCATCGAGCGGTCCGCGGGCCCCCGCCGCGACGAAGAGGGTCGCGTCTCCGGTCAGGCTCCGGACGGCCTCGACCCCCAGCAGGCGGCGCATGCGTTCCACGCCGGAGCTCCAGTCCTCTCCGGACCTCACCCCGATCCAGCCGCTGAGCAGCACGCGGCCGCCCGACTGCAGGTACGCGCCGAGCTCTCCCGCCTCGCGGTCGTCCATCCAGCGAGCATCCGAGACGATGACGACCCGGTTCGGGCCGGCCTCGGGCAACCCCAGCGCCTCGCGACGCGCCGGCTCCTCGGGGAGCAGCGCCCTCCAGGCAGCCCGCCTCCGGACCCGCTCTGGAAGGGGAGCGGCAGCCAGCGACGCCGGCTCGAAGAGCACGGCCTCGGGACGCGCCGCGTGCGCGAGGAGCGGAGCGACCAGGAAGGGCCCGATCAGGACCCGCAGCATCGCGATCAGCAGAAGACCCGCGACGGCCATCAGGCCCATCCCCATCGAGACCGAGAGCGACGCATACCAGCGCCCCTTCACGGCTCGTCTTCGGCTGCCGGCGCCGCGGGGTGGTCGAGGAGGATCCGATCGAAGAACACGGGAGCCTCGCCGCTGGAGTGCGGTCGCCGGTGGTTGCGGAGCTTGAACGCCGCGTAGGAGAAGAGGGCCAGCACGATCGTCGCGATCGTCGAGGCGAGGATCACAGCCGAGAGATAGGGGACGAGATCCATCTCAGATCCTCCCCATCCGCTCGAGCTTGCCCCAGTCCATGCGCAGCCGCAGCAGCTCCTCGACGGTCGCGAAGAGCTTCGAGACGTCGATGGTGAGGGCAAAGAAGGCCCGATAGAGGACCGCGTAGGGCACGAGCGCCAGGCTCTCCTCCTCGATCGCCACGCAGTAGAGCGCCGCTGCGAGGTCGAGCACCGTCAGCTGCGCCCACCAGACCACGAGCGGAAGAGAGGCGCCGTAGCCCGCGGCCAGCACGACGAAGAGCACGTGCGCGAACACGTTCAAGACGGGCCAGGCCACTCCCTCGAAGAGCATGTACCAGAGCGTGAGGCAGAGCGTCCATCTCCCTCGAGGATCCACGAGGGCGATGGCGTGCTTGCGGATCGCCTGCAGGATCCCCCGCGTCCAGCGGTAGCGCTGCTTGAGGAGGTCCAGCAGCCCCTCCGGCGCCTCGGTGTGCGCGACCGCCAGCGGCTGGTAGCGGACCTGCCAGCCGCGCGCGAGCAGCCGCAGCGTCAGGTCACAGTCCTCGGCGAAGGTATCCGAGGCGTAGCCTCCCAGCTCCCGGAGCGCGCTGCGCCGGAAGAGACCGATCGGTCCGGGTACGATGTTGACCGCCCGGAAGAACGCCTGCGCCTGGCGCACCATGTTCAGGCCCTCGATGTACTCGAGCGCCTGGAGCCGCGAGAGCATCGTCGTGCGGTTGACGACCTTGACGTTTCCCGCGACCGCACCGACGGCCGGGTCGTCGAAGATCGGCGCGGCGCAGCGCAACGTGCCGGGAGCCAGGGTCGAGTCGCCGTCCATGCACAGGACCAGCGAGCCCCTAGCCTGCTCGATCCCCAGGTTCAGCGCGTCCGCCTTCCCTCCGTTGCGCTTGTGGAGCACCCGGACCTCGGCGCCGCCGTGCCGGCCGTCGAAGACGGCGGCGCGAAAGTAGGTGTCGTCGGTCGAGCCGTCGTCGATCACCAGGATCTCGTAGCGGGGATAGTCGAGCTTCAGCAGCGAGCGGATCGAGCCCTGGATGACGGGCGCCTCGTTGTAGCTCGGCACCAGGATGCTCACCAGCGGACATGCGGAGCCCGCCGCACTCGAGCGGGACTCATCGAGGAATGACAGGTAGGAGAACCAGAGCAGCAGCACGTAGCGCACGATCAGCGCCACGAGGAAGCCGAAGAGCACTCCGGTCGAGAGCCTAAGAAAGCCCGCAGGAAGATCGAAGCTCGACGCCAGCATCAGCCGGTAGAGGAGGACCGAGGACACCACGAGGGCGATCAGGACGCCTCCCACGGCGAGCGCATATCCGAAGCGATTCCGGAGGCCCATCTCAGAAGCTCCGCTCGAGGCTCAGCCGGCCGAGGCTGGAGCGGTAGGGGTTGTTCCGCTGGGATCGGAAGGTCTCGACCTCGATCCCGGCCCGCCACGGTCCCCGATGCCACTCCACGCGGGCCCGAGCGGTGATGAGCGTGCCCAGCTCCGAGCCCAGCTCGGTCCGGCTGCGTGCCCCTCCCGCCCCCGCCCCGAGCTGCAGCTCGAGGCTCTGCCCGAGATGGATCGTCCCGTCGGCGCGGAGCTGGGCGCCGAGATCAAGTCGGGGGTCGTAGTAGAACGTCGAGCGCTCGGCGAAGCGCACTCCGTTGGCAGCCAGCGAGATCTCGAGGCCGTCGCCGTCGCGCGGCCGCCAGGTGAGGGACGCGTCCAGGGCCTGCCTGCGGTTGCCATCGCTGAGGCGGTTCACCTCGAAGCGGCTCCAGATCTCGAGCCGCGACGGGAGACCCTTCCACAGGGTCGCCGCAAGCGCCGTCTGCTGCAGACCTGACTCGAGCGCCTCGAACGAGTCGCTCAGGTCGAGCAGGTCCCCCTGCTCCAGGCGCAGCCCGAGCTGCAGCGAGGGCGCGGGCGCCAGGCGGACGCCCAGGTGACCGTAGCCGCGCGCCGCCGCGTGGAGCCAGTCACGGACTCCGGCTCCCGCCTCCAGGGTCCAGCGCGCGTCCAGCCGCCGCTCGAGCGAGAGCGCGAGCGTGCGGGCCCGATCGCGGTCCTGGTCCGCCCGGCTCGAGGCCTGGGCCTGGCTGCGCGGATGGCCGGCGCGGATCCACCCCGAGTACAGCCGGAGGTGAGTGGCGAGCTCCGGGTACCACGATGCGACGAGCCCGCTCTCCACCCGCTCGAACCGGTCGCTGTCGCGGGACCAGTACGCGGTGGCCCGAACCTCGGGGCGATAGCGCGAGCGGAGGGCCCGCCACTCCTGGTACGCCTCGCTGTCGTCTTCGAGCGCGAGCGCCCGACGGTAGGCGCGGTCCGCAGCCGGATCATGGCCGGACCAGCGCTCGACTCGGGCCAGGGCCCGCGCGGCCCGGGCGTTCCTGGGCTCCCGCGCGAGGACCGCCTCGAGGTCCGCCCTCGCCTCGCCGTAGCGCCCCGCCCAGGACAGCACCTCCCCCCGCTCCAGCCGGAGCTCGAGGTCGCGGGGACGCTCCTGGACGACCCTCGCGTAGAGCCCGAGAGCCTCGTCGTAACGCTCGGACCATGCAAGCACTCGTGCCAGGCCAATCGTCGCCTCTGGAGACTCCGGAGCCTCGGCCAGGACCTGGCGGTAGAGGTCGATCGCCTCGGGCCAGCCGGCTCGCTCCCCGAGCAGGCCCGACGCGCGTTCGAGACGCGGGTCGGCGGCCGAGGCGCCGCCGGCGAGCAGCGCGACCAGTCCGAGCGCCACCCCCAGGTTCATGGCGCCTCCGCCCGGTCGAGAAAGGGCTTCTCCAGGTCGAGGTCGTCCCCACCCGACTCGAGAGGGAGCGTGACCCAGCGCGGCGCCGAGATCCGGCGCTTGCCGCGTCCCCGACCGCGCGCTCGCGAGAGCAGCCTCTCCAGCACCCGCTCGGCGTGCTCGGGCCCGGCGGCCACGAGCAGGAGGAGGGCACGCCGCTCGGCGAGCTCGACGAACGCGTCCTCTGCGCGGAGGGTCGACTCGGCGGCGGTCAGGATTGCATCGAGGTCGCCCGGCTCGTCGACCTCGATGCCGAGCAGGCACGAGGGCACGTCGAAGCGATCTCCGAAGCGGACGGCGCGCGCGGCGCGCTCCCGAAACGCCGCCTCCTCGAGGCGCCGGGAGGCCGATGCGACGAGCAGCAGATCCTCGAGACTGCCCTTGGATCGGCTCGGCGGCGTCTCGCAGTCGTCGGGCCTCCGCCGTAGCAGAGCCTCGATCCTGTGCAGCAGCTCCAGGCGGGTCGGGGGCTTGCGCAGCAGGTCGGAGGCGCCCAGGACCAGCGGACGGATCCGGTCGGTGGTCCGAACCAGTCGACTCGAGAGAACCAGCGTTGGCAGGAAGCGGCGGGACTGCTGGCAGGCGTGCAGCACCTCGTAGCCCGAGACGCGCGGCAGCTCGAGATCCAGGATCAGCAGCGCGGGCGCCCGGTGGAGCAGCGCCGAGAGGGCCTCGACCCCGTCGCAGACGGCCTCGACCTCGAAGCGCGGCGAGAGCCAGCGCACAAGCTGCTGTCGGCTCGCGGCGTCCGCGTCCGCGACCAGGACGCGGGGGCGCCCGGCCTCGACTGGCTCGCCGTCCTCCTCGCGCTCGCGCACCTCGACTCGATGCTCGTCGGCGACACTCTCGCGGAGCGGCGCGGCAGGCGCCGTCGGTTCCGAGACCTCGGGCGCCGCGACGCTCCCGGGCTCATCGCGGGTCGAGTCGGACGGGTCGACGATCCGGGAGCCCCCGGCTCCGAGCCGGAACTCGACGCGACCCGGGGCCTCGCGGAGTCGGGACTTGAGAACCGTGAGCCAGCGGCGGCCGGTCTCCTCTCGAGACAGCTCCACCAGCGCACCGCACACGTCGCAGAGAGCGCGCTCCATGCCGGGCTGGCGCCTCAGGCGCTCGACGTCGATCGTGACGACACAGAGCTGCTCGGGAACCTCGTAGCCGGAGAGCAGGGTCTCGACCGCGGCGCGCAGCGGCTGCGGATCGAGGATCTCCTCGAAGAGAATGTGCAGGCCGTCGACCACGACCAGGCGCGCCGTGGGGGCCTCGTCTCGGATTGCAGAGACCAGCGGCGCGGCGCCGTGCGCGCGCAGCGACCCGGCCACGTCCGGACGCAGCTGCAGCAGCACCAGGCGACGCTCGCGAATCGCCCGCTCGATCCCGTCTCCGAAGATCTCGGCCTGGCGCGAGAGCACGGACCACGACTCGGGAGTCAGGTACACGACCTGGTCTCCGCGCTGGAGCGCGGCCCGCGCCAGCTCGAGCGAGAGGAGCGTCCGGCCGCTGCCGATCGGACCTGCGATCATCAGCGGCAGTCCAGGCTCGGCTCCGCCGAGAACCTGGTCGAGCAGAGCTACACCGGTCGCCCGCACCGGGTTCCTCGGCGTCGGAGTAGGGGGGACACGACGCCCGCGTTATCGGATCTTCCGCGGGCGGGGGTGAGGGGCGAGAGCCCCGCTGGCGCACGTGTCGCCAGCATGCCGTCCCTGTCCCTGGGGTCTCGCCCGCGCGCGCCGATCGGGGCTCAGGTGCGTCGCGCCGGGGCCCAGGACCTACCCTTCGGCTTCGGCGGACTCCTCGGGAGCGGGCTTCTCGATCTCGATGTCGAGCTGGCCGGCGATCTCGCGCACGGTGACGGTCTGGCCCTCGCGAGCTTCGCCCGCGATGAGCGCGCGCGCGATCCGCGTCTCGACCTCACGCTGCAGGAAGCGCTTGAGCGGGCGCGCACCGTAGGCGGGATCGTAGGCCTCCCGCGCGATCCAGCTGCGCGCGCTCTCGTCGAGCACCAGCTTCACCTTCCGCTCGGCCAGGCGCCGGCGCAGGTCTCCGACCCGCAGGTCCACGATCTTCTCGATCTCTTCGACCTGCAAGGGCTTGAAGAGCACGATCTCGTCGACCCGGTTCAGGAACTCCGGTCGGAAGTGCGCTCGCAGCTCGCGGAACACGCCCTCGCGCGCGGCGGCGGTGATGCCTCCGTGCTCGTCGACTCCCTCCAGGAGGAGCGGCGAGCCGATGTTGCTCGTCATGATGATGACCGCGTTCTTGAAGCTGACCGTGCGACCGTGCGAGTCGGTGATCCGGCCGTCGTCGAGGATCTGCAGCAGGATGTTGAAGACGTCGCCGTGGGCCTTCTCGATCTCGTCGAAGAGCACGACCGAGTAGGGCTTGCGCCGGACGGCCTCGGTCAGCTGGCCGCCCTCGTCGTAGCCGACGTAGCCCGGCGGCGCGCCGATCAGCCGGGAGACCGCATGACGCTCCATGTACTCGCTCATGTCGATCCGGACCATGTTCTGGTCCGAGTCGAAGAGCGAGGCCGCCAGCGTGCGGGCCAGCTCGGTCTTGCCGACCCCCGTCGGCCCCAGGAAGATGAACGAGCCGATCGGTCGCTCGCGATCCTGGATCCCGGCGCGCGACCGCAGCACGGCATCCGCCACCAGCTGCACGGCCTCGTCCTGCCCGATCACGCGCTCGTGCAGCTCGGAGTCCAGGTGCAGCAGCTTCTCGCGCTCGCTCTCGACCAGCTTGCGCACCGGAATCCCGGTCCAGCGGGAGACGATGTCGGCGATCTCGTCGGCGGTCACGTCCTCTCGCAGCAGCCTCTTGCCTCCCGAGGCGCGCGCCTCCGCCTCGAGGCCCAGCTCGACCGCCCGCTCGAGCTCCGGGATCTTGCCGTGCCGCAGCTCGGCAGCGCGGTTCAGGTCGTACTCCCGCTCGGCCCGCTCGAGCTCGATCCGCGCCTGCTCCAGGGCCTTGCGCGCCTCCTGGATCCCGGAGAGGCCCGCCTTCTCGGCCTCCCACTGCGAGCGCAGCGCGGCCGCCTCGGCCCGACGCTCCTCGAGCTCGCGGCGCAGCTCCTCGAGGCGCTCGACCGTCTGGGGGTCCTTGTCGCCAGCGAGCGCGGCCTCCTCGATCTCGAGCTGCATCACCCGGCGCGTGACCTCGTCGAGCTCCGTGGGCATGGAGTCGATCTCGGTGCGGATCATGGCGCACGCCTCGTCGACCAGGTCGATCGCCTTGTCGGGCAGGAAGCGGTCGCTCACGTAGCGATCCGAGAGCACCGCCGCGGCCACCAGCGCAGCGTCCTGGATCGTCACGCCGTGATGCACCTCGTAGCGCTCCTTCAGGCCGCGCAGGATCGAGATGGTGTCCTCGACGTCCGGGGGATCGACCATCACCGGCTGGAAGCGGCGCTCCAGGGCCGCGTCCTTCTCGATGTGCTTGCGGTACTCGTCGAGAGTCGTCGCGCCGATGCAGTGGAGCTCGCCGCGCGCCAGCATGGGCTTGAGGAGGTTCCCGGCGTCCATGGCTCCTTCGGCGGCGCCCGCGCCCACGATCGTATGCAGCTCGTCGATGAAGAGCAGCACCTTCCCGTCGCTCTCCTTGACCTCGGAGAGCACCGCCTTCAGGCGCTCCTCGAACTCGCCCCGGTACTTCGCGCCGGCGACCAGCGACCCCATGTCGAGCGCGACGAGGCTGCGGTCCTTGAGCCCTTCGGGCACGTCGCCGGCCACGATGCGCTGGGCCAGGCCCTCGACGATCGCGGTCTTGCCCACGCCTGGCTCACCGATCAGGACCGGGTTGTTCTTCGTCTTGCGCGACAGGATCCGGACCGTGCGCCGGATCTCGTCGTCGCGACCGATCACCGGATCGAGCTTGCCGTCGCGTGCGGCCTCCACGAGGTTGCGCCCGTACTTCTCGAGCGCCTCGTAGGTGGACTCCGGGTTCGGGCTGGTCACACGCTGGTGGCCCCGTACCTCGGAGAGCGTGCGGAGCAGCCGGTCACGGGTGACGCCGCGCTCGGCGAGCAGGCGGCCCGCGAAGCCCGTCGGAGGCTCCTCGAGCAGGCCGAGCAGCAGGTGCTCGACCGACACGTAGTCGTCACGCAGCCGGTCGCGCTCCTCTTCCGCGCGCGCCAGGACGCGGGACAGGCGCCCGCTGGCTCGCGCTTCCGCGCCGCGACTTCCGGGACCCGAGATTCGCGGGCGCTTGCGCAGCTCGGCGTCGAGCGCGGCATGCAGGTCCGCGGGGGCCACCTCCATCTTCTCGAGCAGCCGTGGAACCAGACCGCCCTGCTGCTCGAGCAGGGCGAGCAGCAGGTGCTCGGAGTCGACCTCCGAGTGCCCATAGCCGGTCGCCAGCTGGCCCGCTCCGGCCAGCGCCTGCTGACTCTTCTCTGTCCACTTGCTGGGATCCATGCCTTCCTCGCTCGGGCCCCTCACGGCCCCTCCAAGCTGCCCACAGCCTGGGCACGGGGGGTTCCGTGTCAACTCGACGGCCCTGGAGCGCGAGCACACGGGTGCGCAGGCCGCCGGTGGCGCCGCGCTCATGGGATCGACTAGGATCTCGGCGGCTCACGGTGGGTGTAGCTCAGTTGGTTAGAGCGCCAGGTTGTGGCCCTGGAGGCCGGGGGTTCGACTCCCCTCACTCACCCCAGCCCCGCCGCTGCGGGTTCGCAGACCTCAGAGGCCGGAGACCGCTGGGATGATCTCCTTTCCGAAGACCTCGAGCGGGGTGAGCTCCCAGAGGTTCGGCAGGTTGAAGATCGCCTGCTGGATCCCGATCTCCGCGAGCTCCTCGCAGCTGCGCAGCACGTCCGAGGCCGAGAGCGCACCGGGCGCCAGGTGGACGGTGCCGAGCACCGTGCGCTCGATCTCCTCGAAGGGCCGGCCGACGTCGTCGCAGTGGCGCCGCAGCACGTCGAGCTTGCGCGCGAGCTCGGCGTTGCCGATGAAGTGGAAGAGGTTGCAGGCATCGCCGTACTCGGCGACCAGGCGCAGCGTCTTCCGCTCGCCGAGCCCCCCGATCAGGATCGGAGGATGCGGCCGCGTGACGGGCTGGGGAACGTTGAGGGTCTCGCGCAGCTGGTAGTGCCGGCCCTCGAAGGGGGCGACCTCGCCGGACCACATCTGGCGGACGATCCGCAGCGTCTCCTCGAGCCGCTCGAAGCGCTCGGCGAGGGGCGGAAAGGGAACGCCCAGCCCCGCGTGCTCGCGATCGAACCAGGCCGCCCCGATTCCCAGGGCAGCGCGTCCGCCCGAGAGCACGTCGAGCGTGGTCACGGTCTTGGCGAGCACCCCGGGATGCCGGTAGGTGACCCCCGTCACCAGCGTCCCAAGACGAGCCCGGCGCGTGTGCGCGGCCAGAAAGCCGAGGGTGCTGTAGCCCTCGAGCATCTCCTGCTCCGCGGGACCCAGCATCGGGATCTGGAAGAAGTGATCCATGACCCAGAGGCTGTAGAAGCCGGCGTCGTCCGCGGTGCGGGCCACCTCGGAGAGCCGCTCTCCAAGGCGGGCCGGTCCCGCGGGGAGCCGGAAGCTCGGGATCTGGAGTCCGATTCGCATGGCGCCGCTCCTCTCGAGGACGGCCCACTCTAGCAGAGGTCCCCGTCGGGCCGGGCGTGCGCCCCGGCCGCGCCGTCAGCCTGTGGCAGGTCCCGGCGCGCAGGCTGCCAGCTCGCGCGCCAGCCTCTCCGCATGACCCGTGGCGCCGATCTCGACGTAGAGCGCGTACGCATGCTGGAGCGTTCGCCTGGCTCCGTCCGCGTCGTCGCGCATTGCCGCCACGCGAGCGCGCTCCTCGTGGATCTGGGGCTCGACGGATCTTCCTCCGGTCTCCTCCACGAGCGCTTGCGCCCGGTCCAACGCGCACTCCACCGACTCGAGGGAAGACGCTCCATCCGAGCCGGCGAGCAGCGCTCTGGCGAGAGCGAGCTGCGCCTCGGACTCGAAGCAGCGAGCGCCCTGCAGCCGGGCACGCGAGATGGCTTCGTGCGCCTCGACTCGCGCCTGGGAGATCTCGCCAAGCCCCAGGCTGGCCCTCGAGAGCAGCGCACGCGGTCGCCGGAGAATCCGAGTGTAGCTCCGTAGCCGACGCGCAGGGCAATGGCCCGATCCACGTCACCGGAGCGCCGGGCCAGCTCGCATCCCTCGGCGAAGACACTCTGCGACTCCTCGGCGGAGAGCCCCACGCGCCAGCCGCCCTGGCTCAGCACCCGGCTCGACGCGTCGAGACGCAGCGCTCTGCGCTCCGCAGAGTCCTCCAGCTCCTCGCTGAGCAGAAGGACGCGCTGCGAGTGCCAGGGCCCCCGGACGGGATCGCTGCGCCCGACCCAGGCAGACGCACGCGCGTGCCAGCGTGCCGCCGGGAGCGCCTCGCCCGCCTCCTCCCAGTGATGCGCCAGCGGGGCGGCCTGCTCGTCGAGGCGCTCGGCGAGCCCCTCCATGCTCGCGTCGCGCCCGAGCAGATCGTCGAGCAGCTCGCGGACGGCGTCGGGTCCGAGCGGCGCCAGCGGGAGCTGGCCGGTCGTCGTCGCGCTCCTCGATCCCGTAGTAGGCCCGAAAGACCTGGAGCATGGGCAGGTAGGGGATGTTCCTGCCATGCGCGACCGCCTGCCCCACGTCGACCGTCATTCCCCGCGCGCGGCAGTGCTCGGCGAACTCGTAGCAGAGACGGCTCTTGCCGGTCCCGGCCTCCGCGACCACGCCGACCACCTGGCCGGTCCCGGCCCGTGCCTGCTCCAGCGCGACCTCGAGCGTCGCCATGTCGGCGTCACGGCCGACGAAGCGCGTGAGCCCCCGTGCGCGGGAGATGTCGAAGCGGGTCTTCGCCGGGCCCGGGTCGACGAGCCGATGGACGTGGACCGGGTTGCGGGCGCCCTTCAGATGGAACTCGCCCAGGTCCTCGAGCTCGAAGTACCCCGAGACGCGCGCTGCCGTCGCGTGGCTCAGGTAGCAGGTGTCGGGCGAGGCCAGCGCCTCCATGCGCTGCGCAAGACCCACCGAGTGCCCCTGCGCCGTGTAGTCCATCCGCAGGTCGTCGCCGATCTTGCCCACGATCACCTCTCCCGAGTGCAGCCCCATGCGGGTCGAGAAGCCCAACCCGTGGCGTCGCTTCAGCTCGGTCGCGTAGCGCGCGGTGTCATCGCGCAGCTGGAGGGCCGCGTAGCAGGCGCGCTGGGCGTGGTCCTCGTGCGCGATCGGCGCGCCAAAAAAGCGCCATGATCCCGTCGCCGGTGTACTGGTTGACCGTCCCCTCGAAGCGGTGCACTCCTTCGGTCAGGATCTCGAAGAAGCGCCCCAAGGATCCGGTGCCACACCTCCGGGTCGAGCTGCTCCGCCAGCTCCATCGAGCCCTTCACATCGGCGAAGAGGACGGTCCCCTGCTTGCGCTCTCCCTCGAGCGCCGAGCGCGACCGCAGGATCCGGTCGGCTGGGTGGTGGGGCGTGTAGTCGCGAGGGCTGCGATCACGCGCGGCAGGGTCGGGCAGGGTCTCGGGGCCGGGAGTCGTGATCGCAACCCCGCAGGCGTCGCAGAAGCGAGCTCCCTCCGGAAGCTCACTCCCGCAGCTGGAGCACGCGCGAGTCCTTGGCGTCGGAGCTGCGCGTGCCGGAGCGCCGCGTCTACTCCCCAGCCACCGGCACTCAGGCCCGCCGTGCCAGACACCGAAACGGACGGAAAGAGCCAGAGGAGCCCCTCGTGCCATCCCCCTGCCGATCGATCGCCCGCCTGCTGCGCTGCGGACTCCCCGCTCTGGCGTGGGCCTCTCTCGCCCTTCCACTGGCCGGCTGCATCGCGAGTGACCGCCCGATTCCGCCGCGACACGCGCGCGTCCAGCGGCACGGTCCCCCGTCCCACGCGCCCGCGCACGGCTACCGACGCGAGCACGAGGAGGTCCACGAGCGAGCCTCGCTGCCGTCAGGAGTCGAGCTCGTCTTCGATCGCCGGCTCGGCATCTACCTGCTGGTGGGTCTCGCGGACTACTACTACGACGGCCACCGCTACTACCGACGCCACCGCGGGCAGTGGCAGGTGAGCCTGGAGCTCGGTCGGGGCTGGACGCGCATCACCGTGGGCGGCCTGCCGCGGGGCTTGCGCGCCTCGAAGCGGCACTCCCACCGCAAGAGGCACCGCCGCGGTCACGGCCACGACGAGTTTCCGGCGGACGCCGACGACGACTAGACCCCGATCCGCCGGATGTGCCGCGCTCGAGAGCGGATCGTCGAGGGCGGGAGGACCGAGGCGGAGCTCGCCTGCAGATCCGGGGCGGTTCGTCCCCGCTCTCGCCTCTCGCCGCGGCTCGCGTACACTGTGCCGATGTCGCGCACCACCCGGATCGCTCATCGTTCGTGTCCTCTCTGCGAGGCGCACTGCGGCCTGCGGGTCGAGCTCGAGAGGGCGCCCGATGGATCGAGGGAAGGCGTCCGGACGATTCGCGGCGACCCCGAGGACCCTCTGAGCCAGGGCTACCTGTGCCCGAAGGCGTACGGGCTCAAGGGCCTTCACGAGGATCCGGACCGTCTGCGCCATCCACTCGTTCGCAGCGCATCGGGGCTGCATCCGGCCAGCTGGGAGGACGCCCTCGACCGCGCCGCCGAGGGGCTGGTCGCGGTGCGCGACACGTACGGGCCGGATTCGGTGGCCACCTACGTCGGCAATCCCAACGCCCACGACCTGGGATCGCTCTTCTACCTCGCGCCCATCGTGGGAGCGCTCGGGACGCGGTGGCGCTTCTCCGCGGCGAGCGTCGACCAGCTCCCCAAGATGCTCTCCTGCCAGCTGCTCTTCGGCGGACCCTACTCGATCCCGGTTCCGGATCTCGATCGCACGGATCTCCTGCTGATCCTGGGCGCGAACCCCGTCGTGTCGAACGGCAGCTTGATGACGGCGCCCGACATGCCGCGGCGGCTGCGTGAGCTGCGAGCCCGCGGGGGACGGCTGATCGTCGTCGATCCGCGACGCAGCGAGACGGCCGCCCTCGCGGACTCGCACGTCTTCATTCGACCGGGCAGCGACGCCCTTCTGTTGCTCGCGATGATTCACGTGCTCTTCGAGGAGAGACGCGTGACACCGGGCCGGCTGGAGGGCCTGCTCGACGGCGTCGACACCGTGCGACAGCGGGCGGCCGCCTTCGCCCCTGAGGCGGTCTCGGCGGCGACCGGGATCACCGCGGAACGGATCCGGTCCCTGGCGCGAGAGTTCAGCGCAGCCCCTCGGGCCGCGTGCTATGGAAGGGTCGGCACCAGTACCCAGGCGTTCGGAACCCTCGCGAGCTGGGGGATCGACGTGCTCCATGCCCTCACCGGAAACCTGGACCGTGCGGGCGGGGCCATGTTCCCGACGCCCGCCGCCTCGATCGCGGGGCTGGCTCGCGGTGCGCCGGGAGAGCTTCCGCTCGGCCGCTGGCGGTCACGCGTGCGGCAGCTGCCCGAGTTCAACGGCGAGCTTCCGGTCTCGAGCCTCGCCGAGGAGATCGACCAGGATGGGGACGACCGCGTGCGCGCGCTGATCACCTTCGCCGGGAACCCGGTGCTCTCGACGCCGAACGCCGGACGCCTGGACCGCGCCCTTGCCGGGCTCGAGTTCATGATCAGCGTCGACATGTACCTGAACGAAACGACGCGCCATGCCGACGTCGTGCTGCCTCCGCCTTCGCATCTCGAGCGCTCGAACGCCGACCTCTTCTTCTTCCCGCTCTCGGTCCGGAACTTCGTGCGCTTCTCACGGCCCACACTGGCGCCGGCGGCCGGCGCCCTGGCGCAGTGGGAGATCCTGCTCGAGCTGGCCGCCCGGGTCGCAGGCGTCCCCGCGCAGGCACTCGAGACGGGCTTGCTCGCCGGGCTGGCCGGCGCTGCGGGCGCGACCCCCGAGCAGGTCGAGGCCGTGGGCAAGGAGCCCGGACCCGAGCGCCTCTTCGACCTGCTGCTTCGCACCGGCCCGACCGATCTCTCGCTCGGGGATCTGCTCGAAGCCCCCCACGGGATCGACCTGGGGCCGCTCGAGCCGCGGCTCCCCAACCTGCTCCACACTGCGACGGGGCGGGTTCCGCTGGCTCCTCCGGAGATCCTCGGCGATCTCGAGCGACTCGCGAGGGCGCGCGACCTCGATCCCCCGGAGCTGGTTCTGATCGGGCGCAGACACCTTCGTAGCAACAACAGCTGGATGCACAACCTGCCCTCGCTCGCCAAGGGCGCCGAACGCTGCACCCTGCTGCTGAATCCCGAGGACGCAACGCGGCGCCACATCGAGGCGAAGAGCATGGTCCTCGTCCGCAGCCGGGTGGGATCCGTACGCGCGCCCGCGCAGATCAGCGACGAGGTGATGCCGGGAGTGGTGAGCCTGCCGCACGGCTTCGGACACGATGCCCGGGACATGCGCCAGCGAGTCGCAGCGCGCCGGCCCGGGGTGAACTCGAACTCCCTCGCCGACGAGACGCTCCTCGACGAGCTCTCCGGGAACGCGGTACTGAACGGGATCCCCGTCGAGGTGGAGCCGGTCTAGAACCCCACCCTCCGCGCGGCCCGGGTCGGTCGCTCCACGGGCGAACCCTGCGGCGGAGTGTAGTCGGCCTCCACTTCTGTTCCGCAGACTCCACACACGGAGGACCGCTACCCTCGATCTCTCGCGAGCAGGGCGGACGCAGAAGCGCCCCGAAGTGACTGCGGGCCGGCCCCTCGAGAACCCGCCCGACACCTTTGCGACCGAAAAGGTACGCCTTTTGCTTGAGAGATGGCGCGGGCGGGGCGAGAGGAGAAGCTCGGATGTCGAATGTGCGCAGATCGCAGGCCGGTTTCAGCGCGATCGAGCTACTGGTGGGGCTCGGGATCATTGCGGTGATGGTCGGCCTGGCGAGCCCCGGGATCTCGGCCTACATGACCCAGCAGGCCACTCGCGAGAGTGCGCGCGACGTCGCGAGCCTGCTCGGCAAGGCGCGCTCGAGAGCGCTCAAGGACGGGATCCCCTACCTGGTCTACTTCAACGATGCGACCGCCTCCACGCGGGCCGTCGTGGTTCGCGACAACGACGCGTCGTACTCGGTCACGCCCGGAGACTCGATGCGGCGCGTCCGGCTGGCCCTCCAGCGCAATCCCGACGTCTATGCCCTCGGAGACGCGGTCGTGCCGCTGTGGATGAACAGCGTTCCGATGCTCGACAGCGCGACCTCGAGCACCGCGCTCGCCCCCGGCAGTGCGGGTAGCGGGACCGGCAGCGGACCCGGGCCGAGCTCCAACTCAGGACCCGGCTCGGTGCGCGGCCCCAGCTCGGGACCGGGCTCGGGGCTCGTCGTTCCGAGCGCGCCCACCGGAACGTCGACCCTCGCGACCCCGACGCTCAGCAGCGGCCTGCGGGCGGGCACGAGCTTTCCGATCGACAGCTCCTCGTCTCGCCCCGCGCTGGCGTTCAACACCCGCGGGCTGCCCGTCGCCACCGACCGTCCGAACACGGTCGCAAGTGGCAGCGGCGTGTTCTACCTGACGAACGCCAGCGGCGCCCTCTTCGGGGTGAGGGTGAACCCGCTGGGAGCGATCGAGGTTCACCAGTGGGACGGTCACGCCCAGGTGTGGAACTAGCAGCCCGCGCGCGCCTTCGCGGGCGCCAGAAGGCAGGGACGGCGACCCGCTGAAGATTGCGGGCTAGAGTCTCGCCCCCATGAACTCGCGTACGGTCCTGTGGTTGGTCGGGATCACAGTCGGTGCCGTGGTGCTCGCGCAGGGCGCGGCGCTGGCGGTCGCGCTGGCGCTGGGTGAGCCGTGGCAAGCGTTTGCGATCTCGATCGGCACCGGCCTCGCGGTCTCGGGCCTCCTGATCCTGCCCGCGCGCGGCGGCCGCCTCGCGCTCGATCACCGCTCGGCCTTCCTGGCGGTCACGCTGTCCTGGCTGGGTGCCGCGATCTGCGGCGCGGGACCCTATATCCACCATCCGGCCGTAGACCTCGGACTCGTCGACGCACTCTTCGAGTCGACCTCGGGCTTCACCACGACCGGGGCGTCGGTGCTGTCTGGACTCGACTCGCTTCCACGCTCGCTGTTGCTGTGGCGTGCGTTCACGCAGTGGTTCGGGGGCATCGGCGTCGTCCTCCTCGGCGTCGCCGTGTTCCCGATCCTGGGACTCGGAGGCATGCAGCTCTACCGGGCCGAGGCGCCCGGCCCCACCAAGGACAAGATCACCCCGCGGATTGCCGAGACGGCGCAGCTGCTCTGGGTTCTGTACCTGGGATTGACGATCGCGGATGGGGTCCTGCTCATCGTCGGCGGCATGAGCCCCTTCGACGCGATCTGCCACGCGATGGCCACGATCTCGACGGGAGGCTTCTCGACCCACGACGCCTCTCTCGCCCACTGGAACTCCGGCTTCATCCACGTGGTGACGACGGTGTTCATGCTGCTCGGGGGCATGAACTTCGCGATCCTGCAGCGAGCGCTGACCGGTCGCTTCTCATGGCGCGACACGCCGGAGCTTCGCCTCTACCTGGGCATCGTCGCCGCGGCGACGCTGCTCATGACGCTGGACCTGCTGGCGCGTCGCCCGGAGGCGTTCGCGACGACCTCGGATGCGCTCGAGCACGCGCTCTTCCAGACAGCCTCGATCGTGACGACGACCGGCTTCGCCACACGGAACTTCGATGCCTGGCCGGCCCTCTCCCACGCCGTCTTCCTCGTGCTCTTCCTGGTGGGTGGAATGGCCGGCTCCACGGGGGGTGGGCTCAAGGTGGTCCGGGTCCTGCTGACGGTGCGGATCGCCTTTGGCCAGTTCTTCCGCCTCGTCCATCCGCGCGGCTTCTCGGCAATCCGCCTCGGGCCGCGGACGGTCGACGAGAGCGCCCTCATGGGGGTGCTGGGCTTCGTGGCCATGTACGTGCTGCTGCTGCTGGCGGGAACGGGGCTCCTGGCGAGCTACGGCTCGGATCTCATGACCTCACTCTCGGCGGCCGCGGTGACGCTCGGAAACGTGGGTCCCGGCTTCGGCGCGGCCGGGCCCAGCCACACCTACGCCAGCTTCGCTCCCGGCGCCAAGCTGTGCATGACGGCGCTGATGATCCTGGGGAGACTCGAGATCTACACCGTGCTCGTGATCCTCACACCCGGCTTCTGGCGGCGCTGAGCCGGGCTCGCAGGTCAGAAGCGGATCACCTGGCGCGCGACCTCTCCCCGGGCAAGGGCCTCGAAGGCATCGTTCACGTCTTCGAGCTGGAGCTCGCGCGAGATCATCTCGTCGAGCTTCAGCCGGCCCGCCAGGTACATGTCGATGTAGCGAGGCATGTCGATCCGGAAGCGATTCGACCCCATGTTGCAGCCCTGCATCTTCTTCTCGAAGAGGAAGTCCACGCCGGGGAGCTCCACCTTCTGGCCGAGCGGGATCATCCCGATCACCGTCGCGGTGCCGCCGTTCTCGAGCATGCCGAACGCCTGCTCGGCAGCCACCTTGAGGCCGATGGCCTCGAAGGAGTACTCGACCCCACCCCCCGTCAGCTCCTTGACCTGCGCGACGGGATCGCCCTCGGCCGCGTTCACCGTGTCGGTCGCGCCGAGCGAGCGCGCCAGCTCGAGCTTGGAGGGCTGCATGTCGACGGCGATGATCCGCCCGGCGCCCGCGATCACGGCCGCCTGGAGTGCCGAGAGCCCCACCCCTCCGCAGCCGATGATGGCGACGGTCGACCCCGCGGGGACCTTTGCGGTGTTCAGCACGGCTCCCATTCCCGTGGTCACGCCGCAGCCGATCAGCGCCGCCTTCTCGAGCGGCATGTCCTCGCGGATCTTCACGAGCGCGTGCTCGTGGACGAGCAGCTCCTCGGCATAGGACGACAGGTCCAGGAACTGGTGCATGACCTCGCCCCCCTGGGAGAGCCGCGGCGGCGCGTCGGGGGCGCGCCGAGTGGCCGACTTGTCACACAGCGACGGTCGGCCACTCAGGCAGAACTTGCACTGCCCGCAGAACACCGACAGGCATGAGATGACCGGATCTCCGGGCTGCACGTAGCTCACGTCGGAGCCGACCTCCTCGACGATCCCGGCCGACTCGTGCCCGAGCACCGCAGGCATCGGGTAGAAGTAGGACCCGTTCTGGAAGTGGAGATCCGAGTGGCATACGCCGGCGGCGACGGTGCGGACCTTCACCTCGCGCGGGCCCGGGCCGTCGATCTGGACGTCCTCGATGGTGAGGGGCTTGTTGACCTCGCGGAGCACCGCAGCCTTCATCGCGTCTCCCTTCCTGGATCGTGAGTGGATCGCTGGATCGTG
>JBHHYV010000063.1:0-21639 GCA_046757685.1 Myxococcota bacterium
CCGCACTCGATCACGTGGCCCGCCACCACGGCCCCCGCAAGCGCGTCCCAGTCGCCGGGCCCCCAGTCGAAGGCCCAGATTCCCGGACCCACCACGAGCGAGGCATCGGTCACGCGAGGGCAGACCACCACGTCCGCGCCTCGCCGCAGCGCCTCGGCGATCCCGAACCCGCCCAGGTAGGCATTTGCGGTGAGTGGGACGACATCGAGCGCTGAGAGGGCCTGGCCCGTGTCGCAGTGGCGAAGCTCCTCGCCCTGGGCCAGCCACCCGGGCAGCCGGTCGAGCAGGTCGTCCCCCGTCACCCACGCGATGGTGGCGGAGAGGCCCAGGCGCTGGCAGAGGGCCTCGATCTCGTGGGCGAGACCCTCGGGATTCAAGCCTCCCGCATTGCTGACGACCCGGATCCCGCGATCCAGGCAGGCTCCAAGGACCTCCTCGAGCTGACGCAGAAAGGTCGTCGCCCAGCCGGTCCCGGGCCGCCTCTCGCGGCTCTTGTGGAGGATCGCCATGGTGAGCTCCGCCAGGTAGTCCCCGGTGAGCACATCGATGGGCCCCCCCTCGACCATCTCGCGCGCGGCGGACGGCCGGTCTCCGTAGAAGCCGCTGGCGTTGGCGATTCGGAGTATGTCGCGCAATCTCTGCTGCCCTCGGTCTCGCCGACGCTCGAGCCCCGGGTGCCCGCGTCCCCGATCCAGTCTAGCCCCCAGCCGATAGAATCTCTGCCCGACCGACGACGGAGGCAGGCGCTTGATCGACCGGATCCTCCCCTGGCTGGCCAGCGTCGTGATCCGCGCGATCGGGTGGACGACCCGGACCCGGCTCGAGGGCCTCGAGCGCGTGCGCCCGGAGCTCGATGCGGGGCGGCCCGTGCTCTTCTTCAGCTGGCACGAGACCGCGCTGATCGCGGTGCGCGCAATGACGCCGCTGCGGCCGGTCATCATGGTCAGCCAGAGCCGGGACGGAGAGCGGATCGCCAGGATCGTGGAGAGCCTGGGCTGGCGCGCGGTGCGGGGGTCCAGCTCGCGCGGAGGCGTCCGGGCGCTCCTGGGCGTGGTCCGGGAGCTCCGGCGGGGCCGCGTCGCCTGCCACCTGGTGGACGGCCCGAGGGGTCCGGCCCGACGGGTCAAGCCCGGCCTGCTGCTGATGGGCCAGCGATCGGGAGCCCTGATGGCCCCCATCTACGCCGCCTCGGGAGGGGTCTGGCGGGCCCATAGCTGGGACCGAATGCCCGTGCCCCTCCCCTTCGGCTGGACCCGGCTCCAGCTCGGCCGGCCCTTCCGGGTCCCCGCCGACCTCCCCGAGACCGAGCGAGAGGCCCTGCGAGAACGGGTCGAGGCCGACCTGGAGGCCGGATTCGAGCGGCTTCGCCGCGAGGCCAGGAAGACAAGAGCCCGGAAATAGTGGTTTAATCGCTACGCTTCGGGGTTCTGGCACGAGGAGAGCCTATGCGGCGAATCGCGGTTCTGGTCCTGGGTCTGACGCTTGCGGGGAGCGGAGCCTCCCACGCGCAGTCGTTCACCGCCTTCGAGTCCGGTCCTGTCCGGCCGCTGGCGCTCTCGGCGGACGGCTCCCGCCTCTACGTGGCCAACATCCCGGACGACTCGCTCGAGATCTTTGCGACCGATGGAGGGGCGCTGCGCCAGCTGGAGTCGGTGCCCGTGGGCCTCGAGCCTGTCGCGGTCGCCGTGCGCAGCCCGAGCGAGGTCTGGGTGGTGAACCACCAGTCCGACAGCGTGAGCATCGTCGACGTCGCGTCCAGCCCGCCGCGCGTCGTGCGGACCCTGCTGGTGGGGGACGAGCCGCGCGACATCGTCTTTGCCGGCAGCGCCCACGATCGCGCCTTCATCACGACGGCGCACCGCGGCCAGAACAGCCCCGTCGACCCCCAGCTCAAGACCCCCGGGGTCGGGCGCGCCGACGTCTGGGTCTTCGATGCGAATGCCCTGGGATCGGCGCTGGGTGGCACCCCCCTCGGCATCGCCACGCTCTTCGGCGATACGCCGCGCTCGCTGGCGGCGAGCGCCGACGGCTCCAGCGTCTACGTGGGGATCTTCCACTCGGGCAACCAGTCGACGGCCGTGAACGTGCTCGCCGTCGAGCCGATCTCGACCGATCCAAACGGGGCCCAGCTGATCCCGCCGATGCCTCCCTTCGACGACTTCCAGAACGTCCCTGCCCCGAGCAGCGGAATCATCGTGCGCAAGCGCGACGTGGGTGCCGGACCGCAGTGGGTCGATGCCGCAGGCAACGACTGGAGCGCATTCGTCCCCTTCGACCTGCCGGACCAGGATGTGTTCCGGCTCGACGCCAACGCGTCCCCTGCGACCATGGCCAGCACGGCCACGGTGTTCTCTGGAGTGGGCACGATCCTCTTCGACATCGCGGTGGGTCCGACGGGCAAGGTCTACGTGGCGAATACCGAGGCCTTCAACCACGTGCGCTTCGAGGGCTTCGGAGTCCACGCTGCCGCCTCCGGGGCCCCCTCGCCGCCCAGCCTGCGCGGACATCTCCACGAGAGTCACATCACGGTCATCGATGGCGCGAGCGTGCTCCCGAGACATCTCAACAAGCACATCGACTACCAGACGAACCCCGTGCCTGCCGGAGTGAACGCAAGAAGCCTCGCGCTCCCGGTGCAGCTGGAGCTCTCCGCCGACGGATCCACGATCTACGTGGCGGCCTTCGGCTCGAGCAAGGTGGGGATCTTCGACGCCGCCGCGCTCGAGGCCGATACCTTCACCCCCGACGACGCCAACCACATCGACCTGAGTGGCGGCGGACCGGCCGGTCTGGCCCTCGACGAGGGGAACGGCCGGCTCTACGTGCTGACGCGCTTCGACGACTCCGTTTCCGTGGTCGACACGGCCACCCGCCGCGAGATCCGTCACGTGGCCCTGCACAACCCGGAGCCCGCCAGCATCGTCGACGGAAGACCCATCCTCTATGACGCCCGCTTCAGCTCGGACCGCGGGGACACATCGTGCGCCAGCTGTCACGTCTTCGCGCGGATGGACGATCTGGCCTGGAACCTGGGAAATCCCGACGTCGCGCGCGTTCCCAATCCCAACCCTCAGATCTTCGACCTGACCAACCCACTGATCCAAACACTCATCGGGCTGACTCCCCAGCAGGCGTCCGACCTGCTGATGTTCCACGGCATGAAGGGTCCCATGACGACCCAGACCATCCGGGGGCTCTCCAACCATCCTCCGATGCACTGGAGGGGCGACCGGTCGGGCGGAATCACCGACCCCAACGCCGTCTTCGATGCCGCGGCCGGCTTCAAGCGCTTCAACGTCGCCTTCGACGGTCTGCTCGGAGGCGTGATCCCCACGGATGCGATCATGCAGAAGTTCGCCGACTTCATCCTGCAGGTAAAGCTCCCGCCGAGCCCCATCCGCAACCTGGACAACACCTTGAGCCCGACTGCCGCCAGCGGCGAGAACATCTTCAAGAACGTCCCGGTCGATGCCAACCAGACCATCACCTGCGAGGGCTGTCACACCCTCGACGAGCCGAACGGCTTCTTCGGGACCGACGGGCTCACGTCCTTCGAGGGCGAGGACCAGCTCTTCAAGGTTCCGCATCTGCGAAACATGTACCAGAAGGTGGGATTCTTCGGCTTTGTGGGTGAGTTCACCCCGATCGGTCCACAGATTCGCGGGTTTGGATTCCTGCACGACGGCTCCGTCGACACCCTGCTGCGCTTCGTGAGCGCTCCGGCGTTCGTGTTCCCAGGCAGCGCCGCACAGCAGGATCAGCAGCGCAACGACCTGGTGGACTTCCTTCACGCATTTCCCACGGACCTGGCTCCGATCGTCGGGCAGGAGATCACGCGCACGGCCACCAACGGAACCGCGGTGGACGGGCGCATCCAGCTGCTCGCCGAGCGGGCGTCCCTGACGGCTCCCGAGGCCGACCTGGTCGCGCACGCCGTCGTGGGAGGCCAGCCGCGAGGCTGGCTGCTGACCGGAGCGGACACGTTCATCCCCGATGCGGCCAGTGATCCGATCGCCTCGCGAGCCGACCTGCTCGCGCTCGCCGCCAGCCCGGGCCAGGAGGTCACCTTCCTCGCGGTCCCCCCGGGAAGTGGAATGCGGGTGGGGATCGATCGCGACGAAGACGGAGTGCGGGACGGGGACGACAACTGCCGGATCGTCGCGAACGCCTCACAGAGCGACGCGGGCGCGAGCCCCGCGGGTGATGCCTGCGAGTGCGGCGACCAGAGCGGAGACGGCCTGGTCTCGGCGCTCGACGCGACCCAGATCGGTTCCTGCGTCGCCGGCTCCATCGCGTGTGCAACACTGTGCGACGCGGACCACGACGGAGCCTGCGACGCGGGGGACGTCACCTCCGTCCAGCTCGCCGTGCTGGGGCAGGCCGCGCTGCGCTGCGCGGCCCACCCCTTCTGAGCGGCACCGCCGGCCGCGGCAGAAGCGCAACTCTGCCTGCAAGCCCCCGAAGCCCCTCCTGGAGGCGGCCGGAGACCTGCGCCAGGGAGCGACAGCAACGGACAGCGGGCTCAACTCCCGCCGCCTCGCTGCCGAAACCCGGATCGCGTGGAAGGCCCAGCCCACGCAGCACGGGGGAGCGAGTCATGGACATCGATGCAAAGAAGCTTCAGGATCAATTCGAGCGCGCCCTGATCGATGTCCTGGAGTCGGACTATGACCTCGCGGTCCGGCGCAGCGAGGACAGCCTCGAGCGGCGCCGGCAGGGACTGGCCTGCCTGACCTTCGCCTGGCCGAGGGGCCTCTGCGCCGGCCAGGGCAAGGTCGTCGTGTCGATCGAGGGCTCGCGCGACATCACCTGGATCCTGGATGTCGATCTCGGCTCCGCGGATGCCATCGAGGACTCGGCCTCGGACTGCGAATCCCTGGTGCTCGGTCTCTCGGGCTACCTCTCGGAGCTGAAGGAGAGGCGGGCGCTGGAGACCGCGGCGTCTCGCGGCCCGGCCCGCCGCTGGGACGACTAGACGACCTCGCGGCGCTCGCGGGACGCCGCGGCCAGCGCCTCGAGCAGCGTCCGGGAACGCTCCCAACCCATACAGGCATCGGTGATGCTCTGTCCGTAGACGGTGGCGTGACCGGCGCCCGAGTCCTGGCGCCCCTCGACGAGAAAGCTCTCGAGCATCACCCCGAAGATCCCACGCTCGCCAGCCGCGATGCGGCGGGCCACGTCGAGGGTGACGCGGGCCTGGCGCTCCGGGTCCTTTCCGCTGTTGGAGTGACTGCTGTCGATCATCACGCGCTCGGGCAGGCCGGCGGCCCGAAGGCTCTCCATGACCTCGGCCACGTGCGGGCTGGAGTAGTTCGGACCGCTGCTGCCGCCGCGAAGGATCACGTGGCAGTCGCGGTTGCCCTTGGTCTCCACGATCGCGGCCACGCTCTGCTTGGTGACCGAGAGAAAGTGATGCGCGTGCGCTGCCGATCGAATCGCGTCGATCGCGATCTGCACGGTGCCATCCGTTCCATTCTTGAAGCCCACCGCCATCGAGAGACCGGACGCCAGCTCGCGATGCACCTGGCTCTCGGTGGTGCGCGCCCCGATGGCCCCCCACGAGACCACGTCGGCGATGAACTGCGGGGTGATCGGGTCCAGAAACTCCGTCGCCACCGGCAGACCCAGCTCCGTCACGTCGAGCAGGAAGCGGCGCGCAATCCGGAGACCGTCATTGATCCGGAAGCTGCCGTCGAGGTGCGGGTCGTTGATCAGTCCCTTCCAGCCCACCGTCGTCCGAGGCTTCTCGAAGTAGACACGCATGGCCAGGCAGAGATCCCGACGAACCTCGCCCGCCACCTTGGCGAGCCGCTGCGCGTAGTCGATCCCGGCCCGGGGGTCGTGGATCGAGCAGGGGCCGACGACCACCAGCAACCGATCGTCGTCCCCGTGCAGGATTCGCGCGATCTCCTCCCTCGCACGAGCGACGACCCGGGATCCCTCCTCTCCGAGCGGGTGCTCCTCCATCAGGATCGCCGGCGGCAGCAGCGGTCGGAGCTTCTCGATGCGGAGATCGTCGGTCTGGTAGAGCATGGCGGCCCTCTGGAAGGTACAACGCGATCGGGCGCTGCGCCCGCCGCGGCTAACTCGTCGGGCCCGGGTCCCGCGCGAGGGTCTCGCGCTCCCGGATCTGCCCGAGGATGGCTGCATGGGCGGAGCGCGTCAGCGGATAGCCGCGCGCAAACAGGGCCGCGAGGGCCAGGAGGGCCATGGGTCCGAGGCCCGCGAGCCAGCGGATCATCTGGCGGGCGGACTCGGGCTGGGCGTCGCCCCGCCCGAGGCCCGCCCAGTCGAGCATCGTGAGGGCCACGAACACCCCGAGCGCTCCGCCGAGCTTGCGCAGGAAGGTGAAGACGCCGTTGTACAGGCCCTCGCGCCGCTCGCCACTGACTACGTCGTCCTCATCGATCACGTCGCCCACCATCGCCCAGGGCATCAGGTCGACGACGGCGTATCCCAGCGCCGCGACCGGCGCATACGCGAAGAGGAGCCAGCGGGGCCAGTCGGGCATCGCGATCAGGAAGATGGTCTGGGCAAGCGTCCACCAGACAGCCCCCACCATGAACACCGTGGCCTTCTCCATGTGTCGCGCGACCCGCAGCCAGATCGGGAGGGAGAGCAGGACGCATGCGAGGAAGAGGAACATCGTCGGCTCGAAGTCCTCCGAGCGTCCGATCCAGTAGCTGAAGTAGAGGATCATCATCGCCCCGCTCAGGTCCATGGCGATCCGGCCACACAGGTAGAGGGCGGTGAGCCTCGAAAAGGTCCTGTGGGCCAGGACGCTGCGAAGCCCGCTCAGCAGGTGGCCTCGAACGGGTCGATTCCGGAACTCGTCGCGCTCGAAGCTCACACGGTACACCGCGAGCCATGGCAACCCGAGCGCGACGCCGAAGACGACTCCCGTGAGCGCGAAGCCCGTCGACCCGCCTCCGAAGGCCTGCGCCAGGGGCCGCGTCGCGATCGCCGCGAAGATCCCGAGCACGGCGCCCGCGTTGCGATAGGTGTTGAGCGACGTGCGATCGTCGTAGTCGGTCGCCATCTCGGGAATGAGAGCCAGGTAGGGAACCGAGAGCACCGTCATGGCCAGCGTCAGCAGGCAGTAGATCCCGGTGAAGTAGGCAAAGCGCAGGCCCTGCGACTCGACTCCGGGATCGGTCCACAGCAGGGCGAACGCCAGACCGAACGGCAGCGAGCCCAGCAGAAAGTACGGGCGCCGGCGGCCCCCCTGCAGGGTCGTGCGATCGGAGAGCCTGCCCATGGCGGGGTCGCTGATCGCATCGACGAAGCGCCCGATCAGGGGGACCAGGCCCGCGAGGGCGGGGCGCAGACCCGCGACCTGCGTCAGGAAGTAGGTCGTATAGACCAGCGACAGCGCCGCCAGCGCGGTGTTGACGGTGAAGTCTCCGAGGGCGTAGACGCTCCGGCTGGCGGGCGAGAGTTCGCGGCTCACCGCAGCATGCGCTCGAAGGTCACCGGCAGCTCAGCGGAAGCGACGGACGAGCCAGTCGGGCGTCGGGCGCTGGATCTCGCCGGGCCCCGGGTCGCCGGGGCGTCCGATCGACGGGAGCGATTCCGGGGGTCCGTGGGGCTCCAGAGGTCGGCTCGGCATCGCGCCAGGATAGCGGTTCCAGGTGCGGCAAGGGGATCCGGCAGTAGACCCGCACCCGCCGGACGGTCTACCCTGGGCCTCATGGCCCACGTCGAGGAGCGCGTCCCGGACGAGGTGCCGACCCCTCCCCGCGACGCCGGGCGTGCTCGCGCAGGGATGCAGACCGGGGCCGCGCCATGAAGCCGGGAGACGAGGCGCCGGACTTCACGCTGGCCTCGACCCGGGGAACGATCCGCCTCGCGGAGAAGCTGCGCGAGGGCCCGGTCCTGCTGGTCTTCTATCCCGGAGACGACACGCCGGTGTGTACCCGCCAGCTCTGCGACTATCGCGACAACCTCGCGGTCTTCGAGCACCTGGGCGTGAGCGTGCTTGCGATCAATGCGCAGTCGCTCGACTCGCACGCGCGCTTCGCGGCAAAGCACGACCTTCCCTTTCCACTCGCCTCGGACCCGGATCGAGCCGTCTGCCGCAGCTACGGCGCGGCGGGGCTCTTCGGAATGACGAAGCGAGCGCTCGTACTCGTCGGCCGGGATGGAAAGGTCCGCTACTCCCGCACCGACATTCCCCTCTTTCGGCGAACGGCCGCGGAGCTCCAGGAGGTCCTCTCCGACCTGGAGCTCTAGCGAGAGGGTGCGAGGAGGCGATTCGAGCCGACGGTCCGACGCGGGTAGATCAGGCATCCCCGAAAGGAGACGACGTGAGAAGACTCTCGATAGGCATCAACTGGCAGGGTGAGTTCGACATCGACAAGCTGGTGGAGCAGGCGAAGGTCGCCGACGACGCGGGGGTCGAGGCCTGCTTCGTGGCCGAGGCATGGGGCCGAGATGCCTTCACGATCCTGACGGTCCTCGCCCGCGAGACCCGCAACATCAAGCTGGGGACCTCGATCGTGAACATCTTCTCGCGAAGTCCCGCGGCGCTCGCGCAGCACTTCGCCACCCTGGACGAGCTCTCTGGCGGGCGCATGATCATCGGACTGGGGACCTCCGGGCACCGGGTCATCGAGCACTTTCACGGCGTTCCCTTTCAGCGACCGCTGACGCGCCTGCGGGAGTACGTCGAGATCATCAATACCCTCATGCGCGGGGAGCGACTCGAGTACGACGGAACGATCTTCAAGCTCGAGCGGGGATTCACACTCCGCTTCGAGCCGGTGCGCAGTCACATTCCGATCTGGCTCGCCTCGGTCACGCCCCGGTCCGTCGAGCTCTGTGCCCAGATCGCCGATGGCTGGTTCCCGATCTTCATGCCCCGCGAGCGCTGGAAGTCGCAGCTCGGAGCCTTCTTCGACGCGGTCAGGGCGGCGGGACGCGATCCCGAGGACGTGATCGTGCGCAACCCGAGCCAGGTGACGGTGACCGACGAGCCCGAGCGAGCCCTGGCGGCGACCGCGGGGACCGCGGCCTTCTACATCGCGCGCATGGGCGACTTCTACTACGAGCACTTCGTGCGGATGGGCTACCAGGCCGAGGCGGACGCCGTTCGCGACGCCTGGAAGGAGGGGGGCTCGAGCGCGGGGATGCGCGCCCTGCCGCCCGCCCTGGTATCGCAGATGGGTACGGCGGGAAGTGTCGAAGAGTGCGCCGACGCCCTGGACGAGGCGGAGGGGGCGGGCTTCAAGATGCACTCGATCTCGGTCGCCGAGCGCGATCCGCACAAGCGCGGCCAGATCTTGCGGCGTCTCGTGGACTGATTCTCCACTCCCCGAGCCCGGACCGCCACCGGAGCGCAGCTCTCGAAGGGCTGCTAGGCTGACCGCCAGCGCCCCCCCGGGCGCCTGGAAGGGGCCGCTTCACGGTGCTCACCACGGTGTGCCGCAGCCTCGCGATCGGGGTCCTGCTGGGTTGCGCGGTCGCATTCGACGTCGCCCGGATCACGCCCGACCTCAGCGCCCGGCCCGGCGCAGCCTGGCTGCTCGCCGGGCCGATCGTGCTCCTGTACGCGGCGATGACGGGTGCGATCGGAGCCCTGCTCGGAGGGATCGCGGCCCTGGCTCCGAGGCTGCGGGGACTCACGTCGCGGCGCTTCTGCTGGGGCGCGGCACTGCTCTTCGCGGGCTACGTCTGCGTCAACGAGGCCAGCCACAGCGTCCCCCTCGTGAAGTCCTGGCGATTCGCGCTGCGGGGAGCTCTGGGCGTCGCGACGGCGGCGCTGCTCGTCTCCGTGGTCCGGCACCCCGCCCTCCGTCAGGGGTTGCTGCGCAGCGAGCGGGTCCTGGCCGCCGGCCTCGTGCTGGCCGCGATCGGCAGCGGCGTGTACGTCGCCAAGGCGAGCCCCAGGGCTCGATCCTCCTCCGCTCCCGTCGACCTGAGCCGGCTCGCTCCCCGCTTCACGCCCGAGCCCGAGCCACTGGAAGCCTCGCTGCGCCGAGACCGGCGCATCCTCCTGGTCGGCCTCGATGGCGCCTCGTGGGATCGCATCGAGCGCGGAGTCGCGACCGGCGACCTGCCCACCTTTGCGCGCCTCATGCGTCGGGGGCGCCACGTCCCGCTGCATTCCTTCGTGCCGACCTACTCTCCGCTCATCTGGACCTCGATCGTGACGGGGGTTCCTCCCGAGGTGCACGGTGTGGACGAGTTCTACCTGATCGAGCTGCGCTCCCTGGGAATCGACCGACTGCACCTGCGCAAGGCCTACTCCCCGGTCCGGAGCCTGCTCGACTCCTTCGGCGACCTGCGCCGCATCCCCGTCACCAGCACGTTGCGCAAGAGCAAGGCGATCTGGAACCTGGCGGACGAGGCGGGGCTGCGCTCGGCGGTCCTGGGACTCTGGGCCACCTGGCCGCCCGAGCGACTCGCCCACGGCCTGGTGGTCTCGGACCACGCGAGCCTCGCTCGCCGCTACGAGTGGCTGGTGCGCCACAAGACCTCGACGCTGACCCCGGGAACGACGACCTGGCCCCCCGCGCTGGAGGACCGGCTGGCCGACCTGCAGCGCGATCCGATGAGCGTGACGCGGGAGGAGCTGGCGGAGTTCATGCCGGTGGACGACGCGACCTGGGCAGAGTTCCAGGCCGCCCGGCGCTTCTCGAAGGCCGAGCCGCTCTCGGCCTTCCGCTCGACGTTTCTGAACGACGGCTTCTTTCTCGCGGCCGCCGAGCGTCTGTGGACAGAGGCGAATCCGCAGCTCATGGTCGTGTACGCGCGGGCCATCGACGAGCTGTCGCACTTCTTCTATGACGCGAGCGCGGACGATGCCACTCGTTGGTGGAGCACGCACGACGTCGATCGCTTCGAGCATGTGGTCGATCGCACCTACGCCTGGACGGATCGCTGGCTGGCGCGGCTCGTGGAGCTCGTCGACCGGGACCCTCGGACCCTGCTCATCGTCTGCTCGGATCACGGCTGGGAGTGGGAGCCCGAGAACGGCAAGTACGACCACAACCTGGCCCCGGATGGCATCCTGATCCTCTATGGGAACGACGTCTGCACGAGTGCAGGCTGTCCCCTGGAGAGGCAGGCCTCGGTCTACGACATCGCGCCCACGATCCTCGAGCGGCTCGGCCTGCCACTTTCGGACGAGCTCGTCGGAAGGCCGCTCCGCTGGCCCTTCCGATCGTCGGGCGAGACGCTGCGCGTCGCGCACTACCAGGGCCGCTCGAACGCCGTACACTCGCTGGCCTCGGAGATCGGCCGGGACCTCAACCAGCAGCTCCGAGCGCTGGGCTACGCCGACTGAGCCGTCCCTCGATCGACAGGAGCGGAGCGCGAGTACACGCCTTCCCCCGTCAGGTAGAGATGCGTCAACGTCCGCTCCTCGTGGCTCATCTTCCACGAGAGCATGCGTTGCGCGTACTCGAGCATGCGGCTCGCGTACGCGGGGTCGCCAGCCCGGTCGACTCGCTCTTCGGGATCGTCGACCAGATCGAAGAAGAGCGCGGGGAGCCCCGCAAAGTGCACGTACTTGTAGCGCTCGTCCCGGATCACGCAGAGCGCACACTGATCGAGCGTCAGGCCGAGCGCGCGCTCGGGGGCCCCGGAGACAGGCTCCCGGAAGTCGAACTCCCAGTGCACCTCGGTTCGCCAGCCGGAGGGCGCGCCCTCGTCGCACAGCAAGGGCAGCAGCGACACTCCATCGCACTGGATCGGGACCGAGGCACCCAGCCACTCGAGCAGCGTCGGCATCAGGTCCACGTTCTCGGTGAAGCGGTCGACCTCGCGGCCGCGCTGGGTATCCGCCTCGGGGCGCGGGTCCCGGATGATCAGGGGGATATGATACGACTGATCGAAGTAGCCGCCCTTCGCAAGCATCCAGTGGTCGCCGAGCTGCTCCCCGTGGTCCGAGGTGAAGACCACGAGCGTGTGGGCCCAGGCTCCGCTCTCCCGGAGCGCGTCGAAGAGCCTGCCGAGCTGGAAGTCCACCTCGCTCATCAGGCCGTAGTAGCTGGCGGCGAGCCGCCGGAGCTTGCGCTCGTTGCTCGGTGCCCGGAAGTAGCGGCGACCCAGGTGGAAGGCGAGCCACGGGTGCTGGCGCCCCTCGTCCTCGGCGCTCGCGGCGCGGACGAAGCCGGGGATCGACTCGGGGTCGTAGAGCGCGTGGTAGGGCTCCGGCGCGATCCAGGGGGGATGGGGCCGCAGCAGCGAGACGTGCGCGCACCAGGAGCGCGCGCCCTGCTCTCGAATCCAGGCCATCACCTGGTCGATCATGAACGCGGTGTCGTGATGCTCCGCCGGAATCGCGAGCCGTGCGGGCGTGCTCGCCCCGTCCTCGTACTCGAGGGAGTCCCGCTTTCGCGTGTAGAGCTCGTAGGGGTTGTCCGGAATCTCGTACCCCCGCTCGGCGAGCCAGCGAGCCCACGCCCACGGCACCGTGCCCATCGGGACCACCGGTGTGAGGCCCGGCAGGATCCCCTCGTAGCTCCGGAGCGCCGGGTCGCGCGCGGGGCGGCCGCGCGGATCCGGGCTGGTGTCGGTGTAGCCGAAGAGCGCGGGATCGTAGCCGAGCGCCCGGAGCTCGAGCGCCCAGTTGGTGTGGCGAGCGTCGAGGGGCGTGCCATTGGTCACCGAGCGATGGCTCTGCAGGTACATGCCCGTGTGGAGCGAGGCTCGGCTCGGGCCGCAAGGGGCGGCCTGAGCATAGTGACGTCGGAAGAGCACGCCCTCGGCCGCCAGCCGGTCCAGGCACGGGGTCTGGACCAGGGGGTGACCCTGCGCCGAGAGCCCTCCGCCCCGCCACTGGTCCGCGGTCACGAAGAGGATGTTCCGAGCCGCGCCCATCGCTCGCCCATTAGAGCATGCCTCCGTCCCGACCCCGAGGCGAGGGAGTAGACTGGCAGGGCGAGACCCGCACGGGAGGACCTCATGAAGCTCGCCACCTTCCGCGACGCCGGCGCCCGCGGCGCCGAGCGGCGGATCGGCATCGCCCTGGACGCGGAGATCGTCGATCTCGCAGAGGCAGCGCCCGAGCTGCCCCGGGACATGGTGGGCTTCCTCGCCGCGGGCGAAGCCGCCCTGGAGCTGGCGCGGCGAGCGTGCCGGGGGTCGGTCGGCCGGCGACCCCTCGAGAGCGTGCACCTGGAGGCGCCCCTCCCCCGACCGCCCGAGCTCCTCGCCGTCGGACTCAACTACGCCGATCACGTCGCAGAGACCGGTCGCGAGGCCCCCAAGTTTCCCCTGCTCTTCAACAAGCAGTCGAGCTGCGTAACCGGCCCGACCGACCCGGTCGAGCTTCCCCGCGTGTCGCAGGCGCTGGACTACGAGGGAGAGATGGCGTTCGTAATCGGCCGGCGCTGCCGCCACGTCGACGTCCGCCGGGCGGCCGAGGTGATCGCGGGCTATACGATCGTCGACGACCTGAGCGTTCGCGACTGGCAGCTGAAGTCGCCGACGATGACCCTCGGAAAGTCGTTCGATACCCACGGCCCGATGGGACCCTGGATCGTGACCCCGGATGAGCTCCCGGACCCTCACGACCTGGACCTGCGCACCTTCGTGAACGGCGAGGAGCGCCAGCGCTCCAATACCCGGCAGCTGGTCTTCGACTGCTTCTCGCTGGTTCAGACCTTGAGCACGGTCATGACCCTCGAGCCCGGTACCGTCGTCTCGACGGGGACCCCGGGCGGGGTCGGTGTGGCGCGCAAGCCTCCGGAGTTCCTGAAGGTCGGCGACAGCGTGCGGGTCGAGGTCGATGGCATCGGCTGGATCGAGAATCGGGTGATTGCGGAGCCCGGCGAAGGGGCTCCAGGGAGGCGGCAATGAGCGAGTCGAACGAGCGAAAGGCGATCTTCATCACGGGTGCAGCGAGTGGAATGGGTCGGGCGACCGCGGAGCTCTTCGCCTCGAAGGGCTGGTTGGTGGGCGCGCTCGACGTCGACGTGGAGGGTCTCCGCACGCTCGAGAAGGAGCTGGGATCCGACCGCTGCTGGATCCGATACCTCGATGTCACCGACAAGGCCGAGTACGACGCGGCGGTGTCCGAGTTCGGCGCCGCGAGCGGCGGGCGCCTCGACCTGCTCTTCAACAACGCCGGCATCGGCGAGGGCGGATTCTTCGAGGACGTGCCGCACGAGGCCGCAATGCGGGTCGTGCACGTCAACCTGATCGGTGTGCTGAACGGCATCTATGCGGCGCTTCCCCTCCTGAAGGCCACCGAGGGATCCCTCTGCTTCAGCACCTCGTCGTCGTCGGCGACCTACGGCATGCCGAACCTGGCGGTCTACTCCGCGACCAAGCACGCGGTGAAGGGACTGACCGAGGCGCTCTCGATCGAGTTCGAGCGCCACGGCATCCGCGTGGCCGATGTCCTGCCCGGACTGATCGATACTCCGATCCTGACCCGCACGCCCGACCGCAGCGGGCTTCGCCCCGAGGGCTTCCGGCCGCAGGACTCGGCCCCGCAGGAGGGGCCCTTCCGCCTGATGCCCGCGAGCAGCGTCGCCGAGTGCGTCTGGGAGGCCTACCGCTCCGACCGGCTGCACTGGTACGTGCCCGAGGAGATCGGGGCGATCGACCGGGCCAAGGCCGCCGGGGCGGAGGCCGTCCGCGATCAGATCCGGAGCTTCACGCTCGCGACTCCGGCGCAGGGCGAGGGCTGATCTGCCGGTCGCGCGCGACCCGGGCGGGGACTCAGGGAGCGGCGGCATCGCGGAAGCGGCGCGCAGCCTCGACGTGCTCGTCGGGAGTGCGTAGCCCCGCGCCCATCGTCGCCAGCGCCAGGTGCGTCGCTCCCAGCTCGCGCCAGGCCTCCGCGTGCTTGCGCCAGCGGTCGGGGTCGGCGCCGCGGGCCTGCGCCAGGGCCTGGATCCCGAACCCGGCCGGATCGCGCCCCTCGGCCTCGAGATAGCCGCGGACCCGCTCGACCGCGGCGCGGCCCCTGTCGTCCGGTCCCAGGATCGGGATCCAGCCGTCCCCGATCCGGGCCGCCCGCCGCAGCAGGGCATCGGCCGCGCCCCCGAACCAGATCGGGATCCGGCGCGCAGGGCGCGGGTTGATGCCTGCCCGGTCGATCGTGTGATCGCGACTCTCGAACGAGATCGTGTCGTTCTCCCACAGCTCGCGGAGCAGCCGCACCTGCTCCTCCTGGCGGCGGCCCCGGTCGCGAAAGCTCATGCCGAGGCCCTGGTACTCGACCGGGTTCCAGCCGGTCCCGACCCCGAGGCGGAGGCGCCCTCCCGAGAGCAGGTCGACCTCGGCGGCCTGCTTGGCGACCAGGACGGTCTGACGCTGGGGAAGGATGATGATTCCCGTCACCAGCTCGATCGAGTGCGTCACGGCGGCGAGATACCCCAGCGTCACGAAGGGCTCGTGAAAGGGTGTGTCCTTGTCGTAGGGACCCTGCCAGCCCCCGGGGCGATCGGGATCCGCGCCCAGGACGTGGTCGTAGATCACCAGATGCGCGAGGCCCAGGCCCTCGACGGCCTGGACGAAGTCCCGGATCGCGACCGGATCGTTGCCGATCTCGGTCTGTGGAAAGACGACGCCGAGCTGCATGAGAAGCCTCCTTGGCCCCATCATGCCACGTCCGGCGAGTCGACGGGCCGATGTCGTACACTGCCTCGATCTCGAGGAGGTAGGTCTTGGAGGTTCCGCTACTCGTCGACGACTTCCTGCGCCGGCCGGCGCAGCTCTACCCGGACAAGACGGCCATCGTCGATGGCTCCCTGCGGCTCCGCTACCGGGAGCTCCAGGCGCGCGTCCATCGGCTCTCGCACGCGCTGCTCGCGCTGGGCCTCGAGCGGGGAGATCGGGTCTGCATCTTGAGCCCGAACTCCCACTTCTTCCTCGAGAGCTTCTACGCGACCAGCCAGATCGGGGTGATCCTGGTCCCGCTGAACTACCGGCTGCTGGCGTCGGACCACGAGTACATCCTGAATCACGCCGGCGTGCGCTGCGTCCTGGTCGACCCCGACTACCGGGCGGTCGTGGACGAGATCCGCTCGAACCTCCCGCGGGTCGAGCACTGGATCCTCGCCCAGGAGTCCCGCGACGTGCCCGACGGCTGGCTCTGCTGGGAGGCGCTGATCGCGTCCCAGCCCGCCACGCGGCCCGACGTACCGGAGATCGGCGAGAACGAGCTGGTCTCGATCAACTACACCTCGGGAACCACCGCCCGACCCAAGGGCGTGATGCTCACGCACCGCAACTGCTACCTGAACGCGTACGGGTTGATCGCGCACCTGCAGATCGACCACGACGACGTGGAGCTCTGGACGCTCCCCATGTTCCACTGCAACGGCTGGGGCGGAGTCTATGCGCTCACCGGGATGGGCGGCACGCACGTGGTCCTGCGCAGCATCGATGCGGCCGAGATCTTCCGCCTGATCGCGGAGGAGGGGGTGACCTTCGCCTGCATGGCGCCGGCGGTGCTGCGCACCATCCTCGACTTTCCCGACCGCGACGCCTACGCGATCCGTACCCGGCCGCGCTTTACCGTCGCGGGCGCTCCGCCCCCCGCGGCCTTCATCGAGAAGCTCGAGCGGGAGCTCGGCTGGACCTTCATCGAGATCTACGGCCTGACCGAGACGGCCCCGCTGCTCACGGTCTCGAAGCCCGACTTCGCCACGCGGCCCGACGACTGGGCCCGCCGCTCGCGCGCGGGGGTCCCCGCGATCGGCGTCGACCTGAAGGTCGTCGGCGACGACGGCAGGCCCGTCGCCCGCGACGGCGTCTCGGTGGGCGAGGTCTGCGCTCGCTCGAACGTGGTCTTCAAGGGCTACTGGGAGCAGCCCGACGAGACGGCGCTCGCCATCCGGGACGGCTACTTCCACACGGGCGATCTGGCCGTCTGGGACGAGACGGGCAGCATCCACATCGTCGACCGGAAGAAGGACGTGATCATCTCGGGAGGCGAGAACATCAGCTCGCCGGACATCGAGGCCGTGCTCTACCAGCATCCGTCCGTGCTCGAGTGCGCCGTGATCGGGGTCCCCGACCCGAAGTGGGGCGAGACCCCGAAGGCGCTGGTGGTGCTGCGTGAGGGAACCCAGGCGAGCGAGGACGAGCTGATCGCCTTCTGCCGCGAACGGCTCGCGCACTTCAAGTGTCCGACGTCCGTCGACTTCCGCCCCGAGCTGCCGCGGACGGCGACGGGCAAGCTCCAGAAGTTCCGGCTTCGCGAGCCCTACTGGGAGCCGGGACGCCGGGTCGGCGGCGGAACCTGACGCCCCTCGGCGGGCACCTGTACGATCCGATCCTCTTCGTGACACCAGGCGCTGAGGCACCGGCCCCAGACGCATCCCGAGTCGAGACCCAGCGTCCTTCCCTGCCGGTAGCAGCCGCGTGCGGCCCAGTGACCGTGGACGATGCGTGCCTCGCCGCGGTAGTAGCGATCCCAGGGCGCGAAGCCCTCCGGACAGCCCTCGGGCGGGCCGGTATAGGGGCTCATCGCACCGCTCGGGTCGCAGCAGCGAGCGCGAGTCGCAAAAGCCACCTCGGGCGAGAGGAGCCACGCGTCATCGTGAGGGCGCGACTCGATTCGCTCGGCCACCGCGGCCAGGTCGGCCCAGCCGGGCGCCAGTCCAGCGTGCACCAGCCAGGTGTCCACGGAGCCGCTCGGATCCGGAAGAGGAACCAGCACCGGCAGGGCCCGCAGCCGCTCGAGCCAGAGCCCACACTCGGCGTCAGCGAAGAGGGCGTCGAGGGTGTCCTCGCGGCGCTGCCAGACGCCCGATCCCGCGAGCAGCGCATAGACCTCGTGATTCCCGATCACGCCCCGGCCCCCCACATCCCACCAGAGACGCAGGGCGGCCAGCGAGTCCGGGCCGCGGTTGATCAGGTCACCGGCGGACCACAGCTCGTCCACCCCCGGATCGAAGTGGATCTCGCGCAGCAACCGCTCGAGCTCCCGCGCACAGCCCTGCACGTCGCCCACGATCCAGCGCACGGGTCCCCTTCCCTCGTCGCGGCGGCTCTTCCGGATCCGGGAGCCTAGAGTCGGGTCAGCACCGTCTCGGCGAACCCCTCCAGCCCCTTGCGCACGCCATCCGGATCGAAGGCCGGCGGAGGAAGGATCAGACGCGAGACCCCCAGGTCCTCGAGGCGGCGGATCGCGTCCAGGTCCCCGCCGGGAGGCAGGCCCGCGGTGAGCTCGATCTCCGAGGGGTCGCGGCCGATCTTCCTGCACTCGTCGCGAATGGCATCGAAGAGCGGAGGCAGCGTCTGCTCGTCGCCCCGGGCCGGGAAGAAGCCGTCTCCGATGCGCGCGGCCCGTCGGGCCGCCGCCTCGACATGGCCACCGACCACGATCGGGACGCCACCCGGCTGTACCGGCTTGGGGTTCGACTCGAGCGCGTCCCACTGGAAGTAGCGACCGTCGAAGGGCTCGGCGCGCTCCTGCCAGAGCGAGCGCAGCGCGGCGACGGCCTCTTCGGTGCGGCCGACGCGCTCCTCGAACGGGATTCCGAGCGCCTGGAACTCTTCGCGCAGCCAGCCGATTCCGATGCCCAGGATCGCGCGCCCAGCCGAGAGCTGGTCGAGGGTCGCGAGCTCCTTGGCGACGTAGGCGGGGTGGCGCTGGGGCAGGATCAGGATCCCGGTCGCGAGCCGGATTCGCCGGGTGACCGCGGCCACGAACGAGAGCCACACGATGGGGTCGGGAATCGGCGAGCTCTCCGGGCCCGGCATCTTGCCGCTCGCGCTGTAGGGATAGCGAGACCGGTAGGCGACGGGAACGACCACGTGCTCCACCGTCCACAGGGACTCGATACCGACCTCTTCGGCCGTCGTGGCGAGGTGGGCGGCCTGATCCGGCAGGCCAAAGGGCCCCACGTTGGAGAACATCAGTCCGAACTTCATGCGAGGTCTCCTCTGGGTCGGAGTCGAGCGACCGGCAGTATACCCGGCCGCAGGCCGGCCGTTTGACGCCGACGAGCCGGCATCCGTAGGATGCGCAGGGGGGATCGAGAGAGGGGAGGCTCCATGCTCTCGAAGTCGGATGACTACCCGATTCACCAGACCCCTGATCCGATTGCGCATCCCCAGACGTCGGATCACAACTTCTACGATCGCTACTGGTTCAACGGCTACGACCGCGACGCCGAGTTCTTCTTTGCGGTCGCGCTCGGACTCTACCCGAATCGCCGCATCATGGACGCCGCGTTCAGCTTCGTGCGCGACGGAGTCCAGCACTCGCTGCATGCGTCGCGGCTGGCGCCCAACGAGCGGACCGAGACCACGGTGGGTCCGCTGTCGATCGAGGTGGCCACGCCCATGCGCGAGCTGCGGGTGCGGGTCGCCCCGAACGAGACGGGCCTCGAGTGTGATCTGGTGTTCCGCGCGCGCACGGCGGCGATCGAAGAGGCGCGCACGACCCAGCGCCGAGACACGCGCGTGGTGATGGACATGACGCGCTTTACCCAGCTCGGCCGCTGGGAGGGCCGGCTCGGGGTGAATGGGATCGCGAGCGATGTGCGCAGCGATCGTAGCTACGGGACCCGCGACCGCTCGTGGGGGGTGCGCCCGGTCGGGGAGCCCGAGGCCGGTCCGCCGGCGTCCGCGCCTCCGGGCATCTGCTGGCTCTGGGCTCCGACCCACTTCGACGACCTGTGCACCCACGCCGGCCAGTTCCAGCATCCCGACGGGACGCCCTGGTTCTCGGACGCCATGATCGTCCCCGCCTACGACTCTCTCGAGGACCTTCCCGGCGTGCAGGATCCCGCGCTGCGACACCTCGACCACTTTCGTCCGAGCCTTCGCTTCGAGCCCGGGACCCGCTTCGTCTCCCACGCCGACCTGGATCTCCGCTCCGAAGACGGAGAGCACCTCGAGATCTCGCTCGATCCGATCCTGCGCTTTCAGATGCTGGGAATCGGCTACCTGCACCCCGAGTGGGGCCACGGCTACTGGAAGGGCGAGACGGCTCTGGGCGGGGAGTCGTGGAAGCTCTCGGACGTGGATCCGAGCCTGCTCCAGCACCAGCACGTGCAGCAGCTCTGCCGCGCCCGGATGGGGGAGCGCGAGGGGATCGGGGTGCTCGAGCAGCTGATCCTGGGACCGCATGCGGTCTACGGCTTCGAGGAGTTCCTAGATCCCGCGCGCTGAGGGTAGCTCGGGGCCCGCGCTCACCTTGGCCGGAAGGTCGACGTGGACCACCGTGCCCGGCCCTCCGACCCGGTCGATCCGGATGCGGCCCCCGTGACCGCGCACGATCCTGAGGGCGACCGCCAGGCCGAGCCCCGTACCCGTCCGCTTGGTGGTGAAGAAGGGTTCGAAGACGTGATCGATGACCGAGGACGAGATGCCGGGTCCCTCGTCCACGATCGAGACCTCGAGCGCGCGGCCGCCGGCCGCGGGCCGCGCCTCGAGCGAGACGGTGGCGCCGGAGGGCGACGCCTCGAGGGCGTTCTCGACGAGGGCCTCGATCGCCGCGAGCACCAGAGCGCGGTCGGCCTGGATGCAGGGGGAGTCCGTCGCGACCGAGGCCTCGAGCACGATCGCCCGTTCCGATGCGCGAGCCGCCAGCTCTCCCGCCGCGTCGAGGCGCTCGGCCTGGATCACCCGCCTCTCCAGCACCTGTACCTGCTGCCGGATCCGCTCGAGCCGCTGCGGGCTCTCTCCAAGCTCGCGCTCGGGGCCGCGGGCGCCCTGGGCGCACATCCGCTCGAATGCGACGCGACCGCTCACGTCGCGACAGACGGCCACGACGCTGCGACGCCCCTGGGCGTCGAGCTGCCGGCGCCCGGTGCCCTCGACCCAGCACCACGACCCATCCCCGCCGCGAAGGCGCGCTCGAAGGGGACTGCGGCACGCGAGCAGCATACCCGATCCCGGCTCCCGCTCGTCCGGAGGATCCTGGCATAATCGGGCGGAACCGAAGCCCAGGGGAGTCCCTCGATGCCCGCCCTCCTTGCGGTCGTGACCGGCGCCAGCCGGGGAATTGGAAAGCAGCTGTGCGTCGACCTGGCCCAGGCCGGCTACGACGTCGTGTGCGCTGCTCGCTCGACCCGCGAGCAGCCCGGGAAGCTCCCCGGCTCGGTCGACGAGACCGCGCGCCTGGTGATGGAGCAGGGACGCCAGGCGTATCCGGTGGGCCTCGACGTGCGCGACGAGGCGGCGGTACAGGCCCTCGCCGAGCGCGTCTTCGGGGAGATCGGGCGCTGCGACCTGCTCGTGAACAACGCGGCCGTCGCTGCCCCGCTGCCCGCCCTGCGTGACACCACGCGCCGCTGGCGGCTCGGGGTCGACGTCAACCTGAATGGACCCTTCTACCTCATGTACCACTTCTGCCCGCGCATGGCGGAGGGCGCCGCCCAGGTGATCAACATCTCCTCGGGGGCGTCGCAGACTCCGGAGTTCGGCCGCCCCAACTACACCGCGACCAAGCTCGCGCTCGAGGGACTCTCGCAGTCCCTCGCGCACGAGCTGCGAGGTCGGGTGGGAGTGAACGTGCTGCGCCTCGAGCTCGCCGTCATGAGCGAGGGATTTGCGGCGACGCTCCCCGACGACCTGGACGTCCCCTTCGAGGATCCCGTGATCATGTCGGACGCCGTGCTCTGGATGGCGCGTCAGCCGGTCGACTACACCGGCCGGATCGAGACGATCGGCGGTCTGCGCGAGCGCGGCATCGTGCGCCCGCAGACGCTGTGGAAGGATCGC
>JBHHYV010000064.1:0-21214 GCA_046757685.1 Myxococcota bacterium
TCGGCCAGCTGTGGCGAGAGAGCGCCCGGGTCGTCGAGGGGGGCTCCTGGCAGTTTCGGATGCTCTGGTCGCGCGCTTACACCATCTACGCGGGAACGAGCGAGATCCAGCGCAACATCCTCTCGGAGCGGGTGCTGGGACTGCCGCGTTCCTGAGCCTCGCGTCGCGGAGCCTCTCACCCCTGCACCCCGGGCGAGGTTCGCCCCTGTGGGTCTACGCGTCCGCGAGAATGGCGCGTGCCGCCGCCACGCCCGAGGCCGCCGCAGCCCCGAACGCCACGCCGTCGTACCCCCATCCCGCGAGCCGGGGTCCGCCCAGGGAGCCCAGGCGGGTGCGCACAGCGGCGACCCGCTCGGGATGGCCGGGATCGTAGAGAGGGATCCCCTCGGAGTGGCGGGCCACGTCGATCAGCTCGGGAGGACGGCTCGCCTCCAGCCAGCGCTCGAGCCGAGGCGCCAGGCTCTGCGCCAGCTCGGAGTCCGTGGCCCCGCGCAGCCGGGGGGCCACGAAGACGGAGAGGAGCAGCACGTCGGCCGGCGCCCTCCCGTCGAAGAAGAAGCTCGAGAACAGACAGCCGAGCAGCGGCGCGCGCTCGCGGGTCGGCGCCAGGAACCCGATTCCGCGCCAGCGCGCACGGGCGTCGGCATCGCGGAGCGCAAAGATGGCCAGGGTCTGTGGAGTGCGCGAGAAGGCGCGGAGTAGACCGCGGCTCTCCTCGTCTTCGACCAGCGTCGCTGCCGCGGCGGGCTCTACCGCAAGGACGACCTCGCGCGCACGCCACTGTGCACCCGACCCGGTGGTCACCTGGAGCTCGCCGCGCTTGCCGCGCACCGCTCGGGCGCGGCAGGCGGTCGAGAGCTTCGGCCCGAGCGAGTCTCCGAGACGCTCGACCAGCGGCCCCAGACCCTCTCGCGTGGAGACCATCGCAGCGCGAGGGGCCCGCCGCCGGCCGGGCGGCCAGGGGAGGGCGGCGAGGGCGGCCCGGGTCAGGGATCCGTGGCGGCCCAGGGCGCGGGCAAGGCCGGGGAAGGCGGCCTCGAAGCCGATGTGATCCGAGGCTGCGCCGTGAATGCCCAGCGTCGCCAGGTCGGCGAGACGCTCCGCAATCTCGGAGCCGAGTCGCGCTTCGACGAGCTCGCGAACCGAGAGTGGGCCCGGAGGTGTGCGGCGGAAGGGCTCTCCGAGGGCCCGGAGCAGCGCGGGCCCCGGCACCAGCGCACCGCTCAGCATGGCGACGGGGGACGCCTGGACGAGGCGATCCCCGCAGAGCACCCATGCCGGGCCGCGGTGTCCGGGAACCAGCGTGCAGCCGACCCGCTCGGCGAGAGCTTCGAGCGCGGGGGTCGAGCGAACACTCAGGGCGGCACGCTCCCAGAGCAGGTCTCCCACGCGCCGGGTCTCGACGGGCCCTCCGACCCGATCCGCGGCCTCGAGCAGCCGGACGTCCCAGCCTCGATGGGCGAGCTCCGACGCACAGGCGAGACCCGCGATCCCCCCACCGATGACGATGCAGTCCGCCCGCGTCACGGCTCTTGGGCGGCGTCGACGAATGCGGCGACCGCTTCTGGGGGGGTTCCCACCTGGATCCCGTGGCCGAGGTTCAAGATGTGGCCCCGCGCGCCGCGCCCCGCCTGGATCAGGGAGCGGACGGCGCCTCGAATCTGCGCGGGGCTCGCGTGCAGGGCGGCGGGGTCCAGGTTTCCCTGGAGCGAGACGCGCGCGCCCACGCGCTTTGCCGCGTCTGCGAGGTCGCTCCGCCAGTCGAGCGAGACCACGTCGGCCCCGAGCTCGCAGAGGGCCTCGAGCAGGTGCGGCGCGCCGCGCGCGTAGACGATCACGGGCGGCCGATCGCGCGGCAACGCGTCGAGGACGCGCCGCAGTGCCCGCCCCGCGTGGGCCCGGAAGCGCCGCTCATCGAGCAGGCCGGCCCACGTGTCGAAGAGCTGCAGGGCATCCGCCCCCGCCTCGATCTGTGCGGCGAGCGCCTGGGCGGCGACGTCGGCCATGCGGTCGAGCAGCCGGTCCAGTGCGGTGGGGTCTCGGTACGAGAGCGCTCCGAGCACGTGCAGATCGCGAGAGAGCCGCGCCTCGCTCGCGTAGGCTGCGAGCGTCCAGGGCGCTCCGGCGAACCCGATCACTGCCGCGCGATCCTCGAGCTCGCTCCGCAGCGCGCGAATCGCGGCACAGGTCGGTGCGATGGCTCCCCCCACGTCGCCGTCGAGCCGGAACAGATCCTCGGCGCCCGAGACCGGGTTGCGCAGCACGGGGCCCGGAGCGAAGTCGAAGTCGAGCCCGACCCCGCCGAGGGGAAGCAGGATGTCGGAGAAGACCACGACGCCGTCCATCCCGAAGCGCCGGAAGGGCTGGAGTGCCAGCTCGGCCGCAAGCTCGGGTGACCGGCAGGACTCGAGGAACCCGGTTCGCGCGCGAACCTCGCGGTACTCTGGCAGGTAGCGCCCGGCCTGTCGCATCAGCCACACGGGTGTGCGGTCGACGTCCTCGCCGCGCGCCGCGCGCACGAATCGTTGGCGGGGCGAGAGCATCTCTGCAACCCCGCTCGAGGTTCCGCCGGACACGGGCGGCAGGATACCCCGCGAGCGCCACGCCCGCAGGCCGATACACTCACGCCCGAGATGGGCGAGACGACCCAGAGACGCGCCCTCGTGGTGGGGGCCTCCTCGGGCATCGGCGAGGCCCTCGCGCTCGCGCTCGCGAGCTCGGACTACCACACCGCCGTCGTGGCGCGACGTCGGGACCGCCTCGAGGCGGTCGCCGCGCGCATGCGCGAGCAGGGTCGGGGGGGGATGGCACGCGCCTACGCCCACGACGTTCGCGAGACCCACGTCGTCGCGGACCTCTTCGGGCGCATTGCCTCCGACCTCGGCGGGCTCGACGCCTTCTTCTGGGTGGCGGGCGTGATGGAGCGGGTAGCGCCCGACGAGTACGACACCGCTCGCGATCGGGTGATGATCGAGACGAACCTGATGGGAGCCATCGCCTGGCTGAACGAGGCGGCCCGTCACTTCGCAGCCGCCCGCCAGGGGCGGATCGTCGGGATCTCGTCGATGGCGGGGGAGCGCGGACGCCGTGCCGCTCCGGTGTACGGAGCCTCGAAGGCGGGTCTCAATACCTACCTCGAGTCGCTGCGCAATCGCCTGGAACCGCTCGGGGTGCACGTGCTCACGGTGAAACCCGGGTTCGTGGCGACCGCCATGCTCGAGGGCAGGCACAGCTTCTGGGTCAGCACTCCCGAGGCAGCCGCGCTGCAGATCCTCCGCGCCTCGGAGAGCGCTCGCCACGAGATCTTCGTCACGCGGCGCTGGCGCCTGGTGTCGTGGGCCCTGCGAGCCATGCCCTCGTTCCTGCTTCGGCGCCTCCCCTTCTGATGCGGACGAGCGGAACGTGATGGGCACGAGCGGGACCGATGCGACGGGGGAGGAGCTCTGGCGAGCTGGCTCCGAGCGGCTCTCCGGCTTCGGGGGCGCCCAGACGGGCGTCTGCAGCGTGCTCCGGCCGCACACGTCCGAGGAGCTCGAAGCCGCGCTCGAGTGGGGACGCCGAGAAGGCCTGGCCCTGGGCCTGCGGGGTGCGGGGCGAAGCTATGGCGACGCCGCGTTGAACAGCGGCGGCGCCGTTCTCGACCTGTGCGGGCTCGACCGGATCCTGGCCTGGGACCCGGCGACCGGCATCGCCGAGGTCGAGCCCGGTGTGACCCTCGATCGACTCTGGCGCCACACGATCGGCGACGGCTGGTGGCCGGCGGTCGTGCCCGGAACCAGCCTGGCGACGATCGGAGGGATCGTCGCCATGAACGCCCACGGCAAGAACTGCTTTCGGGTGGGACCCTCGGGTGACCACGTGCTCGAGCTCGAGGTCCTGCTGGCGAGCGGCGAGCGGGTGACGTGTGGGCCCGAGCGCCGCAGGGACCTCTTTGAGACTCTCGTGGGTGGCTTCGGGATGCTGGGCTGCATCGTGCGAGTTCGCCTCCGGCTGAAGCGGATTCACTCGGGTCACCTGCGGGTCCAGGCCATCCCGGTACGTTCGATCACGGAGATGGTCGACGTCTTCGAGGCGGAGACTCCGCGGGCCGATTACGCCGTGGGCTGGAGCGACGGCCTCGCACCCGAGCGCCGGCTCGGTCGCGGGGTCGTGCACCTCGGGTTCCATCTCGAGCCGGGAGAGGATCCGACGCCGGCGCGCGGCCTGCGCCCGGAGGCGCAGGCTCCGCCTCCGCGGATGCTCGGTGTCCTTCCGCGTACGCAGCTCTGGCGCGCACTGCGCCTGGTCCAGCACTGGCCCGGAATGCGCTCGGTCAACCTCGTGAAGAGCCTGGCCCATCGGCTCGACCCCCGGCGCTCGACTCTCTGGACCCATGCCGAGTACGGCTTCCTGCTCGACTACGCGCCCGGCTTCAACCGCTCCTACGGACCCTCCGGGCTGATCCAGGTCCAGCCCTTCGTCCCCGCGGACCGGGCCGCCGGCGTCTTCTCGGATGTCCTGCGGCTGGCCCGAAGCTCCGGAATTCCCCCGCACCTGGTGGTCTTCAAGCGTCACCGGAGCGACCGCTTCGTCTTGAGTCACGGGCTCGACGGCTACTCGCTGGCCCTCGACTTCCCGGCCCGCCGGCGTGCGCGGCTGTGGGCCCTCGCCCGCGAGATCCAGGAGCGAACGATCGACGCGGGCGGTCGCTTCTACCTGGCGAAGGACTCGACCCTCACGCCGGACCAGCTCGAGCGCCAGTTCGAGGCGCGGGACCGCGAGCGATTCCTGCGCCAGAAGCGCGCGTGCGATCCCGCGGGGCTGTTCCGGACCGACCTCTCGCGGCGGGTCTGGCCCGTTCTCCACGGGGCGGATTGCGGCTGAAGTTCCACCTGCGGGGCTCCGATACCCAGCGCAGAGAGCTTCCCCGTCGACCTCTCCGTGAGGGCTGGAATGGACGAGTCTCCGGACACTGCGCTTCGAGACCGACGCGCCCGGGCGGGCTTCACGCTCGTCGAGATCATCATCGCGGTGGCGATCCTGGCGATCCTGGCGGGAATGCTGACACCCCTCGTCGCCAGCTACATCGACAGTGCCCGCGTGTCACGGGCGCGGAGCGAGACCCAGATGCTCGCGAGCTCGATCAACCGGCTCTACTCCGATACCGGGTTCTGGCCGATCACGAATGCGAACGGGCCCAGCGGCAGGATCGACCGCGTGATCACCTCGACGAACGTGGCCACGGGCGCGGGTCCGGGAGCCGGCCCCGGTGCGGCCAACTGGGGGACGGCCACCCCCGCGAAGCAGATCGGCGACTTCCTCTACTGGAACAACCCCGACAACGACTCGAGCTCCACGGGCGGCAGCCAGAACCAGGCGAACCAGGACTACCCGACGACGGGAGACAATCGCTGGCGCGGGCCCTACCTGAAGGACTACATCCAAAACGATCCCTGGGGCCGGGCCTACGTGATCAACGCGCGCTTCTTTCCCGGAGGCGCCTACGGAGGAAACCGGCGCCACAAGATCATGGTCCTGAGCGCAGGGCCCGATGGCCGCTGGCAGACCCGCTGGCGCAACAACCAGACGGAGCCCGGTCCCGAGGGCGACGACATCGGCTACGTGATCGCCGTCGACTAGAGATGCCCGGGGCCCCGCCGGCTCAGGTCTCCTGCGGACCTCCTGTCCCGGGCGGGCCCAGACGAGCGCGGCAGGCCCTCCGGAACGCCTCGGCGAGCCGCGTGACCTCTCGCGTCCGGAAGCGGGGGATCGCGTCGGGATCGGCTGTCTCCTCGACCCGCTCGATCGCGCGGGCGAGCTCCTCGAGGGGCTCGATCAAGCCGTGCCGGATCAGCAGGAAGAGGACGGTCGAGAAGACCAGGGAGCCGCCGATCACCGCCAGCGTCAGGTCGATGATCAAGCGGATCGACGCCCGCTTCATCGGCGAGAGGTCGAAGTGCATCCTGGCGAGCCACAGGTTGCCCTCGTGGTCCAGGATCGGCGGCGCGACGTAGTCGAGGTCGGTTCCCTGGAGCCGGCTCGAGCCCTTGCCCGAGGTGGCGGCCGGGTGCATCTCTCCGGGTGCGACGCGGGTGAGTCGCAGCTCGAGGTTGGCGATCCCCTGGAAGCGGTTCACCAGGTCGGTGACGTCTCCCCCCTGGAGCAGCGCCCGACTGAGTGCCACGTGGACCACGCTCGAGATGCGACTCGCCTCGACCGATGCGTGGCGGATGTCGCGCTCGTAGAGCCGGTAGGGCACGATCGCGAGCACTCCCAGGACCGCGACACCGCCGATCCCGAGGAGCAGCTGTACGAGGCGACGTTCTAGGCTGGGGGGGTGTTCCATCCGGGCCTCCGAGTGCGCCGCTCCGGGCGCACGATCCGTCAGGGAAGGTCGCGGCTCCGGAACGTCCAGAAGCCGAGGCTCGCAGCGCTGGCGCCCAGCAGCGCGGGATAGAGGACCGCCCACGCCAGAAAGCCAGCACGTCCAAAGACGTCGAGGATCACGAAGGCCGAGGGGCCGAGCAGGACCAGGTTGGGGTCGAAGAGCAGCATCGCCGCGATCCGGAAGGACTGCAGGGGATTGGCGATCGCGAGCGCGACCACCAGGGTGGGAGAGGCCTGCTCCTGCACCATCAGCCCGAGCAGGATCAGGTCCAGGAAGAGGACGGCCACCAGCCACAGGCCGAAGGCCGCGCCCTGCGCGACGTCGAGGGAGCGCGCGACGCTCGAGATCCACATCCCGATCCCGAGGAAGCACGCGCCGAGAGAGGCGAGCAGGGCCGTGTAGAGGCCGAAGATCCCCCAGGGAACGCTTCCCCCACGGATCTCGGCCCAGAGGGCCGCGCCCGCCATCGCTCCGAAGACCGGGAGGAATACCAGGACGAAGCGACCCGCGATCCGACCCCAGAACCAGGCTCCCAGCGGCACCGGGAGCGAGAGCAGGTACTCGAAGACCCCCGCCTCGCGGTCGCCGGCCACCGAGCGGACCGTGGTGATCAACACGAAGATCGGCAGGATGGCCATGCAGAGCTGGATGTAGGTGACGAGCAGCCGCGAGAGCCCCTGAAAGCCGAGGATCCGCGACTCGGTCAGTCCGAAGGTGAAGAGCAGGGCGACGATCCCGCCGAAGATCCCCGAGTAGAGCAGGAACCAGCGCGCGCGCAGCGACTCGCTCCACTCCAGGCGCACGACCTGGTAGAGGCTCGCGAGGAGCGAGCGCGCCCGGTCCGCCGGGAGGGGCGCCGGGGGAGCGGTCGGAGTGGCGAGGGTGCTCTCAGTGGTCATGTCGTCGCTCCGCCTCGAGGTGTCGCAGCTGCCGTCGCACGTGGGCAAAGGGAAGCCCCCCGTCCACGGGGTCGGCATGAGCGGCGAAGCCGTAGCGCATGGGGCTGGGTGCGCCGGTCGTGTACCAGGCGTGGGTCGCGTCGAGCCAGCGGTCGCTGTCGACGTCCCGGACCCAGATCTCCGGAGCGGCAGCGCCCGGCGCTGCGGAGTTCGCCTCGAGCCACGCCAGGGCGCCCCCGAGATCGTCGAATTTGTGGACGCGGGGATCGCCGGGCAGCCGGACCTCGGCCGCGTAGCGAGGGTCGCTGATCAGCATCTGGCAGTGCTCGCAGCGGTCGCGGTCATAGGCGATCGGCGCGGGGCCACTCGAGGGAGCCTTCGAGCAGCTCCCGGCGATCAGCGCGATCGCCGCGCCCCCGGCCGTTCGTCGCAGGAGTCTCCGCAGGCGCCGCCCTTCGAGGGTCATGGATCAGCCCTCTCCCGGATCGAGCTCGATCCACTCGATCGTGGAGAGTCGGCGGGTGTAACGCGAGATCACTCCCATGAAGCGCAGACGGTCCGGCCCCGCGATGCACGCCGTCCAGCGATCGATGCCGTTCGGCTGCTCGAAGCCCCACTCCTCGAGGGTCCGCAGGAGCGAGGGATCGGTCTCGAGGATCTCGAGGCGGCAGCGAAACGAGCTGGAGAGCTCGTTCGCAAGCCCGCCCTCGTCGAGGGTGACGCGGCCGCGGTCCAGCTCGACGACGCGCTCCACGAGCGATGATACGTCCTCGAGGCGATGGCTCGAGATCAGCATCGTCGCCCGGCCCGCTCGCTCGCGGAGCAGCTCGAAGAAGCTGCGGCGCGCAGGCGGATCGAGGTTGGCGGCGGGCTCGTCGAGCAGCAGCAGGTCGGTCTCGCGTCCCAGCGCCACCGCGATCAGGAGCTTCTGCTTCTGGCCGCCCGAGAGCTTGACGAAGGGTCGCCGGCGGATCGGTCCCACCTCGAGACCGAGCCGAGCGGACATGGCCTCGAGCGACTCCGGGCGCTCGCCACAGATCTGCGCCGCGAAGCGCAGGAAGACGCCGACGGGCATGCGGAGCGGGGGAGGGAGCTGGGGAACGAATCCCACGCGCGCCAGGAGCTGCGTCCTCTCGCGCCGCGGAGATCTCCCGTCGATCCATAGCGACCCCTGGTAGCGATACTCCCCGAGCAGACAGCGAACCAGCGTGGTCTTGCCGGCGCCGTTGGCACCGATGAGCGCCACGCGCTCCGCGCTCCCGATCTGCAGGTCGATCCCGTCGAGGACGTCCTGGCCCTGGAACGTCTTGCGGAGCTCTTCGATCTGGATCACTGCACCCATCGGAGCCTCACAGCAGGTCTTCCGGTCCCTTGACCTGAAAGTGGAGCGAGCTCGTCGGACAGGCATCCACGCACATCCCACAGCGCGTACAGTCTGCACCGATGTCGACCTTCACGTCCTCGGCCCGACCCTTGATGGTGGGATCGAGGACGTGGGGAACCTCGCAGACCTTTCGACACTCCCCCTCGTGTGCACAGGTCTCCAGATTGTAGACGATGCGGACGGGCGCCTTCGCCCCGATCAGGCCGTAGGTCAGACCGATCGGGCACACGTAGCGACACCAGGCGCGGCGCGAGTAGACGATCTCGATCGCGAGGAGCAGGAGCACCCAGAGCAGGGCCAGGCTCGGTCCATACACCACCGCCCGGCTCAGGATCCCGATCGGGTTCAGGGTGAGGAAGAGCGTCCTTCCCGTGGCGAGCGCGAGCGCGGCGAAGGCGATCCAGAGCAGCGTCCGGACCCCGCGATGAAGCGGATGGTCGCGCACGATCTTGCGCTCCGCGAGCCAGCTGTGGAGCAGCTCCGCCCACTCGGCGACCAGATGGTAGGGGCATACCCACGCGCAGTATGCGCGGCCTCCGAGGATCCCCCAGACGAGCGAGACGGTCGCGGCCCCGATCAGCAGGTTCACGGGAAGGCGGCGCTCCGAGAGTGCGACCAGTGCGGTCGAGTAGGGATCGGCCAGGTGGAATCCGAGCAGACGGGACGCGGTCAGGGATCCCTCGAGAATCTGGATGTCGAGCCAGTAGGAGGCCGTGAAGGCGAGGTTGATCCCGATCAGGACCGCCCAGCGCCGGTGGCGCCACACCGGGCGGCGCGGGTTCGCACGAATCTCCTCCAGGAGGCGCGTCACCCGCATTCCCCGGCCCCGCTTGAGGCCATGCAGCACCTGCGCGGCCTCGTTCGGGTGGGTCGGCCGGCGTGGCGCCCGGCCGAGCGCCTCGAGGAGCGAGTCGCCGAAGCTCATGTCCGCGCGGCCGCGCCCGGGAGGGAGAGGCCCGGCCGGGAGCGCGCGTCCACCGTGATCGCGGGCGGGTCCGTGGGACAGATCATCTCGCACACGCCACAGCCCACGCAGCCCTGGAGCACCTCGGGGGTGAATCGCGCACCCGCCGGGGAGTCGGAGCTCTCCTCGCTCGCGGGCGCGGCCTCGAGCGGAGAGAGGCGGAGCGCCGAGTGGCCGATCGGGCATTGCAGGACGCAGAGGTCGCAGGTCTCCCGGTCGTAGGCATGCTCACGCACGGGGAGGGGATGCCAACGGTCGATCTCCGAGTAGCGGAGGCGCCCCGCGAAGGCGGGGCCGCGCGCCTTGCCATGAAAGCCCTTGCCCTGGCGCGCGAGGCACGCATCGGGACGCGACAGCCGGGCGAAGCCCGCCCTCACCTCCTCCTTGGTCCGGATGACGTGGCTGAGCGCTTCGGTCGGACAGGCGAGGATGCAGGAGAGGGCATCACACGAGAAGTCACAAGCCTGTGCGCGCGCATCGATATAGGGCGCCCCGGTTCCCAGGCCGTCGGTCGCGTCCGCGAGGAGGGGGGCCTGGACCGGGCAGACCTGCACGCACTGGCCGCACTTGATGCAGGCGCCGAGGAACTGTGGCTCGGGAAGCGCTCCGGGGGGTCGCAGGCGCGGCGGCCCGGAGCGCAGCCTCTCCGCCAGCGAGAGCAGGGGCTGGAGCACGAAGAGTCCGATCGCGGTGACGGCCGCTCGCAGGATCTTCCGGCGCTCCTCCTGCTTCCGGCTTCGCCGGCCGCGCGCCTTGCGCGCGCGTGCGCTCACCGAGCCGCCTCCCGGGAATGCGTCGCGCCGGCCATCCGCGGGCGCGGGTCGCGAAGGACCCGCTGCGGGTTCGAGAAGGGGGCCAGCCGGTCGAGGAAGTCGATCAGCTCCAGCACCGGCGAGCCGCGGAAGAAGGCGGCCTCGGGCCTCTCGATCCAGATGCGGTCGGCGAAGCTGTAGAGCTCGTAGGGCGCGTCTCCAATGCCGTCGCCGTCGAGATCGAAGCCCCGGTAGTCGTCCCAGGCGTTCCCCCGCCACTCGTTGCGGTTCGCGGTGCTGCCATCGTCGACGGTGACCTGCCTGAAGTTCCCGTAGAAGCGGTTGTCGATGAGGCGGTTTCCGACCCGGTTGCTGTGGAAGGTAATTCCCACCCCGTTGAAGGCGAAGCGGTTTCCGCGGATCGTATTGGTGCTGTCCGGGTCGTAGGGCGAGACGTCCAGGTAGAGCCCGCGCGCGGAGTAGACGATCGAGTTGTCCTCCAGCGTGATGTCGCTGGCCTCCTTCACTCCCAGTCCCATTCCCGTCGGTCCCGACGATGCGATGATCTCGTTTCCCCTCGCCGTCACATCATTGCTGTACATCAGGAAGATCCCCACCGAGTTCCGCTCGAACCGGTTCTCGACCAGGGAGTTCTGATGCGAGTACATCAGATGCAGGCCGTAGCGACTATCGCGAATCCGATTGTGGGCGATCCAGTTCTCACCCGAGTACCAGACCACCACGTCCCGCACGCGTGTGACGTCGTTGCCGACGATCCGGTTCGCCTTGCTGTACCAGAGGCGGATCCCGTCTCCGCGAATCCCGAGCGGCAGCGGCTTCGAGCGGATCCGGTTGTGGCGGATCCGGTTGTGATCCGCCTGCTTGAGGTCGATTCCGAAGAGGCAGTCCTCGATCCGGTTGTCCTCGATCCGGTTGCGATCTCCGCGGACCTGGATGCCCGCGTCGAGGTGGTCGTGGTTGGCGCCGGAGTGGACCAGTCGCAGACCCCGCACGAGGGCACCGTCGGTCTGGATCCGCAGGACCGTTCCCTCTCCCCCCGCGTCGATGGTGACGCGCCCCCGGCCATCGATCTGGATCGGTCGCCGCAGGACGACCGATCCGTGGTAGGCCCCGGGCGGCGGAGCCAACTCTCCGCCGGCCGGGGTCGCGTCGACGAGGTCCTGCAGGGAAGCGGGCGCGGACGGGAGCGCGTCTCCGGGCGCCGCGAGCCCGCCGAGTGCGAGCACGAGCCCCGCGGTCGACCCGAGCGCGCGGTGCGCGCCCGCGAGGCTCATGGCTCGGGCTCTTCCCGCAGCGCGCGGCGGCGGATCAGGACTCCCAGGATCAGGCAGATCGAGGAGCCGATCGAGAGCGCCATCCCGTAGCTCGGATAGGAGAAGGTGCTGAACTGGGCCACGCGTCCCTCGCCGAGCACGGTCGGCATGAAGGGCTTTACGGTGAAGGCGGCCCAGGGCCGAAGATGGTGCCCGAACCAGCGCAGCCAGAACGCGAAGTCGGCGACGAAGGCGAGCGGAGCCAGGATCGCGGGAATCGCCAGGAGCCACCACAACGGTCCCGAGTAGAAGAGCAGGACGACCAGCATCGCGCCCATGGCGACGAAAAGGTAGGGGGCGGCGGCGAACTCGAGGCGGGCGCCGCGCTCGATCGGCTCCATTCCGATGTAGTGATTGATCGTGTTCATCTCGTGGACACAGTCGAGCGGCTCCTCCTCCTCGACCTCTTCGCGGCCGATCGACTTGCAGCCGTTGGTGACGGCGTTCCAGTGCATCTCGATCCGAACGCCGTCGGGGAAGGTCGCCTCCGGATAGTTGGGCGCCTTGAGGGAGACCCACCACATGGGGCTGTAGTAGGAGCCGACCATGAGGAGGAGTCCGGCAAGGATCCACAGCCGGAAGACGAGAGCACGCTGTGTGGCCACGTCTGCCTCTCTGCTCGCGCTAGTGGCCCGGCTGGCGCTCGGGCCACTTGAGCCTGGACATGTAGTCGACCAGGATCTTCAGGTCGTCGTCGTCGATCTTGGAGACCACCTTCACCATGTCGGGGTTCGCATTGCGCCGTCGGCCGGCCTTGATGTCGCGGATCTGTCGCAGCAGGTACTTGTAGTGCTGGCCCGCCAGCACCGGATAGAACTTCTCGGCGTTTCCCTGCCCGTGGTCCTGGTGGCAGCGAACGCAGTTCTTCTGGTACAGGGCGGCCGCGCGCTCCAGGTTCTTTTCCGGGCCCTTGCCGTTGTTCGAAGGGATCGGCAGCGTCTGGATGTAGGCCGCGACGTCGGCCAGATCCTGGGCATCGTTCAGCGTCTTGGCAAAGGGGTACATGATCGGGTTGTCACGCCGCCCGGCGCGGATGTCGGCGATCTGCTTGATGATCACCGTGGAGTGCTGGCCGACCAGCTGGGGAAAGGTGCCGTCGGGGCGCCCCGAGCCGCTCGGCAGATGGCAGGCCGAGCAGACCTCGAAGATCTCCTCGCCGTTCTCGACGTTGCCCTTGAGCTTGAGCGCAGCGGCTTCCTCTCCCACCAGCTTGTTCCAGACGTAGCCCTCCGACTCGATGCCCTTGGCCTTCGGCTGCGACTGCGCCCAGGCGGTCCCTCCCGCGAGCAGCGAGAGCAGCAAGCTGCAAACGAGCGAAGCGGCCTTCCAGCGAATCTCCATGGGTCCTCCCGGCTCGCCGTTCATGGCTGGAGCCCAGATAGGTAATGAGCGAGTGCATCGATCTCGCGGTCGTTGACCAGGAATAGCACTCCGCGCATCGCGGCGGTATTCCCGTTCGAGCGCGCTCCACTCTTGATGTCCCGGATCTGGCGCGCGATGTAGGCTTCGTTCTGTCCCGCCAGCCGGGGATACTCCGGCAGGATCGGAGTCTTGGCGTCGGGTCCGTGGCAGGCGATGCAGGTCTTCTCGCGGTAGAGCTTCGCGCCATCGAGGGCGGGCTCGTTCGCGGGGTTCGCGGCGTTCGCGGAGGACGGGGCGCTCGCAGCGGCTCTACCCTCTGCCGCAATCGAATCCAGGGCGACGGAGCCGAGGCCGAGCGCCAGCACGGCTGCCGTCACGATTCCAGGGGTCCAGATACGCATCCCCCTCTCTCTCCTTGTCTTCTCGAGTGCCGGGAGAGGCCGGGGGGGCTCCCCGCAGGAGCCCCCCCCGGGGCTCACTTTACGGGTCGCGCGCCGTGCTGCTCCAGGTAGGTCTTTGCGCGAAGTCCGATGTCGGCGGCCTTGACCTGGTACTGCCACCACTGGCCCGCCCAGAGGGTCGCGTTGTGCCAGTCCCCGCGGTTGGCGGCTTCCTCCGCCTTCTCCTTGACGTCGGGGATCTTGTCCAGCTGGTCGGTCGCATCGCTCATCAGCGCCACGACCTCGGGGAAGTCCTTGTAGTTGCGGCTCGTGATGAACGCCACGACGCCGTCGATCACCTTCTGGGTCTGCTCGTTGGCGGCCAGCTGCTTCTGGTAGTCGGCCTGGCTGTACTTCTCCTTGGGCATGAGCTTGCCGACCTGGGCCTTGTAGCCCTTCGGCTTGACGAGCAGGTAGCCCTCCATCTCCAGGTGGAGCGCCGAGCAGAACTCGGTGCAGTAGTAGGGGAAGACCCCGGCCGTATCGGCCACCAGGTGGACCGTAGAGGTCTCGCCGGGCTCGAACGATCCGTGGACGTCGTACTTGTCGATCGTGAAGCCGTGGGTCTCGTCCTCCGCACGCTCGAGGTTGCTCAGGTGGATGGTGACGTCATCCCCCTGGTTCACCTCGATGATCTCCGGAGTGATGTGGGAACGGATCAGCGTGCCGAAGACCTCGACCTTGTGGCCGTCGCGCGTGATCCGCTCCTCGCCCGCGCGGGTCTTGAAGGGAGAGCGCGTCAGGGTGCGGGTATCGGTGCCGCTCTTGTAGCGAATCAGGGGCTTGATCAGCTTGGCCTCGATCCCCACCGCGTAGTGCGGCTCCCCCAGACCGATCGGCATGTCGTAGAGCAGCGACATCTTGTCGCCGCTGATGTCGATCAGCTGGTGGTTCTGGGGGTGCAGCGGCCCGACGGGATTGAAGCGGTCGATCGCCAGCTTGTTGAGCGCCACCAGGTAGTGTCCACGGGGGTGCACGGTATCTCCGTGCATCGTCATCAGATGCCCGACGTTGTAGTGGATCGGGATGCGCTCGATCAGCTTTCCGGTGAGGAAGTTCCACTTGGCGATCATCGAGTCGACGTAGAGCGAGGTGTAGGCGACTCCCTTGCGGGACCCGTACTGGGTGTGCAGGGGACCCAGCCCCAGCTGGACCTGGGTATGGAGCACCTTCTTCATGTCCAGGATCGGCAGGCCGTAGGGATCGGTGTCGGCGAAGTCCTTGGCCTCGATCGCCGCCTTGATCTTCTGGAAGTCGTAGACCGAGACGTGACTGTCGAGCTTTCCGCTCACGGTCAGGAAGTTCCCGTCCGGGGTCACGTCGACGCCGTGGGGGCTCTTGGGCTCCGGAACCAGGAACACCAGGCCTTCCTTCGCCGCGGTCGCCAGGGGGATCACCCGGTGGCCGTGGATCCGGGTGAACTTGCCGGCCTGGACGACCTGGATCGCCTTCTTCCAGTGGATCACGTGCAGGTAGTCGGTGTCCTTGGCGGAGCATCCCGCTTCGAAGGGGGGACGACCGCGCGCGATCCCGCCGACGTAGCGCTCACTGCAGAAGGAGTTGGTGAACGACCAGCCGTCGCTCGGGCCCTTTCCGAAGTCCGAGAGATCCTGCGTGTACGGGGGAAGCTCGATCGAGAAGGACTGCTTCGGATCGAGCCGGCCCTTCTCGCGGTCGAACTTCCAGTAGGTCACCCCGCCGCGATACTTCTCGTTGAAGAACTCCAGGGGTGCGTACTCGCCGCCCAGGGGGGCGGGGTATTGCGCCGCCTCCATGACGTAGTCGGTATTCGGGCTCGCGAAGACGCCCCCGTGCTCGGACTGGAAGACCGGATTGACGACGATCTGCTCGGTCTCGAAGCTCCTCAGGTTGATGACGGCGATCCGGGGGTTGGACTTGTCGTTGATGAAGAGGAACTGGCCATCGTAGTCGCCATGGGTCTCGGAGAGTGCCGGATGGTGCGTGTCTCCCCAGTGGAGGTCCTTGCCGTTGATCCGACCCTCGGCCAGCACCCGCTTGGAGTTCTCCTCGAAGCCGTAGCCCTGCCACGGCTCGGGTGTGAAGACCGCGATGTACTTGAGGATCCGCATCGACGGGATGCCATAGACGATCACCTGACCGCTCTGGCCCCCCGAGGAGAACACGAGGAAGTCGTCGCGTTTGCCCGTCGGAACGTAGGTCTTCGCCGCCGCGAGCACGTTCTCTGGGGTCAAACCCCTACGTTGCATGACCTGCTGCAGGGTCTCGGCGGGCGCGATCCCCGGAGTCGAGACCAGGCCCAGGGCCGCAAGCAGGGCTGCGGCAATCGAGGTCGCGCGCCCTGGTCGGGGCCGCGGTGCTAGGTGTGCCATCAATCGTTCCTCCCCCCCGGCGCGGGAGCCGGGATAGCTCTCGACCGGCTGCGCCGTGCAAGGGGGGTGCCACGGGCTCTACGCGGTCGATTCGAACCCTCGGGTCGGGTCGAAGGCGCTGGGAGCCGCGGTGCCGTTGCGCCGCGTCACTCCTTCCAGCCTCCCTCTCCACCCCGGTCGCGAGAGCCGTCTCGAATCGTCTCACACGAGGGCCGGCTGCGACAAATCGCCCCGCCCGAGGTCAGCGGCCGCTCACCTCGAGAAGCGCCCGGAAGATCGAGGCCATGGCCTCGACCTCCTGCAGCGGGACGAACTCCCCGACGGTATGCGCCTAGGCGATCGAGCCCGGGCCGAGCACCACCCCGGGGATTCCGGCCGCCTCGAAGACCCCGGCGTCGGTGCCAAAGGCCGCTGTCGCGAGCACGGGCTCGCGACCCGCACTCACCAGCGCGCTCGAGCACTGGCGGATCGCGGGATGATCGGCTCGCGTGGAGAGCGGCGCCTTCCGCAGCTCACACGCCGTCACGCGGACCTCGTCCACCCCGTCGCGGGCCAGGCGTGTCTCGATCTCGGCGCGCACCTGGTCCGCCTCCTCGCGTGGCAGGACACGGCGGTCGAGCACCAGCTCCGCGCGATCCGGAATCACGTTCGGAGCCGTGCCGCCCCCGATCGTGCCGATCGACAGGGTCGCCGGTCCCAGGGACGGATCGCGCCGCTCGAGGAGGTCGCTCGCGAGCTGCTCGAGCGAGAGGACCGCGTGAGCCAGCTGGACGATCGCGTTGCGACCGCTCGCCGGGTCGGAGCTGTGCCCGGCGACTCCCCGCGCGCAGAGGCGCGCGTGGACCACGCCCTTGTGGCGGTGGACCAGCTGCAGCTCCGTCGGCTCCGTGGCGAGCGACCAGTCCGGCCGGCGAGGCAGCGCGCGCAGCCGATCGATCACCGCGCGTGCTCCGATGCTCCCGAGCTCCTCGTCCGACTCTCCGACCACGATCAGGTTGCGGCGCAGCGTTCCGCTCGCCAGCACGGCCTCGAGGGCGGAGACCAGGGCCGCCATGCCCGCCTTGGTATCGCACGACCCTCGGCCGTAGAGGCGGTCTCCGACGATGCGGGGGTCGAAGGGATCGATCTCCATGCCGTCGACCGGAACGGTGTCCAGGTGGGAGGCGACGAGCAGGGTGTCCCGATCCCGCGCGCTCCCCGCCCAGGCGATCACGGAGGGTCGCTCGGCGGGCCCCAGGATCTCCACGTCCAGGCCGAGCCGCCGGAGCTGCAGCTCGAGGTGCTCGGCGTAGCGCCCCTCCCCGCAGATCTCCGCGGGGAGGTCGTCGCGACCCATCGGGTTGACGGACGGAATCGCGACGTACTCGCGCAGGTTGCGGACCTCGGCTCGAAGCTCCATGGGGCCCCGCCAATGTAGGAGAGTGGCCGGCCGGCCGCCCCGCCCGTGGCGAGCTGGCGGGCGGAGCACCTGCGGCCGCGAGGCGCGGGCCTCGCTCAGGAATCGACGATGAAACGGAGCCCGGTGGGAGTGCCTTCGTCGCGGCGGCGCAGCCCGCGATCGATCCGAGTGGCCGCGTTGATCAGGCCCAGGTGACTGAAGGCCTGGGGGAAGTTCCCGAGCAGCGCCCCGGAGCTGGGATCGAGCTCTTCGGCCAGCAGACCCACGTGGTTGGACGCCTCCGCATGGGCCACGAAGATCTCCTGCGCCTCGTCGAGGCGTCCCGCCAGGGCCAGCACCTCGGCCAGCCAGAAGCCGCACAGCACGAACGCTCCCTCCGGTCCGCCGACCCCGTCCTCACTCCGGTAGCGCCGGAGGAAGGGGCCGCAGCCGAGCTCCCCGCGAACCCAGTCGATCGTGGCCTGCACCCGCTCGTTCGAGGGCGAGAGCAGCCCGTGAATGGGCAGCAGCAGGAGCGAGGCATCGGGCTCGGTTCCGCCGAGCGTGCTCACGAAGTGACGCCCGCTCGGGTCGAGGCCGTGCGTCAGAATCTGCTCCCGGATGCGATCGGCCTCGCAGGACCAGGTCGCGATGCGAGCCTGGTCCCCGAAGAGGGGGGCCAGTCGTCGTGCGCGGTCCAGCGCGACCCAGCTCATCAGCTTCGAGTGCACGTTGTGACGCGGCTCGTCACGCACCTCCCAGAGGCCGTGGTCCGGCTTGGACCAGCTCTGACAGACGGCCTCGACGACGTCTCGCAGGTGCCGCCAGGCGCGCAGGGTCAGCGAGCCTCCGAAGGACGCATAGGTGAAGGCCGCGTTGACCAGGGCTCCCGCGGTGTCGAGCTGCCGCTGCCCCCGCGCTTCGTTGCCGATCCGCACGGGAACCGACCCCGCGTAGCCCGCCAGGTGCCCGAGCTCGCTCTCCTCGTGCACGGGCTGCCCATCGACCCGGTACACCACCTCGAGCGAGTGGCGCTGGTCGAGGGTATCGCGCACGAAGTGGAAGAACTCGGTGGCCTCGCGCGAGTAGCCGATCCGGTTCGCGGCGCCGATTCCGAGCGCGGCGTCGCGCGTCCATGCGTAGCGGTAGTCCCAGTTTCTCGTGCCCCCCGGCCACTCGGGGAGGGACGTCGTCGGCGCTGCCACCATCGCACCCGAGGGCTGGTAGATCAGCAGCTTCAGCGCCAGGGCGGAGCGCAGCACGTGGTGTCGCCAGGGACCATCGTAGTGGAGCAGGCGCGACCACTCGCGCCAGGCGTGTCGGGTCTGTCGGAGCTGGTCGAAGGGCCGGTAGGCCGTCACCGGCTCCGGCTGGGGCGCTCCCCAGGACAGGACCATCCAGCGGAACTGGCCGGCCTGGAGCCGGAAGTGCGAGTGGACCCCGCCTCCCTCGGAGCGGGTGAATCTCTCGCCGTTGGAGAGCACGCAGGCGAGCGTCTCGCCGGAACGGCTGCGCGCCAGGGCTCCGTGCTCGCCAAGCTCCAGCTCGCCCGGATCGCGGCCGTAGTCGAAGCGCGGGTCGAAGAGGGCCTCGAGATCGGCCGCTCCCTCGCGGCACTCGATCCTCCGGTGGACCTCGTGAATCGCTGCGCGCGGGTCGTTGGTCCACGGCATGAAGTCGGTCAGCCGCACGACGCCCTGGTCCGGGATCCGGAAGAGCGTCTCGAGCACGTTGGTGTCGGGGTCGTAGCGCTGAAGGCTCTCGAAGGGCCGCCGTCGCGGGGTGACGGCCGTCATCCCCCCTCGGTTCGGGTCGAGCAGGCCCGCGAAGACCGACGGCGAGTCGAACCTCGGCAGGCAGAGCCAGTCGATCGCGCCGTCGGGCCGCACCAGGGCGCAGGTGAAGCCGTCGCCAATGGCCCCGTGCGCGCCGATCGGGGGGCACCACTCCGAGATCCGCTCGCGGATCTCGAAGGGCCTGGAGAACCGTCGGGCGGCGCTGTAGAGATCCATCGCCGGCTTCCCTCTCCCCCCCGTCGCCCTCTCCGTATTCGGAGAGAGCGGGCTTGGGGATTAGCGCTTCGCCGCCTCGCCCGCGAGGGCCTCGAGATAGCGCTTCACCCCCTGCTCCACCGACAGGAACTCGCCCCGGTAGCCGGCCTGGCGGAGCCGCGACAGGTCCGCCTGGGTGTGACTCTGGTAGGCGGCGCGCAGCCCCTCGGGGAGCGGGATGTACTCGATGCGGCCCCGTCCATGAAAGGCGATCACCGCACGGGCGACGTCATTGAAGGGCTGCGCCCGACCGGTCCCGACGTTGAAGATGCCCGACCGGTCCGGCCGCTCCCAGAACCACAGGTTCACCGCAGCGGCGTCTCCCACCCAGACGAAGTCGCGTCTCTGCTCGCCGTTCGCGTATCCGCCGGTTCCCTCGAAGAGGCGCACCGACTCCCCGCTTTCGAGCTGCCTGTGGAGCTTGTAGGCAACGCTGGCCTGCTCCCCCTTGTGGGCTTCGCCCGGACCATAGACGTTGAAGTAGCGCAGGCCGACGATCTGTGCGGTCCGGGTGGGGAGGCTCCGGCGCACGGCTTCGTCGAAGAGGAACTTCGAGTAGGCGTAGGGATTCAGCGGATGCTCGTAGCGGCGTTCCTCTACGAAGGTGCTCCCGTTCCCGTAGACCGAGGCGGAGGAGGCGTAGATCAGGGGGACGGCATGAGCCTGCGCCCAGGCGAGGAGCGCCTTGGAGTAGTCGTAGTTGGTGCGCAGCATCGCGCGGCCGTCCCACTCGGTGGTCGTCGAGCAGGCGCCCAGGTGGAAGATGACCTCGGGCTTCTCGCCGGGCCCCTCGTCGCGTTCGAGCGCGTCGAGGAAGGCGTCACGGTCGATCAGGTCCAGGATGTCGAGGTCCGCCAGGTTGCGGATCTTGCGGCCGTCGGTCAGGTCGTCCACGACGACCAGGTCGCGCCGCCGGCGCTGCTCGTTCAGGGCCCGGACGAGGTTCGATCCGATGAAGCCGGCGCCCCCGGTGATGACGATCATGCGGCTGGATCCACGGGTCGGATCAGGCCCTCCTGGGCGACGGAAGCGACCAGCTGACCGTCACGGGTGAAGACCTCGCCCGTCGTGAACCCACGCGCGCCCGCGGCGGCGGAGCTCTCCTGGGCGTAGAGCAGCCACGCGTCCGCGCGAAAGGGACGATGGAACCACATCGCGTGGTCCAGGCTCGCGCACATCACGTGTCCATCGCTCCAGGCGATCCCGTGGGGTCGCAGCGCCACGTCGAGAAGCGTCAGGTCCGAGGCATAGGCGAGCACGCACGCGTGCAGCAGGGGATCCTCGGGCAGTCGCCCATCGGCCCGTATCCAGACCCGGTCGGTCGGAGGGCACTTGTCGGGATGGAAGGGGTCGATGGGATCGACCGAACGCGTGTCGATCGGGCGCTCGCGTTCGAGCCACTCCCCCCAGTCCCCGGGGGGACGGGCCAGGTAGGGCGCCATGCGCTCCTCGAAGCGGGGCAGGCTCTCGGGGTCGGGCACCTCGGGCATCGAGCTCTGGTGCTCCAGGCCCGGCTCGCGAAGATGAAACGAGGCGGACAGGTTGAAGATCGCTCGCCCGCGCTGGATCGCGACCACGCGCCGCGTGGTAAAGCTCCGGCCGTCGCGAATCCGGTCGACCTCGTAGAGGATGGGTCGCGTCGGATCGCCGGGTCTCAGAAAGTAGGCGTGCAGCGAGTGCACGAAGCGCTCCTGGACCGTGCGTCCCGCCGCCACCAGGGCCTGGCCCGCGACCTGACCCCCGAAGACCCTCTGGCGATCTTCGGGAGGGCTCTCGGCACGAAAGATGTTGACCTCGAGCTCCTCCAGGTCGAGGAGCTCGACGAGGCGGTCGAGCGCAGCCTGTGGCATCGCCGGCAGGATCCCCGACCCCTTCGACGCTCGCAAGCCGCCGCCCCGGTCGTGACTCTCCGAGAGCGTCGGGAAGGGCGCG
>JBHHYV010000065.1:0-20893 GCA_046757685.1 Myxococcota bacterium
GCCTCTTCGAGGGCGCGATCGGCGTCGACTCGCGTCGCGGTGAGGTGGGTCTCCGCGGTGCGGGTCGCGGCGCGCGTCGAGGCATAGCCTGCCAGCGCGAGGCCCTCGTCGCGCCGGGCGAGCCGCGCGATCACCGCGAGTCGGGTTCGCCGCTTCATGCTGCGTCTCCGAGCGCGCGAGTGAGCGCCTCGATCGACTCGGGCAGGGAGGCCCGGGCTCCGGTCTCCTGGCGCAGGAACGCCTCGATGGCATCGCGCCGTTCGATCGCGCGGTCCACCCGCGGATCGGATCCCTTCGCGTAGGCACCGACCTGGATCAGGTCCTCCGCGTCCCGATAGGCGGCCAGCAGACCTCGCAGGGCCTGCGCCGCCTCGCGATGGGCGGCGTCGCTGACGTGGGGCATGGCGCGACTGACGCTCGCGAGGACGTCGACCGCCGGAAAGTGGCCGCGCTCGGCAAGCGCGCGCGAGAGCACGATGTGGCCGTCGAGGATCGCGCGCAGGGCTTCGGCCAGCGGGTCGTCCTCTTCATCCCCTTCGACGAGCACGGAGTAGATCCCGGTGATGCTGCCGTGCTCCGTCCGTCCCGCACGCTCGAGCAGGACCGGCAGCTCTGCGAAGACGCTGGGCGTGTAGCCGCGCGTGGTCGCGGGCTCGCCCCGCGCCAGGCCGACCTCTCGTGCCGCGTAGGCGAAGCGCGTGATCGAGTCCACGAGCAGCAGCACGTCTCGCCCGCGATCGCGAAAGGCCTCGGCGATGGCCGTCGCGGCCCAGGCCCCGCGCATGCGCAGCAGGGGAGAGCGGTCCGAGGTGACGGCCACGACGACACTCGAGGCGAGGGCATCGCCCAGCTCGCGGTCGACGAACTCCCGGACCTCGCGTCCCCGTTCGCCGATCAGCGCGATCACCCGAACGTCCGCGTTCGTCCCCCGGACCATCATGCCGAGCAGCGTGCTCTTGCCGACGCCCGGACCGGCGAACAGGCCGATCCGCTGGCCCCGTGCCAACGTGGTCGCCGCATTGATCGAGCGCACTCCCACGTCGAGCGGGGTGTCGAGCATCGGGCGCTGGAGCGGCGAGATCGGCTCCCGGTAGAGCGGGATTCCTGCGGCGCGGGGCAGCGCTGGACCGCCGTCGAGCGGCGCTCCGAGCGGATCGATCACCCGCCCCAGGAGCGCGTCCCCTCCCGGTAGGAGCGCGCGCTCCCGAGCGGGCCAGACCCGCTGGCCGGCCGAGATCCCTCGCGTGGCCGCGAGCGGCATCAGCTGGACGCCCCCCTCCCCGAAGCCCACGACCGTGGCGGGGATGGGCGCTGCGGGACCCTCGATCTCGACCTCGGCCCCGACGGGCAGGTCGAGCCCGGACGCGGTCGAGATCAGCCCGCGCACCCCGGTCACGCGGCCTCCCGCCACCGGGGAAAGCACCGCCTCGACGAGCTGGAGCTCGCTCATGCGTGCTCTCCGGTCCCTGCGGCCGTGTCCCGGGCCGAGGCGGGAGGCTCGGGCGACTCGGGTCGAATCGGCTCGACGCGCTCGAGCGAGATCGCGCCGATCGCCTCGCCATGGTCCAGGATGCGGTCCGGCCGACCGTCGATGCAGCGGGTCGCCGTCTCGAGGACGACGTTCCCCGGCTGGAGGCTCGCATCGGCCTGGATCGAGACGCCGCCGTCCGCCAGGTCGAGCTCGAGCTCGGCTGCATGGGTCCGCACCAGGTCGAGCTCGACGGGGGACACGCGGAGCACGAGCCCGCTCTCACCCGCCGCCTCCTCGAGACAGACGCGCGCGAGCCGGACCACTGCGTCGTGGGGCTCGCGGAGCTCGGCGTGCAGGATCCGTCGCGCGAGCTCACAGGCGATCTCGATCAGCTCTCCCTCGAGCGCGTGCAGGCGATCGGCGCGCAGCGAGGCGAGCGCATGTCCCAGCTCCCGGAGCTCGGCGACGACGGGCTCCAGCTCCTTGTGCGCGGCGGCTCGGCCGCGCTGCTCACCCTCGATCAGCCCGTTGCGGAAGGCTTCGTCGGGCGCCTGCAGGATCTGGGAGGTGCGCGCCACGGTCTCGAAGTCCGAGGTCTCGACGAAGTCGTCCACCTTCCCGGGCGGGGTCTCCCGCTGCAGGTCGATCCAGGCCGGGCGCTTGAGCAGCTCAGACGAGGACATCGTCGCCCCGACCCTCCATCATCACCTCGCCGCGATCGACGAGCTCGCGCGCCGCATTCGCGATCTTCTGCTGCGCTCCCTCCACCTCGCTCAGCCTGACCGGTCCCATCGTCTCGAGATCCTCGACCAGGGACGAGGCGACGCGCTGCGATACGTTGCGCAGGAAGAGGTCCTTCATCTCCTCGGTCGATCCCTTGAGCGCCAGGACGAGCGTCTGGTTCTCGACGTTGCGCAGAATCGACTGGATCCCCCGGTCGTCGATGCGCCGCAGGTCCTCGTAGATGAACATCCGCTCGCGGATGGCGTTGGCGAGCTCGGAGTCGCGCTCCTCCACTGCGTCCATCAGGCTCTGCTCGCTCGCGCGGTCGAGCTGGTTGAAGATCTTCACGGTCAGGTCGATGCCGCCCATCTCGTGGGCGTTGCTGGCCGTCTCGAACCCGGACAGCTCGCGCGAGAGCGCCCGGTTGAGGGCCACCAGCATCTCCTCCGAGACGCTCTCGAGGCGGGCCAGCCGCATGACGACCTCGACCCGGATCTCGTCCGGGAGCGCCTCGAGAATCTCGACCGCCTCCTGGGAGTTGATCTGGGAGAGGACCATCGCCGCGGTCTGCGGGTACTCGCGGGCCAGGATCCGGGCGGTCACCTTGGTGTCGACGCCCGCCAGCGTGTCCTCGATCCTTCCCAGGTCCGCCTGGCCGGCGCCGAGGATCACATCGACGCGATCTCCCTGGAACGCGCGTCGAACCAGCGACTCGATGCGAGGGCCGGTGCGGGTTCCGCTTCCCTGGCTGATCCTCGTCCGGAAGTCGGCGGCGACCTGCTGCAGCAGTCCCTCGTCGGCCGTTCCCAGGTCGGCATCCGCGCGGTGGATTCGCGCGATGTCGCGGTCGTCGAGGTGCTTGACGAGTTCCAGCGCCACCTCCTCCTCCAGCAGACGCAGCAGCAGGGCGACCTTCATCGGGCCCGTGACGCGGCGGCGGCCGCCTACTCCCGCAGCCACTGCTTCACCGCGTCGGCTACGAGCTTGGCGTCATCCTTGGAGAGTGGGATCGAGAGGTCGGGAGGCCGTGCCGACAGGGCCAGTCCGGCGCCCTCTCCAGTCGCGGCTCCCGCCTCTGCGGCGCCCCCGGCCGTCACCTCCAGCGCCGGAAGGGTCATGAGCTGGCGGACCATCGGGCGGAGAACGAAGAAGACCAGCAGGATGATGCCCCCGAGCACGGCGAGCATCTTCATCACGGAGGGAAGCAGCACGAAGAGCTCGGGCCGCTGCCACAGGGGCAGGTCCTCGACCGGGACGTCTGCCAGGGGGGAGCGGAACTCCAGGTTCTCGACGCGGATCGAGTCCCCCCGGTCCTCGTCGAAGCCGACCGAGCGCTTGACGATCTCCTCGATCTGGCTCAGCTCCTCCTGGGTGCGTGGCGCGTAGACCGGAGCGGGGCGCGGCTCGCCCGCCGCCGCCTCGGGGGTGCTGTAGGTACCGTCGACGAGGACCGCGACGGACAGCTTCTTGAGCGAGCCGATCGGAACCACGGTGTGGCTGCGAGATCGACTGATCTCGAAGTTGGTGGTCTCCCGGGTCACGGTCTCGTTCGACTGACCCGCTCCGGACTCGTCTCCCGCGCCTCCGGGGGGCACGTTCGAGCGGGTGCCCGGGATGCCGCCGCTCTGGCTCGAGGGCTCCGAACGGACCTCCTCGACCCTCTGCTCCGAGACCACTGCGCTCTCGTCGGGGTTGACGCGCTCCTGGGTCGCGTCGATCCGGCGGCGATCGATCGTGGCCGCGACCGTGATCACGGAGTGTCCGGCGCCCAGGGCCGCATCGAGCAGCGACTGCGCGCGAGCGGTCAGCTCCCGCTCGAGCCCGCGGCGGACGTCCAGCGCCGAAGCGGCGAGCGCAGCGTCTTCACCGCCCGAGGGGCGCAGCAGCGTCCTTCCCTGGGCATCGACGATCGTGATCTGCTTGGTCTCGAGCCCCTCGACGGCTCCCGAGATCAGGTGGGCGATGCCACGCGCTTCGGACCCATCGAGCGCACGGCCGGGACGCAGGCTGACCACGACGGCCGCGCTCGGGGCCTGTCGATCACGCTTGAAGGCGGAGCGTTCTGGAAGGCTGATGTGGACGCGGGCCCACTGGATCGGCTCGAGCCTCGAGATGGTGCGCCCCAGCTCACCCTCGATCGCGCGCCGGAAGCGGATCCGCTGCTGGAAGGGCGTCGCTCCGAGGTCACTCTTGTCGAAGACCTCGAAGCCGACCGTTCCCGAGCTGGGCAGGCCCTGGGATGCGAGCTGGAGCCGCAGCTCGTAGACCTTGTCGCTCGGAACCTCGATCGCGGTGCCCGCCCGGCTGAGGCGATGCGGAACCTGCTGGCTCTCGAGGGCGTCGAGGATGCGGGTCGCGTCCTGCGGCTCGAGGTCCGCATAGAGCGTCACGAACGAGGGCTGGCCGGCGAGGTAGACGAGCAGGGAGAGCACCCCTGCGGTCACGGCCAGCGCGGAGGCGAGGGCCGCCCGCTGCGAGGCGGGCAGCCGGCCCCAGAGGGTGGAGAGTCGTTGGAGCAAGGTGGTCACGCTAGATCTGCGTCCTCAGCAACTCGTTCACGCCCTCGACGATCCGGTTTCGCATCTGCATGAGGAGGCGGAAGGAGCCCTCGGCCTTCGTCATGGCGACCATCGCGTCGTGGATCGAGCCCTTGCCCTCCACGATGAGGCTCTCCATCTTCTGCTTCGCCACCAGCTGGTCGCGGTTGACATCGCGGAGCATCCGGGTGAGCGCGTCGGCGAAGCGCTCCCCGCCGGCCCTCGTCTCACTCGGGCCGAGGGGCCCGGCTCCGGCTCCGGAGCCAATCGGGTCGATCGCCATCAGCCGATTCTCCCGAGCCGCAAGGCGCGCTCCGCCATGGATCGGCTCGCGGTGATCGCGGTCAGGTTGGCCTCGTAGGATCGAGCCGCGTTGAGCAGATTGGCGACCTCCTCGACGGTCCGGACGTTGGGCATGCGTACGATGCCGTTCGCGTCCGCGTCGGGGTGGCCGGGATCGAAGACCTCGCGCGGGGGACGCGAGTCGACCACGATCTGGTGGACGTTGACCTTGCGGAGCGCCTGATCCAGGGCCGGACCGAAGGGGCTCGCGACCGGCGAGGCGACCAGGACCGGGTCCCGCCGTCGATAGGGTCCGCCTTCGGCCGTGCGCGTGGAGTTGGCGTTCGCGAGGTTGGCGCTGGCCAGGTCGACGCGCAGCCGCTCCGCGCGCAGCCCCGAGGCCGAGATCGCGAGTGAGGAGAGAAAGCTCATCGGGTGGTCCTCGCGATGGCGCCAAGGTTCTTCCAGCGGTCCATCAGCTCCATCCCGGCCAGGTAGAGGGTCCGGTTCTCGAGCAGCTTCATCAGCTCTCCCTCGAGCTCGACGTTGTTGCCGTCCAGCCGCGTGGGCTCCCGGGATCGCTCGACCTCGACTCCGAGTGCATTGCTCGAGCCTCCGGCCGAGAGGTGCCGCGGGTCGGTCCTCCGCGGCGCCAGTGCCGCGCCTCCCTCCATCCGGGCCCGCAGGAGCAGGTCGAAGGCGCGATAGCCCGGAGTGTTGGCGTTGGCGATGTTCGAAGCGATCGCGCCCTGGCGCCGATCTCGAAAGGCCAGCGCGCGCTCGACCGCTCGAGCCGTGGGGTCTGGAATCAGCGGCATGGCGCTCGGACCTCCATCCGGTTCTCTGCGAAGCAGGCTTCGAGACTGGCGGAGCAATCGCCGTGCCGGAGCGGCCCCGTGACAGCAGCGCCCGGCGTGTCCCGGGTGCGCCGTCTCGCCGGCAGACCCTGCCCACTCATGGCGCGCCCGGCAGGAACTGCCGGGCCCTGTGGGACCGGCCGACGCCCGTCCGCGGCAGCGTGTCGGGGTCGTCGATCGCGTACTCGTGGATCTTGTTCCGCAGCGTTCGCAGGCTGATCCCGAGCTCCCTGGATGCGCGCGTACGGTTGCCGTGCATGCGTCGGAGCGTCTCGCCGATCAGCCAGCGCTCCATCTCGCGGATGGTTCCGAGCGGAGGGTGCGCGCTCTCGCCGTCGGCGTCGCGCGCCGGTGACTTCGGAGGAGCGTCGACCCGCGGCTCCGGCGCGAGATTCGTGCCGCCCAGCCCGAGGTCCGCGGGCGCGATGTCCCTGCCGGGCAGGGTCAGGAGCACTCTCTGGACCAGGTTCTCGAGCTCGCGCACGTTCCCGGGCCACGCGTGGGCGGAGAGCGCTCGCAGGGCCGCGGGGGTGAAGCGGGGCATGGAGTCGTTGCGGCGTGCGTACGTGGCGACGAAGTGGCGGATCAGCAGCGGGATGTCCTCGATGCGCTCCCGGAGGGGCTTGAGGCGAACCGGGATGACGTTCAGCCGGTAGTAGAGGTCCTCGCGAAAGCGACCGGCGCGAGTCTCGCTGGCCAGGTTGCGGTTGGTCGTCGCGACCAGGCGGAAGTCGACGTCCACGGGCGCCCGTGCGCCGAGTCGCTGCACCTGCTTCTCCTGCAAGACGCGCAGCAGCTTGGCCTGCAGGCCCAGCTCCAGCTCGCCGATCTCGTCGAGGAGGATCGTCGTGCCGTGGGCCAGCTCGAACTTTCCCAGCACGCGCGCGAAGGCTCCCGTGAAGGCACCGCGCTCGTGCCCGAAGAGCTCGCTCTCGAGCAATCCCGCCGGAAGGGCCGCGCAGTTGATCGACACCAGCTCCCGGTCGCAGCGAGCGGAGCGCTCGTGCACGAAGCGTGCGAGCAGCTCCTTTCCGGTTCCGCTCTCGCCCTCGATCAGCAGCGTCGCATCGGTCGCCGCAATCGAGGCCACCAGGTCGAGGGTCTCGCGGAGCTCGGGATCCGAGGTTACGAAGGCATCCCGAACCCGTCGCGAGATCTCTGGAGCGCGGGCCGCGCATGTCAGCCGGTCGACCGCTCGCTGAAAGCTCTCGACCTCGAAAGGAGAGGCCAGGTAGTCACTGGCTCCTGCGCGCAGCGCCTCGACCGCCGCCCCGATGCTCCGATCGCGCGCGACGACGAGCACCGGGAGTCGCGCTCGGGATGCGGTGCCGAGCAGCTGCGGCTCGAGATCGGACAGGCCTTCGACCTCTGCGATCAGTCCCGAGATCCGATCCTCGGCGATGGCGGCGAGCGCCTCGGCGGAGTCGCAGAGCGGCACGACCGCCTGGGCGGTGTGCGCCAGGGCGGTCCGAGCCAGACCCGGCCGCGAGATCTCGAGCAGACCGATCATGGCGACGCGCCCTCCGGTGCCCCCGCGGGGGGAAGACCCAGGCGCACGCGCTCCGCGCGCTGGAGCTCGGCGGCCGCGACCGTGAACAGGCTCGAGCCCGTCGGGGGACGCAGCACGCCGGCTCGAAAGCCGATGTAGCGGAACGCCGAGCTCCACCAGGAGTCGGCGCGTGTGACCTCGGCCTTCAGGATGTGCCGGACGAGTCCGCGGTCCTCGACGCGTCGCGCGAGACGCAGCAGCGTGAGCACACCGACGGAGCGGAGTGGATCGTGGGCGAGAGCACCGTCGAGTCGAGCGATTCCGCGCCGCAGGCGGGGAATCGCCAGGGCAGCGTGCCGCTGGCGGCCGAGCAGCATTCCCGTGCGAATCCCGATGGGGCCGGCCAGGCGCGGCTCGGCGATCGACTCGAGAGATCGCTTGTAGATCGAGATCGCGCGATCGGGCTCTCCGCGCTCCACGAAGATCTCGGCAGCGAGAGACGCGAGGGCGAGAGCGAAGGCCCCCGCGTCGCCCTGCTCCGCCTCTCGGAGAAGTCGCCCGGCGTAGGCCGGTGTCGGCTGCGTCACCGGTGAGCAGGAGACCCCTCGCCAGGTCGCGAGCCCTCTCTCCAGCGGGCGCAGCTCACGCTCACGAAGGATCCGGGCCCAGCGTGCACAGCTCGCCCGGTCTCCCATGCGCCAGAACGCCTCCGTGGCGAGCAGGACTGCGTCGTCGTCGAGCCGGGCCGACCCCAGCCAGCGTACGAGCGTCTCGCGCGTCGCCCTCGGAGACACCGCGGGACCCTCTTCCGCGGCGCTGCCCCGGGAGCCGGAAGGAGCGCGGGCCAGCAGGGACCGCAGCCCCGCCCGTGCCCGGTCGGCAAGCTCCTGGCCGACCAGCGTCCGGACCGCTCCGCGCGGCAGCGACAGGAAGAGGGCGCCGAGCTTCTCGAGCTCGTCGTCGACTCCTCCGCCGGAGCTCGAGGAGTCCTCGACCATCAAGGTCTCGAAGGTCAGCAGGCCCTGCGCAGGACTGCGGGGTGTCCCGCTCACCCACGTCGAGGCCTCCGGAGGCAGGCTCACGCCCTCACCGCCCCCGAGTCGTCCCGCCTCGATGCTGCTCCCCGCCGCCAGAGCCCGGAGCGTCGAGTCGTCGCCGTGAGTCGTGGCGCGGTGGGCATGCTCGAGAGCGCCCCGGTAGTCGCCGACGCTCCGCAGCGCACGCGCGAACAGGAGCTCCGCGAGTGCCGCCTGGCGAGGCTCGGGATCGGCCTCTAGGACCCGCTCCAGGACGATGGGAGCCCGGCGCGGCCAGCGGCTCTCGAGATGCGCCAGTGCGAGCTTGAGCCCCAGTCGCGGGTCGGTCGCGTCGTCGCGACCCCCGTCGTCGACGGAGCTCTGGTACGCCGCCTCGGCCTCGCGATAGCGGCGCAGATCCATCAGCGCATCTCCACGCCGCTCCCCGACCCAGCGGTGGGTCTCGAGCCCCACGCTCGACAGGTCGATGCGATCGAGCGTGTCGAGTGCCAGCTGCGGCTGGCGATCCAGGAGCGCCGCCTCGACGAGCGAGAGCCTGGCCGAGCGGCGGAAGCCCTCTCCGATGTCCCGCTCGAGCAGCCCGACGAGCGCAGCGACGGCCTCGCGATAGAAGCGGATCGACAGATAGAGCTGGCCGATTCGGAGACGTGCGCGCTCCGCCATCGCCCCTTCCCGCTGGAGGCGGATCGCTCGGCGGTAGGCGTCGATGAAGTCGAGTGTGAGCAGCGGCAGGGGTCCGATCCCCCGCGTCTCGCGGACCTGAAGGAGGATGTGGGCCCCCGCGGGATCGTCGCGCGCGTCGAGCTCTCGCAGGATCGCGAGCGCCTCGTCCACCTGGTGGTGAGCGTAGAGCTGGGCGGCACGAAGTGCCTCGCCCTGGATGCCCGGGGCGACGAGGCCCGGCCGGGCGATCCTGGGAAGGGTCGTGGGGCCCCGGTCGCGCTGGATCTCCCTGGCGACGAGCCGGTCGAGGGTCTCGACGGAGCGGTGCGGTGCAGGTTCGGGGAGCCTGGAGAGGGCGGCGTCGATCTCGTCGGCGACGAGGGACTCCTCGACCCACGCCGCGACCCTCGCCTGGAAGGCCCGGTCGAGCCTGCGCTCGGCATCGCTTCGGACGGCGTTCGCCGAGGGGCCGGGCGTGCCCTCGACTGCACGCGCGGCAGAGACCGGGGCGGCAACGATGGCCGTGGCAGCGAGGATCCGGCGGCAGAACATGCCGCCCGCGCTGTGCAACCGGCGTGCCTTCGGCCACGACGTCGCCGCCTGTCACCCGCTGGGCGGCGGCGGGGGCTGTGCGCGCGCAACGAGGCTCCCGATCGCCCGGTCGAGATCGCCCCTCTCGAATCCTGCCGACGGGATTCCGACGGCCCGGTGCCCGATCTGCCTGGATCCCGACAGGCGGAGGCGGCGGCGCCGACGGACGGGTGCCGATCAGGACGCTCGCGGAGCGGCGCTCGCCCCGGGGCCAGCGCCGAGCCGCACCTCGAGCCCGAGCCGAATCTCTCGCCGTGCCGCGGGCTCGAAGCTCCGACCGCCGAAGGCGTTGGGTCGCAGCTGCCCGTCGTAGCCCACGTTGGACCAGTTGCGAACGGCTACGAAGGGCCGCCAGAGGACGGACCCGCGCCGCCAGTCGAAGCCCAGCCTGAGATCGGAGAGGGTGGCGCCTGGACTCTCGAGGGTGTTGGCGTCGTCGACCGGAATGTCGGAGAGGTGGCGCAGGGCGAGGACCGCCCACAGCCCCGAGGGATGTCGCCAGCGTAGCTCCGCATTCAGCTGCTGGCGTGGAGTGCCGACCTCGCGGCGGCCCCCGAAGGCCTGGGTCGGAGAGATCCTGAAGTCGCGATAGCGAAATCGAGACCAGGTATACGCCAGCCTCGTCTCGAGGCCGGCTCCCAGGAGGGCGCCGAGCCCCAGCTCGAAGCCCATCCGGCGAACGTCCCCCGCGTTGCGCGCCCGGCGCGGACCGACCCCGGGGTCGAAGGTCACGATCGCGTCTCGAATCCGAAGGTAGTAGAGAGCGGTGTCGTAGAAGAGCCGCTCCCCGAGTCGGCCGCGCACTCCGATCTCGAGGCCACGGGAGCGTTCCGCGCGGAGCCCCCTCGCGAACCCTCCCCCGAGCACAGGATCGGGCGCAAGCTCGGTCGTGGTGGGAGGCCGGAAGCTCGAGAGCAGGTTTGCATAGAGCAGCGCGTGCGGGGACCGATCGAGGTAGAGGCCCAGCCGGGGCGAGAGCTCGCGAAGGCGAAAGCGACTCGACTGATCGCCGTCGGCCTCCAGGTGGTCTCCGGCGACGTACTCGCTCCAGTCGTAGCGTAGACCCATCACCAGCCCGAGCCCGGCGCCGAGCCGCCACTCCGTCTGACCGAACGCTCCGACGGCGCGCACGGCCTCGCGCTGGTCGAGGCGCAGGGGCCCGCGCACACCGTCCAGGTTGTCGAAGCGCCGCCGGTCGTCGCGTTGGAGGTCGACGTCGATCCCCGTCACCCAGCGGCCCCGGTAGAGCGGACCGGACAGGACCACCGAGCCCCCTCCCGCCCACCGCTCCAGCGCCACCCGCCCCCGGGACGAGGTGGGCAGCGAGTTCCGGAATCGGCGGCGGAGCAGGTAGCCGCGCGCTCGAAGCGCGAGACCGGGAGCGTCCCTCGAGCGAGCGGAGCTCCCCGAGCCCCGCGATCCCAGGAGCGGTCGCTCGACGTCGAAGGCCACCCGCTCCTGGTGCAGCCACTCCCCCGTATCGAAGCGCAGGGCTTCCGGCCGGGCCTGGCGACGGCTCGATGCCACCTGGTCGCTCCGCAGACCGCCCGGATCCTGGGCGGTGGGCGCGCGTACTCCGGAGAGATGCAGCCGCAGGCGCGTACCATCCGAGAAGCGGCGCTCGAGCTTGAGCAGGGCCGAGTACTGGCGCGCATGGGAGTGGTTGCGATAGCCGCCGAGGCGCGTCTGTGCGCCGCCCGCCACCCAGCCGATCGACCCCACGGTCCCGGTCGCGAGCGCCTCGTAGCGGGCGAGCAGGTGGGAGCCGAAGACGCTGCGCACCCGCAGCGTCGGCTCCTGGGTGGGCTCCGGCGTCGTGAGCGAGAGCACGCCGCCGCCGCTTCCGAACAGTGCGGAGGAGGAGCTTCGCAGCACCTCGACCCGATCGACGAAGGCCAGGTCGAGGGAGTCGACCTCGGTCTGACCATCCGCGAGGGTGGTCGGGACTCCGTCCAGGTAGACGCGGAGGCCGCGAATTCCGAAGGGTGCCCGGGCGCCGTAGCCGCGGATCGAGATCCTGGGATCCTGTGCGAAGTTCTCTGCCGACTGCGCGAGGACCCCCGGCACCCCGTCGAGTGCCTCGTTCAGCCCCAGACCCGGTCGCCCGCGGCTGAGCTCCTCCCGGTCGACCACCGAGACGGCCTGCGGAGACTCGAGCAGCGCGCGCCGGGCCCTCGAGGTGCGCACCGCCTCGGCCGAGTCACCCGGGATCGCGTCCTCGTCGAGCGGTGCCGCGGTCCCGGCTGCCGTCGTCGCCGCCGCCGCCAGGGCGACGAGGAGGGCGGCTCCGCGCCTCACCCGAGGGGCCCGCGGACGAGCAGGCGCGCGAGCTCCGCCAGCCACGCCCGCCGGGTCGCCGGCGCGAGGATCCGCTCGAGCGTCCCTGCCGCACGCGCGCTCCGGGTCCGCTGGATCTCGATCTGCAGGTCGAGTCCCTGGTGGTCGGAGTAGGGATCGTCGAGCTCTCGCGACAGGATTCGATCGACGCGCGTGGCGTCGATCGACCACTCGGGGTCGCGGCGGGCCAGCACGTAGTCGATCCAGCCGTTGCCTCCCACCGACGTGCCGCAGCCGCAGCGTTCGCGATAGCTGCGAGTCAGGTCCAGCGTCTCGTTCCGGAGATTGCCCCACAGGTCATCTTCGTGCGGGTGGGTGTTCAGGTCGCCGCCGAGCAGGGTCGGGACGCCCTCGTCCACCCTCGCCACCGCCGAGCGCAGCTGCTCGAGCTGTGCCGCACGCACCTGGCGGTACCCGCCGCGCCGGTAGCTGGCCTGCAGGTGGGTATTCGTCACCGACAGGCGCTCGGAGTCGAGCGCCAGGTCCACGGTCAGCATCCCCTTGTGGGCGAGGCCATCGCCCTCCCAGAGCTTCCAGGAAGGGGCGTGTGCGGTGTAGGGCTCGAAGTGCGATCCGAGGACGTGCAGACCCGAGGCACGCGACACCAGCGTCAGCAACCCTCCGGTTCGCAGCCAGCCGTCGATCGGTGGGTCGATCCTCACGTAGCCCGGGAGCCGTCGCGAGATCAGCCGACCCTGCACCCTCGTCCAGACCTCCTGTAGCAGGACGACATCCGGGGACCGCCGCTCGATCTCGCGTGCGACGGCCCGCAGGCGCGGGATGATGCGGGACGCCGGGGGCGCTCCATGAAGGTTCCAGCTGATCAGCGCGAGCCGCATCGGCGCGGATCATACTCCTCGAGCTGCGGGGCCCAGCGAGGGGCCCTCGGTCTGCACCCTCTCTCTCGGCTCGCTAGAGGACGAACTCCACCGCAGAGACCGTCCAGCGCGAACGAGGCTCCTCGGGCGCGTCGCAGCTGGCTCGGCCGCAGAACTCGCGGAGCCGACAGCGCACCTCCAGCCGCCCGCTCGGGGTACGGACGTAGAGCTGCGCGGTGGGGCGCCCGTCGACCGGTGGGCCCGCAGCCTCGACCCGGACCGACGCGTGATCGCCGACGCGCTCCCGAACCGCGGCCTCCGCGAGCTGCGCGAGCTCGGACTGGGAGATGCGGCCCCGGTCGAAGGTACCCGGGATCCGGCCGCTCTCGATCGCCTCGAGAAACATCGGTGCATCGGCCGGCGACAGGCGACCATAGAGGCGGCCCTCGGGAAGGACCAGGACCGTGGGCGCGAACCGATGGCCCCCCAGGTGGCTCGACTCCGCGACCTCGAGACCGGCTGGGGCGGCCCGACGCAGCGCTCCGAAGAGCCGCCTTCCGTGCAGGGCGCAGCAGCGGTCGTGACGGCCGTCGCTGCACACGAGCAGGAGGGGCCGCTGGAGCGGCGGTCCGATCGACTGGCCGCCGAGGAAGCTCCTCATCAGCGGCTCGAGTCGGTCGAGAGGCGCCCGGCGAACCCTTGCGCTGCGGCCGGTCGAGGTCTCCAGCGCCACGAGCTCGACCGGGTCTCGCGAGGCTCCCGGGCCTCTCTGGAAGACCCGGATCGCGACCCTGCGCGGGGGCACGCTCGGCTCGCTCGCGATGCGAGCGAGCGCTTCGGGCAGACCCCGAGAGCGTGCGGCATCCAGCGGATCCCAGTGCGGCTTGGGCCAGGCGATTCCGAACCAGAAGTCGGCAGATCCCGCGCTTCCCGCCAGCGGCTCCTCGGTGGAGATCGCACTCTCTCGGCAGCTCCCGATCACCGTCGCTGCCCGGCGCTCACTCGGTGAGCAGCTCGAGAACGCGTTCGGGGGGTCTTCCGACGACGGCCCGCTCGCCCGAGACGGCGATCGGCCGCTCGATCAGGATCGGGTGGCGCAGCATCGCGTCGAGGATCTCGTCCGCCCCACTCGCGTCGCTGAGGCTCGCCTCGCCGAAGGCCGCCTCGCCTCGACGGACCCACTCGCACGGCTCGAGACCCAGCCGCCGCGCCAGCGTCTCGAGCTCGGCGCGCGAGGGAGGCTCCCGCAGGTACTCCACGATCTCGGGCTCCACGCCGCGCTCGCGCAGCAGGGCCAGCGCGGCCCGACTCTTGGAGCAGCGCGGGTTGTGGTAGAGGCGGATCCCGGTCATGGCGCCATGATACCCGGGAGGAGCCGGCGGCGCGCAGCTCGCCTCGGGGGGACCCGGCTGGTATTAACCGTCCCAGGCGAACACGGCGCAGGAGGAGAGAGATGGCGACGAAGGCAGAGGCCGCGCTCGAGCGGTTCCAGAAGCAGGCGGGCCAGGAAGACGCTCCCGGGGCGTGGCACCGGGTCACGCAGGATCAGATCGACCTCTTCGCGGAGGCGACCGGCGACCACCAGTTCATCCACACCGACCCCGAGCAGGCGGCGAAGCTCTCGCCCTACCAGGTGACGGTCGCCCACGGGTTCCTGACGCTCTCGCTCCTTCCATTCCTGCAGACGAGCATCCCGGCGGCCGATCCCGCGGCGTACGAGGGTGTGTACATGGGCGTGAACTACGGTCTCGACCGGGTGCGCTTTCCGGCGCCGGTCAAGGTCGACTCGCGGGTGCGCGCCCGGCGCGAGCTGATCGCGGTGGAGCCCAAGGGACCGGGAACCCTGCAGCTGAAGCAGAAGGTGACCGTCGAGATCGAGGGCGAAGCGAAGCCCGGCTGCGTCGCAGAGTTCCTGACGCGGTTGATGTACAGCTAGGAGGGCCCCCTGGCCCAGATTTTGCGGCGCGGATCGCGTCTGGGAAAGTATCGTCTCGAGCGCCGCCTGGGGCGGGGCGGCTTCGGGGAGGTCTGGAAGGCGCGCGATACGGTCGAGGCGCGAGACGTCGCGCTGAAGATCGCGTCGCCGAGCGCGCTCGGCGAGTTCGGTCGCAGCTCGATCGAACGTGAGGCGCGCATCGCGAGCCGGCTCGAGCATCCCCACATCCTGCGGATTCGCAACGCGGACTGGCTCGGGGGTCGCTTCGTGCTCGCCTGCGACCTTGCGCGAGGCTCCCTGCTCGACGTCCGGGGCGCCTGGCGCTCGGGACGGATGGCGCTGCGCGTGGTCCGGGAGGTGGCGGCGGGCCTGGCCCACGCCCACGCGCAGGGGGTGATCCACCGCGACGTCAAGCCCGAGAACGTGCTGATCTTCGACGACGGCCGTGCGGTGCTCTGCGATTTCGACGCCTCCGCCCTGGTCGCGCGAAAGACGCGGCTCTACAGCGACGCCGGGTCGCTCGGCTACATCGCGCCGGAGCAGGCCTACGGTCGTCCCACCCGGGCGTCGGACGTCTTCTCGCTGGGGCTCGTCGCCTATGAGCTCTTGACCGGAGTCCTTCCGACCTGGCCCTTCGAGTGGCCACCGGACCGCTTCGATCGTTTCAGGCGCAAGGTGCCGGCCCCGCTCCAGCCCGTGCTGCGCAGGGCGGCCGAGTTCGACCCGGAGCGGCGCTACGCCGACGCCGGTCGATTCCTCGCCGCGTTCCTGCGCGCGCAGGAGCAGGTCGAGGTTCGCGCCGGCGGGGCGCCGCGTCGGCGGTCGCGCCGCACACGCCCCCCGCTGCGCTCGCCCCTCGAGGTCGAGGCGGAGTGGTTCCGGAGGCGCCACGGACGGGCGCTTCAGCTGCGCTACCTCTGCCACCGCTGCGAGGGCCCGATCGCCGAGGCGATGTCGGTCTGTCCGTGGTGTGGCAGCCGGGCCAACTCGTTTCGCAACGTGACGCGCTACGGGCTCGTGTGTCCGGAGTGCGAGCGGGGTGTTCGGCCGGAGTGGACCGCCTGCCCCTGGTGCCACGCCGGCCGCTTCGCGGGCAACGGCCGCCGGCCCCCGCCCGACCCGCTCGCAGAGCGGCCCTGCGCGCGGCCGGGCTGCCCCGGCCAGCTGCGCCGCTACATGCGCTACTGCCCGCTCTGCAAGCGCAAGCCACGCCGGCCCTGGAGCGACCCGGAGCTCAGCGACCGCTGTCCGCGCTGCCGCTGGCCGGTCTCGCGCGCCTACTGGAGGTTCTGCCCGTGGTGCGGGCGACGCGAATCCCGAGCCGGCGCCTTCTCCCGACACTGAGCCCGGGTCCACCCGTGCGGCGGCTGCGGCGTGCCCTCAGTCCCGTGAGCCCTCGCCCGTGTAGCGCTCCCAGAACAGCGACTCGTCGACGGGCCGTCTGGGGGGCCGTCCGTAGCGGCCCGCGGGCCAGCCGATCGGAATCAGGGCGCAGCTGGGGCACTCCTCGGGCAGGCCGAGCCAGCGGTCGCACTCCTTGCCGAAGGAGCGATGCAGGGTGGTGAGCGACGCGCCAAGGCCCACCGCCCGGCAGGCGAGCAGGATGTTCTGCACACAGGGAAAGAGCGCCTGGGTCTGCGGCCGGCCGCGGCGGGTCCACCCGGCCACGAAGAGGTGGACCGGCACCTCGTGCAGGTGGGTGGCAAGGTGGATGGCAGCCGCCTGCATGCGCCGCTTCGCCTCGGGAAAGTCCGGAGCGCGCGACGCCTCGACTGCGGGCGCCAGGTACTCGAGGAACGTCGGCCGATAGCGATCCGCGACCCACCGCCGCCGCTCCGGATCGGTGACCGCGACGAAGCGCCACGGCTGTCGGTTGCCCCCGCTCGGGGCGAAGGTCCCCGCCTCGCAGACCTTGCGAATCAGCTCCGCGGGCACCGGATCCGGGCGCAGGCGTCGGATCGCCCGCGTGGTGCGGATCCCCTCGAGCAACGGGACATCCTCTCCCAGCGATCCGAGGTCGGCGGGGTTCTTCACGCGGCTCAGGATCGGCGCTTCTCGGCGGCGGTCGGGCGCAACGCCGCCAGGTGCTCCCGGAAGCCGCCGCGGATCGCCGTGACCTCGCGCGGGGTCAGCCCGAGCTCGTTGCCGATCTGGCTGATGACCGCGTTCTCGTCCTGGGTGATCGAGGCGTCGGCCGCCGCGATCGCGAACAGGCATCGGATCAGGCCGAGGCGCTGCTCTCGCGTGGAGAGCTCCCGGTACTGGCGAGTGACGAGATAGTCCTCGGTTCCCCCGCGACGGGTGGCCTGGAGCCGGGCGATCTGGACCACGAGGGCGGCCTGGGCGCTCGTGAGCCCCCCGGTCTCGGCGACGATGCGCTCCATCTCCCGCACCTCCTCCTCGCGGACGTCGAGGTCCGCGTTCGCGACGCGCGCCAAGACGTAGGCGAAGGCGGCCAGACTTCGGGCCTCGTCGGGGTCCATCCGGTCCAGCTCGCGGGCGATCCGTCGGACGGTGGCGGTATCGGCATCGTCCTGGGTCCGGACCGGGTCGGAGTCCAGACCCAGCAGACTCCGGATGGCTCTCATATTGCGTATGATACGCGCCCCGGCGCGCGGGCACCTCTGGCCGGGCGACGCCCGTCTGGCGGGCCCGGCCCCCGGCCCCGGAGTCCCAAGAGCGCCTGACAAGGGGAGAATCCGCTTGAGCGACCTGGAGACCTTTCGCAGCGAGACCCGCAAGTGGCTCGAGGAGAACTGCCCTCCCTCCATGCGACGGCCCCTCTCCGATGAGGACGAGGAGGCGGTCTGGGGCGGGCGCAAGGCTCGCTACACCAACCCCGAGCTTCCGCTCTGGCGCGAGCGGATGGTCGCGCGGGGCTGGACCGCGCCCACCTGGCCGAGAGAGTACGGCGGGGGCGGGCTCTCGGCCGACGAGGCGAAGGTGCTCGCGCAGGAGATGCGCAGCCTCGGCTGCCGGCCGCCGCTGGTCTCGTTCGGGCTTTCGATGCTCGGGCCGGTGCTGCTCGAGTACGGAACCGACGAGCAGAAGCGCGAGCACCTGCCCCCGCTGATCCGGGGAGAGATTCGCTGGTGCCAGGGCTACAGCGAGCCCGGCGCGGGATCGGACCTCGCCGGGCTGCAGTGCAAGGCGGTCCGTGGCAGCGATGCGGAGGGGGACCCCTACCGGGTCACGGGTCAGAAGATCTGGACCTCGTTTGCGGATCGCTCGGACTGGATCTTCTGTCTCGTACGCACGGACTTCGAGGCGCCCAAGCACGATGGCATCAGCTTCCTGCTGATCGACATGGAGTCTCCCGGCATCTCGACGGCGCCGATCCAGCTGATCAGCGGATCGTCTCCCTTCTGCCAGACCTTCTTCGAGGACGTGCGCGTCCCCGCCCGCAACCGGGTGGGCAAGGAGAACGGCGGCTGGACGATCGCCAAGCGCCTGCTCCAGCACGAGCGGAGCATGATCTCGGGGATGGGTCAGGGGGGTCTGATCGGCGGCGGGGGTGCGCGCGCCTTCACCGAGCTCGCGCGCAGCTCGCTGGGCTGTCCCGAAGGTCCGCTCTCCGATGCGGTGCTGCGCGACGCGATCACTCGCGTCCAGCTCGACAACGTCTGCTTCAACGCCACGCTGCGGCGCTCGGCGGACGCGGCGCGTGCGGGGCGCGGTCCCGGCGCGGAGAGCTCGATGTTCAAGTACTACGGGACCGAGCTCAACAAGCGTCGCTGCGACCTCCGGACCCGCATCGCGGGCACGCGGGCGCTCGGCTGGGAGGGCGAGGGCTTCGAGCCGCACGAGCTCCAGCTGACGCGGGACTGGCTGCGCTCGAAGGGCAACTCGATCGAGGGAGGAACCTCGGAGATCCAGCTCAACATCATCGCCAAGCGCGTCCTGGGTCTACCGGACTGAGCGGGGAGGAAGTCAGGTGCCGCTGATTCTGACCGAAGAGCAGGAGCTCTTGCGCGACAGCGTGCGCGAGTTCGTGCGCGACCACTCGCCCGTAGCGGAGCTGCGAAGGCTCCGGGACGAGAGGGACGAGACCGGGTTCTCGCGCCCTCTCTGGAAGCAGATGGCCGAGCTCGGCTGGGCGGGAATTCCCTTCCCCGAGGAGGTCGGGGGAGCCGATCTGGGGTACGCCGAGCTCGGCGTGGTCCTCGAGGAGCTCGGTCGCATGCTCGTCGCGACGCCCTTCCTCTCGACGGTCGTGCTGGGCGGAGGCGTGGTGCTGCGGGCGGGCAGCGAGTCCCAGCGCAAGGACCTGCTGCCCGGAATCTGCTCGGGGGACCTGATCCTGGCGCTCGCCGCCGAGGAGACCCCGCGCTTCGATCCCTATCGCGTCGCCACCCGTGCGGAAGAGGTGCCCGATGGCTACCGCCTGCAGGGCCGCAAGACCTTCGTGCTGGAGGGTCACGTGGCGGACAGCCTGATCGTGCTCGCGCGTACCTCGGGGGCTCCCGGAGACCGAGAGGGTCTGACGCTGCTGCGCGTCGATCCGGGCGCGCCGGGGGTGACGGTGACCCGCCAGGTCATGGTCGACAGCCGCAACGCCTCGACGGTGGAGCTCGAGGGTGTACACGTGGACGCCAGCGATCGGCTCGGCGAGGTCGGACGCGCCGCCGACGTGCTCGATCGTGTCTACGACCGGGCGACGGCGGCGCTCTCGGCCGAGATGCTCGGAGGCATCCAGGAGGCGTTCGATCGAACCCTCGCCTACCTCAGGGAGCGCAAGCAGTTCGGGGTTCCGATCGGCTCGTTCCAGGCCCTCAAGCATCGCGCGGCGCAGTGGTTCTGCGAGGTCGAGCTGACGCGCTCGGTGGTGATGGATGCGCTCCGCGCCATCGACGAGGATCGCGCCGACGTGCCGGCCCTCGTGAGTGCCTGCAAGGCGCGCGCTTCGGACACCTTCATCCTCTCGGGCGAGGAGGGCGTCCAGATGTTCGGGGGCATCGGCATGACCGACGAGGAGGAGATCGGCTTCTTCCTCAAGCGGGCCCGCGCTGCCGAGCTCACGCTCGGCGACTCGGTGTACCACCGCGATCGCTGGGCGCGGCTCGAGGGGTACTAGTGTTCGGAACTCCCGGGACGGGACACTAGCCCCCGATGACCGCGCCTTCCCCCGAGCCCGCGGACCTCGAGCGCTACCGCCTCGAGGCCCGCGCCTGGCTGCAGGCCAATATTCCCGCGTGGTGGCGCGAGGGCACCTCGCAGAGCCCCTTCGAGGTTACCGACACGCGCTTCGATGACCTGCGGGCCTGGCATCGCGAGCTCTACCGGGCGGGCTACCTGGGAATCCAGTGGCCGCGCGAGTACGGCGGCCGGGGCTTGAGCCTGCAGCACGAGATGGTCGTGGCCGAGGAGCGCGCACGCCTCGACGCGCCCCCCACCGTGAACCTGCTGGGCATGAGCCTGTGCGCGCCGGCACTGATGGAGTTCGGGAGCCCCGCGCAGAAGCGGCGCTTTCTGCCCAAGATCGTCTCGGCCGAGGAGATCTGGTGCCAGGGGTACTCCGAGCCCGACTCGGGATCCGACCTGGCGTCGCTCCAGACCCGGGCGGTCCTCGATGGCGACCACTACATCGTGAACGGCCAGAAGATCTGGAGCACCAACGGCAAGCAGGCCGACTGGCAGTTCTGCCTGGTGCGGACCGATGCCGAGGCCCGCAAGCACGCCGGGATCGGCTTTCTGCTGATCGACATGCACAGCCCCGGAGTCGAGGTCTCGCCGCTCGAGCAGATCACCGGGGGCTCGGACTTCTGCCAGGTGTTCTTCACCGACGTGCGGGTCCCCGTCGCGAACATGGTCGGAGAGCCGACCCAGGGCTGGAAGATCGCGAACCACGTGCTCATGCACGAACGGGGCGCCAGCTTCGACGTGCTGACCTACGAGCCGCTCTTCTCCGGGATCACCGCCCGCGCCCGCGCGACCCGACGAGGAGCCGGAACCCTGGCGGAAGATCCGGTCTTCCGCCAGCGATTCGCCGCGGTCCGCGTCGAGTTCGAGGCGCTGAAGCAGACGGCCCTCGCGACGTTGCGCGCCGTCGCGCAGGGCCACGAGCCGGGCTCCGCCGCGGGAATCTACAAGCTGCATGCCTCGGAGTTCGAGCAGAGGCTGATGGACCTCGCGGTCTCGGTGCAGGGTCCCTT
>JBHHYV010000066.1:0-20419 GCA_046757685.1 Myxococcota bacterium
GCTCGGTCGGCGCTCGCGCTCGCTCGAACTCTAGCAGGCGGCGAAACGCGCTGCTGCCGACCCACGGCGCGTTCAGGACAGCCAGCGGGCCAGTGGAGTGCCGAACCAGATCTTGAGGAAGCGCTTCATTCGCTGGTCGGACGCCAGCGTGTAGGGATAGTGGGAGAGCGATCGCTTGCCGCCGGCACGATCCGCGATGATCGGCTCGGCGTGGCAGTAGCCCCGCAATCCCAGGGCGCCATGGACCTGTCCGATCCCGCTCTGCTTTCGGCCTCCAAAGGGCGCCTCGAGCAGACCGTAGGTCACGGTCATGTCGTTGATGCAGACGCTCCCCGCCTCGAGCCTCCGCGCAAGATCGCGGCCCCGGGCGGGATCGCGGGTCCAGACGGTCGCCGCCAGCCCATACCGACTGTCGTTCGCACAGCGGATGGCCTCGTCCTCGTCACGCACCCTCTGAATCGGCAGGATCGGCCCGAAGGTCTCCTCCCGCATGATCTCCATGTCGCCGCCGACGTCGACGAGGACGGTCGGCTCGTAGTACAGGCCCGAGAGCGCGGGGTTGCGACGTCCTCCGGCCAGGATCTTGGCCCCGCGAGAGACCGCGTCGCTCACGTGTCGCTCGATCACCGCCAGCTGACGCTCCTGGAAGATGGCGCCGACATCGAACTCTCCGTCGCTTCCCTGCCGCAGCTCGGCCACCCGGCGCAGCACCCGGTCGGTGAAGGCGCCTGCGATCTCGTCGACCACGTAGACGCGCTCCGTCCCGCAGCAGTACTGGCCGGCATTCAGGAACGCGCCTGCGACCGCGCCCGCAGCCGCGCGCTCGAGATCGGCATCCCCACACACGATCATCGGGTCGTCTCCCCCGAGCTCCAGCGTGCAGGGAATCAGCTGCCGCGCGCAGGCTTCCCCCACCTTGCGGCCCGTCGCAACGCTGCCGGTGAACGAGATCTTGTCGACCCCGCTCGCGCACAGCGCCGCGCCCGTCTCGCCGTCGCCGGTCAGCACCTGGAAGATGCCTTCGGGAAGGCCCGCCGCCTCGAAGAGCTCGCCGAGCAGCTCGCCCGAGAAGGGGGTCACCTCGGAGGGCTTGAGCAGGACTGCGTTTCCCGCCACGAGCGCCTGCACGCTCGGATCGAGCGAGAGGATCAGCGGCGCATTCCAGGGGCTGATCACGCCCACGACGCCGAGCGGCCGGTACTCGATGCGCAGGGTCTTGGCGAAGCGAAGCAGCCCGTGGGGACGCACCCTCTCGGGGCGCAGCAGCCGACCCGCATGGCTCGTCCAGTAGGTCAGGCTGTCGCACGCGGAGAAGACCTCCATCATGCGCGCCTCGTTGCGGGGCTTTCCCGACTCCCGAACCACGACGTCCACGATCTCATCCTGCCGCGCGAGCACCCCGTCGAGCATGCGGCGCAGGAAGCGCGCGCGCTCCTCGATCGCGAGGCCGGCCCATGCCGGCTGTGCGTGGCGTGCACGCTCCACCGCGTGGGCGACGTCGACGGAGGTCTGGACCTCGATCTCGCCGATCTCCTCCAGGGTCGCTGGGCTCGAGAGCCGCAGGCGCCGACGCTCACCCGGCCCCGAGGCGCTCTCCGTGACGATCGCCATGGTCGCCTCAGGCCTCCAGGTCCCGAGCGAGTAGCTGACTCACCATGTTGTCGGTCTCCATCTTCCGACCCTCCTCGATGGGAAGCACCCCGTACTCGACCATCTGCTGGGCGATCCGCGCCATGATCACGCTGAACCGGAAGCCGGCCCAGATCGTGTAGTACCGCTGGTGACGCACGCGACGACCCGTGAGGGCTTCGTAGCGCTCGATCGTCTCTCTTGTGTCGGGGAGCCCGCGCAGACGCGGCTGACCGAGCCCTTCCGAGAGGGCCCGATCGACGAAGATCCACCAGGCGAGATCCTGCTCCGGACTTCCGAGCGCCGCCATCTCCCAGTCGAGCAGGGCCAGGGGCCGGTCGTCGCGCGCGTAGAGGATGTTCGAGATCCGGGCATCCCCCCACGAGAACCCGGTCTCCTCGTCCTTGGGGCGATTCTCCCGGAGCCAGTGGAGCGCGGCCTCTGCCACGGGGAAGGGACGTCCCTGGAGCGCCCACTCGAAGTAGCGCGCGTAGTACGCCAGGTGCTGCTCGAGCGGCGTCTCGCCGAGCCCCGGCGCGGCCAGGAAGCCCACCTCGAGCGTGCTCGGATCCAGGCGGTGGAAGGACGCCATCGCCTCGAGCCCGTTCATCCAGATCGCGCGCTGCCTCTCCGCCGAGATCTCCGTCATCCAGCCCGCCAGGTGGTAGGGCGGATTGTCGGTGGGCACGACTCCGTCGAGCCGTTCCATCACGTAGAAGCGGGCTCCGAGCACCTTGCGATCCGGCTCGTAGCCGAGCATGGGCGCCACCGGGACCTGGGAGTGCTCCGCGATGGAGCGCTGGATCCGGTACTGGTGGCCCACGTCGTAGAAGGGAAATACCGGGAACCCCGAGGGCTCGATGCGAGCGACGAGCCCGCGGCTCTGCTCGCGCCCCCGATGCTGGATGTGCGCCTCGAAGAGCAGCGTGTCGTTCGAGAAGCCGGTGCCTTCGGGGGCCGCCAGCGGGCCGATCCGGACCCGAGTCGCATCCAGCCGATCCCGCAGCCACTCCTCGAGCTGCGCCCTCGTCCACTCCATGTCGCGGCCCACGGGTGCGGGCATCGGCTCCTCCCTCAGCCCCCGGGGCCCGCGCCGCCCCGGGCTGCGGCGAGAGCCCCCCGGGGCCCTCGTCGGCGATCATCGCCCCTAGCCGCGGAGATGCGCATCCGCGGCTCGATCCGCGATCTCGAGGGCCCGCTGGGCGAGCTTCTGCGTGGTGCGAGCCATCCCCTCGAAGCCCTCCCCGAGCGTCTTGCCGAGCTGAAAGCGCCTGTAGATGCCCTCGCTGATCACCGCGAGCTTGTAAAGGGCCAGCACCTGGTAGAAGTCGATCGACTCCACGTCTCGGCCGCTCGCCCGGGCGTAGGCCCCGATGAGCTCGTCTCGGGTCAGGAACCCGGGGCGCGCAGTCACGCCCCCCAGCTCGGGCGCCCGCCGATCGGGGGCCAGGTCCCCGGCCTCGACCCAGTAGATCAGCGTATAGCCGAGATCGGCGAGCGGGTCTCCCAGCGTGGCCATCTCCCAGTCGAAGACGGCGAGCACCTTTCCCGGGCGCTCGGGATCGAGGGCCAGGTTGCCCAGGCGGTAGTCGCCATGAACGATCGTGGCCGCGGACTGCCTGGGGAGCGCCGCGCGCAGGCGGCGGCCCAGCTCATCGATCTCGCGCAGGGGCCCGGTGGCGTTGCCCTCCCACTGCCGAGCCCAGCGGGAGAGCTGGCGCTCGAGGTAGCCCTCCGGGCGGCCGAACCCCTCGAGCCCGACCGCCGCGAAGTCCACCTCGTGAAGGGCCACCAGGGTCTCGATCAGCTCCAGGCTGATCCGACGGCAGTCCGCGGGATCGCGGACGTAGGTCTCGGGATAGGCGTCTCCCAGGATCACCCCCGGCGTGTACTCCATCACGTAGAAGGGCGCCCCGTTCACGGCCGGATCCTCGCAAAGGGCGATCGTACGGGGGGTCGGAACCGGGGTGTCCGCCAGCGCGGAGAGCACCCGGTACTCGCGAGCCATGTCGTGGGCGGTCGGAAGCACGTGACCCAGCGGGGGGCGCCGCAGCACCCAGTCGCGCCTCCCTCCGGAGGCGCCTGCCGAGACCCGGTAGGTGATGTTCGAGCGCCCGCCCGAGATCTGCTCGAACTCGAGCGGCCCCTCTGCGCCGGGAACGCGGGTGCGAAAGAACTCGCAGACCGCCTCGCGCCGGATCCCCCCGACCTCGCTCACGCGCCCGAGGCTATCACGCCCTCCACGCGACCCGACCCCCCGGCCGGCGCGCGCCCGGGCCGCTCCCCAGGGTCTGCGGCGTGCGGGATGCGAGAGTGGGAGCGCGCGTCAGGCGGTCCAGGTCGCCTCGACGGTCGCGGCGAGATCCTTCAGCATCCGCTCCAGGCGGCTGCCTCCGAGCAGCTCCGACATGCGCCGCTGCGCGAGCCGCCAGGCGGGCATCGCCTGCTCGAGGATGCGCTGCCCCTCGCGCGAGAGGTGCACGACCCGCTCGCGACGGTCGGTGCCGCGGACGATCCGCACCCATCCGCGCCGCTCGAGCGGCCGCAGGTTGCGGGTGAGCGTGGTGCGATCCATGACTCCCGCCTCGGCGAGGCGCTTGATCGTCACGGGACCTTGCGCCCGCACCGCGGTGAGCAGCGAGAACTGGGTCGCCTTCAGGTCGAATGGACGCAGTGCATCATCGTAGAGCTGCGTCACGGAGCGGGTCGCCGCGCGCAGGCTGCTGCAGGCGCACTCGCGGGTCGCCAGATCCGGGTGCACGAGGCGTACGGGCTCGCGCTCGAGCTCTGCGGGAAAGCTGGCCGTCTGGGTCATGCTCCATCCTCCCGGGCCCCTTCGGGGCCCCTGACACTCCAGGTACGTCGCCCGGCAGCAGGACGTTTCAGGCCTTGGCGGCCCCCTCGACGGATCGGGGCTGCGGGAGCGTATAATCCGCGCGGATCCGGAACCCCAGGCTGGAGAACACGATGAACTTCGACTTCTCAGAGGACCAGAAGCTCCTTCAGAAGACCGCGCGCGACTTCCTGGCCGAGAACTGCTCGCTCGAGGTGCCGCGCGCGATCCTGGAGTCGGACCGCTCGTATGACGAGGGTCTCTGGAAGGGTGTCGCCGAGATGGGCTGGCTCGGAGCCGCCGTCCCGGAGGAGTACGGAGGCGCCGGATTCGGTCAGCTGGAGCTGGCGGTCCTGGCCGAGGAGATCGGCCGGTCGCTGGCGCCCATCCCCTTCGGGCCCTCGGTCTACCTGGCCACCGAGGCCCTGATGCTGGCGGGCAAGGAGGAGCAGAAGAGCCGCTACCTGCCCCGGCTGGCGAGCGGGGAGAGCATCGGAACGCTGGCCATCGCCGAGGGACCGGGGAGCCTCGAGACGAGCACGGTCGAGACCCGACTCGAGGGCGGCACGCTCCACGGAGTCAAGCTGCCGGTCCTGGACGGCGACATCGCGGACCTCGCCGTGGTCGCCGCCCACGAGGGGAGGGGCGTGTCGCTGGCCCTGGTCGACCTCTCTGGACCGGGTGTCTCACGCACCCCGATCGAGTCGATCGACCCCAGCCGCTCGCTCGCGCGGATCGAGTTCGACGGCGCGCCCGCGGAGCAGCTGGGGGGCTCCGGGCAGGGCACGGAGCTGGCCGAGCGGGTTCTCGACCGCGCCGCGGTGCTGATGGCCTTCGAGCAGCTCGGGGGCGCCGACGCCACCTTCGAGCAGACGCACGCCCAGACGATGGGACGCTTCGCGTTCGGCCGCCCGGTCGCGTCGTTCCAGGCGGTCAAGCACCGCATGGCCGACATCTGGGCCAAGCTGCAGCTGGCGCGGTCGAACTGCTACTACGGAGCCTGGGCGCTCGAGAACCAGGCCGACGAGCTGGGGATCGCCGCCGCCCTCTCGCGCGTGGCGGCGAGCGAGGCCTACGAGTGGGCCTCCCAGGAGAACATCCAGCTGCACGGGGGCGTCGGCTTCACCTGGGAGTACGACTGCCACCTCTTCTATCGACGGGCCATGAGCCTCGCCGTGGCCCTCGGGGGCACCGCGGAGTGGCGCGAGAAGCTGATCGCTCGGGTCGAGCGCGCGAGCTAGGAGGAACGACGAGATGGACTTCAACGATACTCCCGAAGAGGCTGAGTTCCGGGCGGCTGCCCGGGCGTTCCTGGACGCGCACGCACGGCGCCGAGGTCCCGACGACGCGCCGCCCAACCTGATGGCGGAGCGCGAGGACGAGAGCGCCATCCGCGAGGCCCAGGCGTGGCAGGCCACCAAGTTCGACAACGGCTGGGCGTGCCTGACCTGGCCCAAGGAGTACGGGGGCCGCGGGGCGACGCCGATCCAGAACGTGATCTGGAACCAGGAAGAGTCGAAGTACAGCCTTCCGCCCAACGTGTTCGGGATCGGGATCGGGATGGCCGGACCGACGATCATGACGCACGGAACCGAGGCCCAGAAGGAACGCTGGCTGCGCAAGATGGCGCGCGGCGACGAGATCTGGTGCCAGCTCTTCAGCGAGCCGGCCGCGGGCTCCGACCTGGCGGGCCTGCGGACCACGGCCAAGCGCGACGGCGACGAGTGGATCGTCAACGGCCAGAAGATCTGGACCACCGGCGCCCACTACTCGAAGTGGGGCATCCTCGTCACGCGCCACGACCCCGACGTTCCGAAGCATGCGGGCCTCACCTACTTCGTCGTCGACATGGAGTCGCCGGGGATCGAGGCCCGCCAGATCAAGCAGATCAGCGGGGCCTCCGGCTTCAACGAGGTCTTCTTCACCGACGTGAGGATTCCCGACGAGTACCGGATCTCCGAGGTCGGCAACGGCTGGAGGGTCGCGATCACGACGCTGATGAACGAGCGGGCCTCGATCGGCGGCGGGGGCGGAGGGGCCTCGTTCGACGATCTGCTCAAGCTGGCTCGGAGCATCCCGCGTGGCGGACGGCCGGCGATCGAGGACTCCGGGGTCCGGCAGCGCCTCGCAGACATCTACGTCCAGCTGCGTGGGCTCCAGTTCACCGGCTACCGCACGCTGACGGCGCTGTCGCGCGGAACCACCCCGGGACCCGAGAACTCGATCGGCAAGCTGGTCGGAGCGCCCCTGCGCCAGCAGATGGCCGCCTTCGCGATCGACCTCGAGGGAGCGGCCGGGGCGCTGGTCCAGGAAGGCACCGCCCCGCAGGACGGCAGCTGGCAGATGGCCTACCTGGGCTCTCCTGGCCTGCGGATCGCCGGGGGAACCGACGAGATCCTGCGCAACATCATCGCCGAGCGCGTGCTCCGGCTCCCACCGGAGATCCGGGTCGACAAGGAGATCGCCTTCCGGGAGGTTCCCACGGGGCCGCCGGGGCAGTAGGCGGGGGAGCAGGCTGCCCGAGCTCCCCGAGGTCGAGGTCACGCGCCGCCGCATCGAGCCGCTGCTCGTAGGCCGGACGATCTCGCGCGTGGTCACGGGTCCGCCCAGCTACTTCTTCCTGACGCCGCCGACGCAGGTCCGCAAGCGGCTGGCGGGCCGGCGGATCGAGGCCCTCGCCCGACTCGGCAAGTACCTGGTCGCCCGCCTCGACGACGGCAGCCGGATGCTGCTGCACCTGGGCATGACCGGGCAGCTCTTCGGCGCGGGTGCGGCCAGCCTGCGGCTGCTCTCGGCCAGCGCGCGAGCCAGCCTGTCGCCCGAGGCACAGGCGACCTTTCACCCCGACGTGCACACCCACCTCGAGCTGCACTTCCGCGACGGAGGCCCGGAGGTCTACCTGCGCGACGTTCGCAAGTTCGGCAAGCTCGCGCTGCTCGCGCCCGGCGCGTCCCACTCCCGGCTCGACCGGCTCGGGGTGGATGCACTCGAGGCGACCGGCGAGCTGCTCTTTCGCGCGTCGCGACGTCGCCGGGTCGCAATCAAGGCGCTCCTGCTCGACCAGTCCATCATCGCGGGAGTGGGGAACATCTATGCCGACGAGGCGCTCTTCGGGGCGGGGATCCGTCCGACCCGTCGAGCCCATCGCCTCACCCGTCGCGAGTGCGAGGCGCTCGCGGGCCAGGTCCGAAGGGTGCTCGGTCGCTCGATCGAGACCGGAGGCTCGAGCATCAACGACTACGTCGCTCCCGACGGCAGCGACGGTCGCTACCAGGACGAGCGCCACGTCTACGCGCGGAAGGGCGAGGCCTGTCGGATCTGTGGCACTGCGATCCGCAGGGCATCCGTAGGACAGCGCGCCACACACTGGTGCCCCACCTGCCAGAGGTGAGCGCGCGAGTGTGCAACAATCCCGCCCCGTGCCCCCTCGCTGGCCGCGCCTCACCCTGCTCCTGCTCGTCGCCTCCCTCGCTCTCCCTCGCTGGAGCCCCGGAGCGCCTGCGAGCGCGGCGTCGGAGGGCGAGGCCCCGAGCGTAGAGGCGGTCCGCGTCGAGGTTCCCCCGGTCCTCGACGGGAAGCTCGACGATCCGGCCTGGAAGGAGGCGGCGCAGATCGGCCCGCTGACGCAGGTCGATCCCGTCGAGGGAGCCCGCCCGACGCAGCGCACGTCGGTGCGGATCGTCTACGACAAAGACTCCCTCTACCTGGGAATCCGCTGCTTCGACTCGGAGCCCGACAAGATCGTCGCCAAGGTCATGCGCCGCGACCTCGACATGCGGTCCGACGATCGCGTCTTCATCATCCTCGACACCTTCCTCAACCGCCGCGATGCCTTCTTCTTCGAGATCAACCCCGTCGGGGCGCTGGCCGATGCGCTGATCGAGGGCAACTCCCGGTTCATCCGCGAGTGGAACGGGATCTTCTACGGCAAGGCGCGAATCGACGACCAGGGCTGGACGGCCGAGCTCGAGATTCCGTTCAAGACGGTCAGCTTCGACCCGTCCTCCGACACCTGGGGCTTCAACTTCGTACGCCGCATCCGGCGCAACAACGAGGACATTCGCTGGTCGGCTGCCACGCGCGACGTCTTCTCGATCAACGTCTCACGGATCGGCACCCTCCGAGGGCTCCGCGGCATCGAGCAGGGGATCGGGCTCGACCTGAAGCCCTCGCTGACCACGATCTTCGATCGCAACCGGGGATTCGAGTCCGACACGCGAACCTTCGACGCCGACCGAGGACCCGACAACGACTTCATCGGCAGGCCCGGGGGCGACCTCTTCTACAAGTTCACGCCGCGGCTCACGGGAGCCCTCACGGCGAACACGGACTTCTCGGAGGCGACCGTCGATGACGTCCAGATCAACCTGACCCGCTTCTCGCTCTTCTTTCCCGAGACGCGCGACTTCTTCCTCCAGGATACGAGCATCTTCGAGTTCGGAGGGCTGCAGAGCGAGAACGGGCTGCCCTTCTTCTCGCGTCGGATCGGGATCGTCGACGGCGACGAGGTCCGGCTGCTCGGCGGTGCCAAGCTCACCGGTCGCCTCGGTCCCCTCAACATCGGGGCGCTCGACGTCCAGATGAAGCGCTTCGGCGCGACCCGCTCCAAGAACCTCTTCGTGGGTCGGGCCGCCCTGAACGTGCTCTCCGAGTCGTCGCTCGGAGTGATCGCCACCCGAGGCGACCCCGCCACGAACCGGGCCAATACCCTCATCGGAGCCGATTTTCGCTACCGCAACAGCCACTTTCGGACGAACCGCACGCTGCGGGGAGACTTCTTCGCCCAGCGCACCTACACGCCCGGGCAGCGCGGACGCTCGGGCTCCGTCGGCGCGAAGCTCGAGTATCCGAACGACATCGTGAACTGGCAGCTCCGCTACACCGAGCTGCAGGAGAACTTCAACCCAGCGCTCGGATTCGCCATCGAGACCGGGATTCGCCGCTACGATGCGCGCTTTCGCTACCGGGTGCGGCCCCACACCTGGCTGCGGACGGTGGACAGCGAGCTCAGCGGCTTCTGGGTGACCCAGCGCCACCACGACCTCGACCGAGCCAAGCTCACCTGGAGGGCGCTTCGCTTCGAGACCAACCAGACCGACATATTGGAGATCCGCTACTCGGTCGAGTCGCAGAACCTGGTCGAGGGCTTCGATCTACCCGCCGGGGTCCCGGAGCTCACCATCCCCACCGGTCGCACCACCTTCCAGCGCATCGCCGCGAGGCTGGAGAGCTCGCGAGGACGAGCCATCCGGGGAATCGTCGACGTGGAGGTGGGCCAGTTCTTCAACGGGCATCGCTTCGACACGGTCACCGCCCTCGAGCTGCGCCCCAGCCCCCACTTCTTCGCCGCGCTCGAGTTCAGCCAGAACGACATTCGCCTGCCGGAGGGGGACGTGATCACGCGACTCGCCCGGATTCGAACGCAGCTGAACGTCAATCCCGACCTGAGCTGGGAGAGCACCCTCCAGTACGACAACGTGACCGACGAGATCTCACTGAACTCCCGGATTCGCTGGATCGTCGAGCAGGGAAACGACGTGTTCCTGGTCTTCAACCAGGGACAGTTCTTCGACACCGGCTCGCGGAGCCTGGTCCCGACGCGGACCCAGCTGATCGCGAAGGTCGTGTACACGTTCCGCTTCTAGTGGACCCTCGGGGCGCGCGACCGAGGCCCGCCCTCAGGCCGCGAAGCCCGAAGCGAGGGCCTCGAGCCGGGCGCAGGCGTCGGCCAGGTCGGCGTCGGTCTTGCCGAAGCAGAAGCGGGTCAAGCGGTGGGCGCGCTCCCCGCTCAGGAAGGCCTCACCCGGGACCGTCGCGATCCCGGTCTCGCGCAGCAGGGCCATGGCGCGCTCGAGACCGGTGGCTCCCGGGAGCCGGGAGATGTCGGCCAGCACGTAGTACGCGCCCTGGGGAACCACCGGGGGGAGACCGGCGCTCTCCAGGGCCCCGCACAGCTGGTCCCGCTTGCGCTGGTACTCGGCGCGGATCCCGGTGTAGAACTCCGCTCCGAGCGCCTCGAGTCCGGCGGCCGCTCCCAGCTGAAGCGGAGTGGGTGCACACACGTAGAGCAGGTCGTTCAGGGGTCCCATCGCGCGGGACCAGCGCCCATCGGCTGCGATCCAGCCGATCCGCCAGCCGGTGATCGCGAAGGTCTTGGAGAGCGCGTTGATGGTGATCGTGCGCTCCCGAAGCCCGGGAAGGGCCGCGGCGCTCAGGTGCTCACGGTCGTCGAACACGAAGTGCTCGTACACCTCGTCGGTAAAGACGAAGAGGTCATGCGCCTGCGCGAGCTCGGAGATTCGCTCGAGCTCCTCGCGCGAGAAGACCTTGCCGGAGGGGTTCGCAGGAGAGCAGACGAGGATCGCGCGGGTTCTCGGGCCGATCGCCCTCTCGAGGCTGCCGGGTACGATCTCCCATTGCGGAGAGCGCGTATCGACGAATACGGGGACCGCCTCGATCGCGTGGAGGGTGTTCACGTGGTAGCCGTAGCAGGGCTCGAAGAGAATCACCTCGTCCCCGGGGTCGAGCAGCGCGAGGGCCGCGACGTAGAAGGCCGCCGTAGCGCCGCTGGTGACGAGGATCTCGCCCTCCGGGTCGAACTCGAGGCCGTTGTGTGCCTTCATCTTGCGGGCGAGCTCCTGGCGCAGCTCTTCGGTGCCGTCGAAGCGCGAGTAGACGTTGCGGCCGGCTTCGATGGCCCGGGCCGCAGCGCGCTGGACCTGCTCGGGAACCTGCGTGTCGCAGATCCCCTGCGCCATGTTCAGGCCCCCGACGCGAGCGCACTCGAGCGTCATGGTGCGGATCGGAGAGGGCGCCACCCGGGCCGCCCGGCGACTGATCGACAACCTCACGCCGCGGATTCTAGCGCTCTGGAGGCCTGTCGAGCGCGCCGAAGATCTGATATAACATCGCTAACTTAGCTATAACTGGCATAAAGAAACCCGAGGGCATGAAGACGAACCCCCCGTCCACCCCGGCGCGCGCGGGAGCTCGGCGCCGGATCCTGGCCGCGGCCGAAGAGCTGCTGGTCCGCGAGGGTCCGCAGAGCCTCTCGATTCGTGGCGTATCGGAGCGTTGCGGCTACTCGGCCCCGACCATCTACCACCACTTCGGCGACAAGGAGGGGCTGACCCGGGCCGTCGTCGAGGTCGGCTTCGCGAGGTTGCTCGAGCAGCTCCGGGCCTTGGGCGCTGGAGACGACGGCAGCGAGCATCTTCGGTCGCTGGTGAGGACGTTCATCGAGTTCGGGCTGCACAACCCCCAGTACTACGCGCTCTTCTCGACGCTGCACGTCGAGTCCTCGCCGCCTCCGCCCTCCGTCGAGTCCGCCCGCGCGCTGCTCGAGGGGGCGCTCCTCGCGCGCTCCCGGGATGGCGGGCTGCGGCAGGCGGACCTCGACGGTGTGTTCCAGGCGGTCTGGGCGCTGCTTCACGGGCTGATCTCGCTGCGCGTCCGGCGACCGCACTTCCCCTGGTCCCCGCGCCAGGTCGAGGTCGCCCTCGAGATGGTCGAGCACGGTCTCGCGTGCTGTCGCAAGCGCCGAGAGGGTCCCGCGGCGGAGGTGTCCTCGTGACGCCCCGTGCGAGCCGGGTCTGCCGAGGACTGGCCCTCGCGGGGCTGCTCTTCGGCTGCGGCCCCGAGGCGCAGGAGTCCCGGCCCGTCGGGGCTCCGGTCGTGCTCGCGAACGTCGAGCTGCGCGACCTGCAGGAGCGGATCGAGGCTCCCGGGGAGCTCGTCGCCAAGAACCGGGCGCAGATCGCCGCCGAGGTGGATGGCCAGATCACCGCCGTGCTGGTCGACGAGGGTGACTCCGTCGAGCCGGGCGCCGAGATCGTCCTGATCGACCCGGATCGACAGGAGATGCGGCTCGAGGATGCCGAGGCTCGGGTCGCGGAGGCGCGCGCCGACGTGACGGAGCGCGAGCGATCGCTGCGTCGCACCCGGGCGCTCCGACGGCGCGACGTGGCCTCTCAGGCCCAGGTGGACGAAGCCGCGACCCAGCTCGCAACGGCGCGCGCACGCCTGCTCGCGGCCCAGGCGAACCTGGGAGTGGCCCGCCGGGCGCTGGCCGACTCGAAGCTGCGCGCCCCCTTTGCCGGGCTGATCGCGCGCAGGCTGGTGAGCCGCGGGGAGTACGTGCGCTCCGGGCAGCCCCTCTTCGAGCTGGTCTCGCTCGACCCGATCGAGGTCGAGTTCCGGGTGGTCGAGACGGACTCCGGGCGCGTTCGCAAGGGCCAGCCGGTCGATGTGCGCGTCGCGCCCTTTCCGGACCGGGTCTTTCGGGCGACGGTCTCGATCATCTCACCGACGCTCGACCGGCGCACCCGGACCCTGCGGGTCAAGGCGCTGCTGCACAACCCGGGCGGGACGCTGCGGCCGGGTCTCTTTGCGCGCGTGGACCTGGGAATCGCCGAGCGCCACGCAGTGACCATGGTTCCCGAGGAGGCCGTGCTGCAGAGGGCCGACGGCTCGATCGTGTTCCGCGCGCTGCCCGACGACCGGGTCGAGCGCCGGCGCGTACGAACCGGGCTCCACCGCGATGGCTGGGTCGAGATCGTCTCCGGGCTCTCGGGTCGGGACCGCGTGGTGCGCAGGGGCCAGACCGAGCTGATCGACGGAAGCCTGATCTCGGCGCGCAACCCCGACGGCACGCCCGTCGTCGCGGCCGGGCCGCCCCCCGGTGCCGAGATCGACGGGGCGGACACCCGGACGCTGCGCGCCGCCGACGGAGAGGCCGAGTGAGGATCTCCGACATCTGCATCGAGCGTCCGGTCCTCACCTGGATGCTGACGCTCTCGCTGATCGTCTTCGGCGTGCTCGGCTACCTGCGGCTGGGAGTCGACCAGCTGCCGAACATGGAGTTCCCGCGGGTCACCGTGGTCGGGCAGATGGAGGGTGCCTCGCCCGAGGTGATGGAGGAAGACGTCACCGAGGTCCTCGAGGAGTACATCAACACGATCGGCGGCCTGCGATCCCTCCGCTCGACGACGGGGCAGGGATCCTCGACGATCGTGGCCGAGTTCGATCTGGCCCGGGACATCGACCAGGCGGTGCAGGACGTCCGCGACAAGGTGGCGGCCGCCCGCTTCCAGCTTCCCAAGGAGCTCGAGCCCCCGGTGATCCAGAAGGCCGATGTCAGCTCGCACCCGATCCTCTGGATTCCGCTCACCTCGACCCGGTCGCCCGTCGAGAACACGACCTTCCTCAAGTACACCGCGAAGCCCTTCATCGAGACCGTTCCCGGCGTGGCCTCGGTCGAGATCTTCGGTCGCCGAGAGCGGGCCATCCGGATCTGGCTCGACGGAGACGCGCTCCGCGCGCGGGGTCTCGCGGCGAGCGACGTGATCGCGGCCCTGGGGCGCGAGCACGTGGACGTGCCCGCCGGTCGGATCGAGAGCCAGCACATCGAGTACAGCGTCAAGACCGATGCGGAGTACAAGTCGGTCGAGGCGCTGAAGCGCCTGGTCCTCGAGGAGGTCGACGGGGCGCAGGTCCGGCTCATGGACGTCGCGCGGGTCGAGGACGGAGCCGAGGATGCGCGCCACAAGGCGCGGTTCAACGCCCTGGACGGCGCGGGGCTGGGGATCCGCAAGCAGTCGCAGGCCAACACGGTCGCCATCGCCGACGCGGTCCGGGATCGGATGGCGACGCTCAAGCAGATCACTCCGTCGGGCATGGCCTTTCCGGAGTGGGACCAGATCATCGACTTCTCGCAGTCGATCCGTCAATCGGTGGCCGAGACCCAGTTCGCACTCTGGTTCGGGGCCCTGCTCGCGGTGCTCACGGTCTTCGTCTTCCTGCGGCGCACCCGGCCGACGCTGGTGATCGCCACCACCATTCCCCTCTCGATCACCGCGACGTTCGGAGCGATGTGGCTCTTCGACGTCACCCTCAACATCATGACGCTGCTGGCACTCACCCTGGCGGTGGGCGTCGTCATCGACGACGCGATCGTCGTGCTCGAGAACATCGAGCGTCATCGTGCGGCGGGAGAAGGGGCGCGCGAGGCAGCTTCCTCGGGGACGCGTCAGATCGCGTTCGCGGCCACGGCGGCGACCGTCTCGATCGCCGTCGTCTTCCTCCCCGTCGTCTTCATCAAGGGGATCGTCGGCAGCTTCCTCGGAGAGTTCGGGCTGACGGTGGCCGCGGCGGTGCTCTTCTCGCTCTTCGTGGCGCTGACCCTGGTCCCCATGCTCGCGGCGCGCATGCCCCCGCCCCGACCCCGGGCGCCCGGCAGCGTCTACGCCCTTCTCGAGCGCGGCTTCGCCGCGCTCGAGAAGGGCTACCGTGCGATCCTGGCCTGGGCGCTCGACCACCGGGGGCTGACGCTGGGCGGGGCGCTCGCCTCGTTCGTCCTGGCTCTGGTCATCGGTCACGGTCTGGGCTCGGAGTTCTTTCCCCAGGCCGACAGCGGGCGCATCTTCGTAATGGTCGAGACCCCCCCTGGGACCAGCCTCGAGGGAACGGAGGGGATCGTCCACCAGGCCGAGAAGTTCCTGCTGGCCCAGCCCGAGGTCTCGGGGCTCTTCGCGGGGGTGGGGATCGCCGGACCGCGAGGGGCGGGGAGCGTCACGACCGCGGTCATGATCGGGATCCTCGAGCCCCAGTCGGAGCGGGAGCGCAGCTCGCAGGAGCTGATCCTCGCGGCCCGCTCTGCGCTCGACGGCATCCCCGGCGCGACGATCCGCGTATTCGATCCCTCGGGAATGTTCTCGGGGGGCTCCCGGGGAGACGTCGAGTTCCATCTCCGCGGGCAGGCGAGCCTGGCCGAGCTCGACTCGCTCTCCGCGCACATGATCCGGGAGCTGCGCGCGCAGGGAGGCTTCGTGGACCTGAGCAAGGATCTGCGGATCGGACTGCCCGAGATCCGCGTGATCCCCGACCGCGAGAAGGCAGCTGCGCTCGGAGTCGATGCCCGCGCCATCGCCACCGTGATCCGGGCGACGATCGGCGGCCTCGACGTGGGCACGTACAAGGAAGGCGGGCACCGCTATCAGATCCGCATGCGCCTCGAGGAGGATCAGCGCTCGAGCCCGGAGTCGATCCGGGAGCTCTACGTGCGCGCCGCGGATGGGAGCCCCGTCGAGCTGCGCAACCTCGTCCGCGTCGAGGCCAGCGCGGCGCCGGCGACGATCAGCCGCTTCAACCGTCAGCGCTCGGTCACGATATCGGCCAACCTGGAGCGTCGAACCGTCGACGAGGCCATCGAAGTGATTCGTGCGCAAGCGGCGTCGCTTCTGCCGCCCGGGGTGACCCTCAGCTTCGGCGGGAGCGCCGAGGCCTTCCTCGAGGGGCTACGCCAGTTCGGCCTCGCGATCGGCCTCGCGGTCCTCGTCATCTACATGGTGCTGGCCGCCCAGTTCGAGCATCTCCTGCATCCCTTCACGGTCATGCTCGCGCTTCCGCTCTCGATGGTCGGCGCGCTCGGCGCGCTGCGTGCCTTCGGGATGACGCTCAACCTCTACAGCCTGATCGGAATCATCCTGCTCTTCGGGCTCGTCACCAAGAACTCGATCCTGCTGGTCGACTTCGCCAGCCAGCTGCGGCGCCAGGGGCAGAGCCACCTCGACGCCATGGCCCACGCTGCGCCGATCCGGATGCGGCCGGTCCTGATGACCGCGATCTCGATGATCTTCGGCGTCCTGCCCGCCGCAATCGGCGTCGGACCGGGAGCCGAGTCGCGCCAGCCCATGGCGGTGGCAGCGGCCGCGGGGATGCTGTCCTCGACCCTGCTCACCCTGGTGGTGGTCCCGGTCTTCTTCGTCTCGGTGGGAGAGGCGAGCGATCGCGTGGCGCGCTGGCTACGCCGCTCGGCGAGATCCGAAGCCCCGCTCGAGCCCGTAGCGGACGATCGTGGCTAGGTAGTCGGCGAGCCCGGGACGCTCCAGGCCCGATCCCGAGAGGAGCCGATCGGTCGCGTCGGGATCGAAGAGCTGCTCGGTCAGCATGTAGGGAACGTGGGCGCGCATCAGCTCCGCCGCCGCCGGGAAGAGCGCCGCGCCCTCCGGCTCCTCGGGCGAGACGAGCCGGGGAACCTCGAAGGGAGGGACCTCGCCGCGCTCCGCGTGGTAGGCGCGCCCCGTCTCGACGGCGATCTGCACGATCTCCCCGATCGAGAGCGCGCCCTCCACCCCCGCGGTGAGCGGCAACGTGCGACCGACGGTGTCCTTCCGGCTCGACAGCGCGACCAGTGCGTCGCAGACCCAGTCCACGGGCACGACGTCGACGCGCACCTCGGGACGGCAGGGCAGCAGGCGCGTCGCGCCGAAGTAGACCCACTTCATCGGCTCGTAGAGCACCCGGAAGTGCAGGGTTCGCCCGGTCCTCGAGTCGCCCACGACGATGCTCGGCCGGTAGCAGGTCGCTCGCAGGTCCCGGGCCTCACGCACCAGCTCCTCCGCCTCGGCCTTGCTCTGCTCATAGGCGTTGCGATAGCGCCCGGGCTCGAGCGGATCTCCGGTCACGTAGGCGGTGGAGACGTAGTGGAGGCGCGCACCGGCCTGGCGCGCGAGCCGGACCACGTGACGCGCGCCCGCGAGGTTGATCCGACGCGCGGCCGCAAGGGACAGGTCGAAGCGCGTCGTCGCCGCAGCATGGAAGACCTCGCTGAGGCGGGCGGGAAGCTCGCCGCCGGACCCGCGAAGACCCAGGCCGGGCTCCTCGATCCGGCCGGGCACGGCCACCACGCGCCCGGCATCGCTCGCAGCGACCCGGGCGCTCGCGAGCAGGGCGGCGCGGCGCCGCGAGAGTCGGCGTGGGTCGCGGGCGCGGATCAGGCAGAAGATCGTCGCGTCGGGCCGGGTCCGAAGCAGGCGACGCAGCAGCTCGCCCCCCACGAAGCCGGTCGCGCCGGTCAGGAGAATCGAGGGGGCAGCCACGTTCCCGGAGCATAGGCTCTGCCCGGATCATCCCTCCACCCCCGCGCATCGCTCGGGAGCCGAGGGCTCGGTCGACCCTCGGCAGGCCGGCGGGCGTTCAGGCGGGAGCCCGCGCGGCGGTCCGCAGGGGGGCGGACCCGAGCCCCGGCCAGACCCGAACGACGCCCAGGGTCCCGCGCAGGCTGATCCAGATCGCCGTGACCCCCCAGACCGCGGCCAGCGCCTGGCTCGACTGCAGGTCCAGCAGCCAGAGCCCGATCAGCCCCACGGCGGTCGCGAGCAGCATGCCGTTTCGCAGCCAGGCGAAGTCCGAAGCCCCCCAGTGGATCCCGTCCGTCACGAAGGAGAGGGCGTTCAGGGGCTGGGACAGCGCACAGATCCCCCAGGCCAGGCCGAAGACCCCGCGCGCGGCTCCCGGGACCAGCAGTGCGGCGACGGCCGGCTCGAGCGCCCACATCGCGAGCGCCAGCAGAGTCCCCAGAGCCAGCCCCCACCCGCACGAGACCTGGGCCACCCGCCGCGCGACACCGGGGAGGCGCGCGCCCAGGAAGAAGCCCACCAGGCTCTGCGCCGTCACGGCGATGGCGTCGAGGAGGAACGCGGTCAGGGCCCACACCTGGCGGATCGCCTGGTGGGCTGCCCCCGCCTCGACCCCCGCCGCCAGGGCCGCGCGCGTCGCGAAGAGCATGAAGCAGAGCAGCGCGGCGGTGCGGATCAGCATGTCGCGTCCCACGACGAAGAGCCGACCGGCCTGCGCGGGACGGGCTCCCCGCTCGAACCCGACCCGCCGGCCCACGCGCGCGACCGCCCAGAGCGCGGCCCCGATCTGCGAGATCGAGGTGGCCCAGGCGGCACCCACCACGCCCAGCGCAGGCACGGGACCCGCCCCGAAGATCAGCAGGGGATCGAGCGTGATGTTCGCCAGGCTCATCGTCCCCGCGATCCAGAGCGGAGAGCGCATGTCCTGGCGCCCGCGCAGGCTTCCGAAGGCAGCCAGCAGCACGAGCGCCGCGGGCGCCCCCAGCAGGCGAACCCGCAGGTAGGCCACCGACTCCGCTTGCGCCGCAGGGTCGGCGCTCATCCAGGCGCAGACCGGCTCGAGCACACCCCACCCCAAGACCGCCAGGAGCGTGCCGACTCCCGCCGCCAGCCAAAGGGTGAGCGCGGCCATCTGCCGCGCACGCACGAGATCGCCGCGGCCGAGGGCATGGGCCACCTCGGTCTGGGTTCCCACGCCGAGGAAGTTGAAGACCCAGATCGTGCTCGACAGCAGCGTGGTCGCGATGCCGACCGCCGCGAGCTCGGTCACACCGAGCCGGGCCACGAAGGCCGTGTCCACGAGCCCCGCCAGCGGCTCGCTCAGCATCGAGCCCAGAACCGGAAGTGCCAGTCCCAGCAGGGTGCGGTGGGGATGGCGAACGAAGGCGTGCGGCATGGAGCGCAGAGTATCGGCTGGCGGAGCCCGGGGAGTCACTTGGAGACGCACGCCCCTCCGCTCCAGCGGGTTCCGGTCGCAGGCTTCCCCGCGTGCGGCCCCTCAGCTTCCCGATCGGCGGTCCTCGTCGGCTGTGTCGCACGCCGGCCGCGTCGGGGGGAGGGCCGGAGGCTCCCGCGGAATCAGCCGTCGGATCGCGAAGCTGAGGGCCTCGTCGATGTCGGGTCCCGCATAGGGGAGCGCGGCGGCGAAGCCCCCCTCCTCGACGCGCACCACCACCGCGGGCAGCTCGAGCGTGAGCTGGCCGCGGCAGAGCCAGAGCCTGAGGCGGAGCTGCTGATCGAGCGAGACCGGAGCCGTCGTACGCGTGACGTGCAGGCCGCCGGGCGCGATGTCGGTCAGGATGCCGCGACCCGAGAGCCCCGCCGAGCGGTAGTCGACGGGGAGCGCGGCCGCGCGGCGAGGCGAGAGACGGTCTCGTCGCAGGGGCTGCGCGGCCTCTTCGGGTGGCTGGCGCATGAGTCCTTACCCGGTCTCATCGGACGCGATCTGGGTGAGCTTGAGCACACCTGTCGCCGGGCGCGAGGGACGGCGCGACCGCGGGCGCGGCGGCGCGAAGCCCCGGGTCAGGGGGACTCGGGCTGGAAGTAGGGAATGATGCGCACGATCAGGTGACCACGGCCGTAGCGCGCCCCGCCGACGATGACCGCCCGACCCGCGGGCATCTGGACGCGGGTATCGACCTGACCGGGCATCTGCAGCTGCATGTGCAGACGCTGGGCGTGGATCCCGATCGGGATCAGCCGCACGACGCCGCCCGCGGGCAGCGTGACCGCGCCGACTTCACCGAAGCGAAGCACGAAGTTGCGCTGCTCGAGCATGTGCATGCGCCCGACCCGCATCGGTCCGAGCTGCCGTCGCAGGCCTCCGCAGCCGGGATCGTCCCCCTCGCCCTCGGGGTCCGTGCTCACGACCATGACCCGAAGCGACACTCCCCGCCCGTGTGCGAGCGCCGCGGCCGCGGCTCCCAGCACCAGCAACGCGATCAGACCGAGAGCGGGACCCTTGGCGCGGACCATCTCAGAGGAGCTTCCAGGGGACCGTCGTCTGCCCCGCGTACGCGTCGGATCGGTCCTGATCCGCGGGCAGGAGTGAGGCACCATCGGAGGGGTCGGCGGCCTCCCCGACCCAGATGATCGTCGCGTCGCCCTCGTCGAAGACGAGCAGGGCGCCCGGCAGGCGATCCTCGATCTCGAGGTCGTAGATCATCGACTGCGGGGGCTCGAGCAGAGCGGCCTGCAGGGGCGCGCGCAACGACGAGGCCGGCGCCACGACCGGTCGATCTCCGAGCGTGGTCGCGAGCACGAGCGCCACACTCGCGGCCGCGAGCCCTCCCAGGCCCAGGCGCACTCGCGGGGCCCACGCCCGGCGCCATCCGGCGACTCGCTGCAGGAGCCGGCCGGAAGCTTCGAGCTCCCGATCGATCGCGAGCATGGCGGGCCGGATCGCCGCCATCAGCTCTTCGGGACGCGGCGCCGGCGGGCCCGCGCTCCAAGCGCCACGCACGCTCTCCGAGAGCGGCCAGTGCTCGAGCTCGCGCTCGCGGCGCCGCAGACTCCTCATGCGGCGTCCTCCGGGCTCACC
>JBHHYV010000067.1:0-19790 GCA_046757685.1 Myxococcota bacterium
CAGGGGGAGCTCGGGGCTCACCGAGATCACGTCCTTCTGCATCACACTCGCGGCCAGCACTCGCCCGTCCTCCGCTGCTACGATCTTCGCAAGCCTCGTGCCGATCGGGGCCAGGGCCGGCGCGCTCCGGAGCCGGGTGCCGTGCGTCTCGGAGTCCTCCGATGGGACACCGTGCCACAGTGCCAGGTCGCGGTCGGCTCCCGAGTCAGCGCTCATCGGAGCTCCGCGGATCCGCATCCACCTCCCCGCCCCTACCCCCTGGGTCGGCCTGTGCTCCGGCGTCGACCTCGGGCTCCCCTTCCGCTGCGGCGGGAGCCGAGGCCGGAGAGCCGCTCCCGGCATCGACCTCGGTCTGGGCCGACGACCCGGGCGGTGCGGGAGGCGAGGCCTCGATCCAGGCGGCAGGCGGTGCCGCGAAGCCAGCCTCGAGGGACGCGAGCCGCTCGCGACACAGCGCGCGCGAGCCCTCGGCCAGGTGAGCGTAGAGCGCCGAGTACTGGCGAGTCAGGTCGCCGAAGAGCTGCGAGGTCTGGCCGAAGTGCTTTGCCACCTCGCTCTCGTAGCGGATCCGCTCCTCGCGTTCCTCGACCAGGGTTGCCTCGAGCTCCTCGAGGCGGCGGCGCACGCGCCGGTCGCGCCGGGACCCGAGCCGTCCGATGCCCAGGCCCACTCCCACGAGCAGGACACCGGAGCCCAGCAGCATCGCGATCGAGACGTCGATCTGCATGGAACCTCCTGGGTCGAGCGCCCACCGCGAGCGAGCCCGCGAGCGGGCCAGCGTCGGAAGTGCACGCGCCGGCTCCGCGTGAGCTGCCGGGATCCTAACCGAGAATCGCGATCCGTGTCTCCGGATCGGGAGGATGCAGCCGTCGCGGCGTTTGATACCCTCCCCGCCCCACGGAGGTCGCCATGGCGAGAAAGAGCCGAATGTCGGTGCTCAAGCGGCAGCGAGAAATCAAGAAGGCGGAGAAGGCCGCGGTCAAGCGAGAGAAGCGTGCCGTCCGGAGCGCTACCGAGACCGCCTCCGAAGACGAGCAGGTCGCGACCGAGGACGACCTCGCGGGCTACGGGATCGTCAACGAAGAGGACCCGGCTCCCCGGGACCCCTGAGCGACACGGCGCTCAGGTCTCGCCGCCGGGTCGAGGGCGCGTGTACACCCAGGCCCAGGCGAGGAAGAGCCCCTGCACGGGAAGCCGGAGCCAGCCCCCCGCCCCCGGAATCCCGCGGCCCGCCGCGTAGATGTTCGCGGGAAAGACCGCGATCAGCAGCGCGATGAGACCCCAGGCGGCCGCCGTGCGCAGCCGCGGCACCAGCAGCGCGAGTCCCAGGCCGATCTCGGCCACCCCCGACACGGCGACGATCCCGGAGTGCCAGGGCAAGTAGGCCGGGACCAGGGCCAGGTAGAAGTCGCGGTTCACGAAGTGCATGAGGCCGCCGACGGCATAGAAGAGCGCCATCGCGACGAGGCCGACTCCCCAGGCGGCGCGCATCAGGCCGCGTCCTCGAAGACGTCGTCGATCACGTAGGTCCCGCTCCGCGAGTCCTTGTGAATGTGGATCAGCTTGTGCTTCTGCGCGTCCTCGAGCAGGCGGCTGAAGGACCGGTAGCCGTGGTACTCCTCGCTGAACTGCGGCTGCTTGCGCTTCATCGTCTCCTTGACCAGGGATCCGTGGAGCTCCTTGTTCTCGCGCTGCAGGGCCTCACAGGTGTCGAGCAGCAGCGCAAAGGCCTCGCGAGTCTTCTTGGGCAGCTTCGCCAGGCCCCGGTGCTTGCTGGCACGGGAGCGCCGGACCAGGTCGTCGTAGAACACGAACTCGTCGCAGGCGTTGATGAGCATCGGGCTGGTCGAGTTCTTCACTCCGATGCCGATCGTGTGGCGGTCGTTCTCCCGGAGCTTGGTCACCAGAGGAGAGAAGTCCGAGTCTCCGGAGATCAGCGCGAAGATGTCGATATGGGGCTTGGTGTAGGACAGCTCGAGCGCATCGACGACCATCTTGATGTCGGCGCTGTTCTTCCCCGTGAGCTTGCTGCCGGGCATCTCGGTCAACTCGACGCCGGCCTCGTGGAGCGACCGCTTGTAGTCCTTGTAGCGATCCCAGTCGGCGTACCCCTTCTTGACCACGATGTTGCCCTTCTCCAGCAGACGCTCGAGCACGCGCTGGATCTCGAAGGTCTTGTAGCGGGCGTCGCGAACACCGATCGCCACGTTCTCGAGATCGATGAAGACCGCGATGCTGTGCGTCTCGGATTGCGGATCCCTCATCGCGTACTCCTCTGCAGCCTGCCGGCACCTCGCCGAGGGTGGGGTCGCGATGCTAGCATCCCCGGATGGCCGGCCCACACAGACAGGAGCAGGAGCCCGCCTCGGACGAGGTCACCGAGGTCTCGCCCGGCATCCTGCGAATGCAGCTTCCGATCCGGATGCCCGGGCTCGGCCACGTCAACATGTATGCGCTCCTCGACCGCGAGGGCGCGACCGTCGTCGATCCCGGCCTACCGGGGGCCGCGACCTGGCGCGCGATCCAGCAGCATCTCAAGCGAGCCGGCCTGCGGATTCGCGACGTCCACACGGTCTTCGTGACCCATTCCCATCCCGACCACTTCGGGGGTGCAGTGCGCCTGGCCCGGGAGGCAGGGGCCCGGGTGGTGGCTCACCACGGCTTCGCGTTCGGTCCCGCGCAGGCGGCCGAGCCCCCGAGCGAGGTCTCGGTCGACGACCTGGGCAGGGACGCCCCGTCGGTGTCTGCCGGGTCGGCGTCCCCCGAGTCGGATCGGGGCCCGGAAGGAGAGAGCCGCGCGCGGCCGTCGGGAACGGCCACGGGATCGAGCCCGATGCCGTGGGGTGGGCCCACGCCATGGGGAGGCGCCAGCCCCAGGCCTCCCCTGCTCCGCCGGGTCCGCTGGTCGTTCATGCGACTGCTCGAGCGCGGGTCCTTCGTTCCCCAGGTCTCGGATCCGGTCCAGCATGGAGACGTGCTGGCTCTCGGGGGACGGGAGTGGTTCGTGGTCCATACCCCGGGCCATACCGATGACCACGTCTGCCTGCACGATCCCGACGCCGGGGTCTTCCTGGCCGGCGATCACGTGCTGCCGACGATCACACCCCACATCTCGGGGCTGACGCGCAATCGCGATCCGCTGCGCGCCTTCTTCTACTCCCTGGACCGGGTCGCCGAGATCCGTGGCGTGGACCTGGTCCTGCCCGCGCACGGACACCCGTTCAAGGATCTCCCCGGCCGCGCCCAAGCGATCAAGCGCCACCACGACGAGCGGCTACGCCGAGTCCGCGAGATCTCGCGCGAGATCGGCCCGGCCACCGTCGCCGCCTTCTCGCGGCGGCTCTTCAAGCCCCGCAGCTGGGGCTCGATGGCCGAGAGCGAGACCTATGCGCACCTCGAGCACCTGCGGCTCGGAGGCCTGGCGGAGCACTGGAAGAACGGAGCCAACGAGCTCGTGTACCAGGCACACTAGTCTCTGCGGCGTAGCGGCGGGACAAGCCCGCCTCGCCGCACGGCGACCGACCCAGACGTCGCTCGCCTCTCTTTGCGGCGTAGCGGCGGGACAAGCCCGCCTGGCCGCACGGCGACCGACCCAGACGTCGCTCGCCTCTCTTAGGGGAAGACGATCACGCTCCTGGCGACCTCGCCGGCGCGCATCTTGTCGAAGGCCTCGTTCACCTGCTCGAGCTCGAGACGCGCCGAGATCATCTCGTCGAGCTTGAGCTCACCACGCAGGTAGAAGTCGACGTAGCGCGGCATGTCGATGCGAAAGCGGTTCGACCCCATCATGGAGCCCTGGATCCGTTTCTCCTGCAGCACGAGGTCGAGCGGCGGAAGCTCGGCCATCACCCCGATCGGCACCACGCCGACGAGCACCGCCGTGCCGCCGCGGCGGGCCATCGCGTAGGCCTGCTCCACGGTCTTCTTCAGCCCGATGCACTCGAACGCGAAGTGGACGCCCCCGCCGCTGAGCTCCTGGACCTGGGCGACGGGATCGCCCTGCGAGGCGTCGACGCCGTCGGTGGCGCCGAGCTGGCGCGCCAGCTCGAGCTTCCATCCCTGGGTATCGACGGCGATGATGCGGCCGGCACCCGCGATTCTCGAGCCCTGGATCGCCGAGAGGCCGACGCCCCCGCACCCGATCACCGCAACCGTGCTCCCCGCCGGTACCCGGGCGGTGTTGAGCGCCGCACCCAGGCCCGTGGTGACCCCGCAGCCGATCAGGGCGGCCTGCTCTAGGGGCATGTCCTCGCGAATCTTCACGAGCGCGTTCTCGTGCACCAACATCCGCTCGGCGAAGGAGCTCAGGTGAGCGAACTGGAGGATCGGCTGGCCCTCCTTGGAGAGGCGCGGCGGCTCGTCGCTGCCGCGCATCGTCGCGGCACCGCCGCATAGGTAGGGTCGACCCGACACGCAGTACTCGCACGAGCCGCAGAAGGCCGAGAGACAGCCGATCACGGGGTCCCCAGGCTTGACGTAGGAGACCTCGGACCCGACCTCCTCGACGATTCCCGCCGGCTCGTGACCGAGCACCGTGGGCGGGGGAACCGGAAGGCCCCCCTCGATCACGTGCAGATCGCTGTGGCAGACACCCGTCGCGACCGTCCGGACCACGACCTCGTGGCGCCCCGGAGCCCCCAGCTCGATCTCCTCGATCTCGAGGGGCTTCTGGAATGCCCGCATCACTGCTGCCTTCATCGCCTGCACCTCCCTCGACCGGACTCTCGCCGGCTCGCGGCCGGGCCCCAGTGTACCCCGTCGATCAAGCCCGCCGCGCGGGGGACCGATCCCGAGCGAGGGAGCACGGACGGACTCATGGCGGGTGGAGGCACAGGGGCGCGAAGGTGGTGGCCGGGAGCCCGCGACGTGGCGATCGGACTCTTCCGTCGCCCATCGGCGAGCCTGACGGCGCGAATCGCGTGGCTCGTCTCGTGCGCGACGGTCGGGACGGCCCTGCTGGTCACCGCCGTCTCCGTCCACGCCATCCATGGCTTCTTGAGCCGGCAGATCGATCGGCGGGTGCCAGCGCTGCTCGAGGAGCGCATCCAGCGTCTCGACCTCTGGTACCGCCAGGCCGAGGTGGACCTGGACACCTTTGCACGCAGCGACACGATCGTGACCAACCTGGCCCGCCTGGGCCATCGCTCGGGGCGTGGATCCGCCTCCCGCGCCCGAGCGGAGCTCCGCAAGTACCTGAGCTACGTCCTCGAGCGCTCGCAGTCCTACGAGACCTTCCTGGTCACCAACAGGAAGGGCAGGATCCTGCTGACCGTCGGGGCCGACCACCGACTCCCGAACTCCGTGCGCCGCATCCTGGGGTCCGTCGAGAAGACCCGGGTGAACGAGATCGGCGGGGTGGCGGGCAGCCGCCTGCAGCTCGCGTCGGCGCCGGTGCGGATCCCGAAGGCTCGGATCGGGGCCCTTCACGCGATCCTGAACCTGCAGAAGCTCGGGTCCCTGCTCGCCGGAGACGATCTCGGCCCCGCGGCCGAGGTCTTCCTGGTCGACTCGCGCGGTCAGGTGCTCACCGAGACTCCGCACCGCTCCCTGGGGCGGAGGTTCCCTCGTGCGCTTCCCAGCCTCGAAGCGCGCCCGCATCGCGAGACCTGGCGCACCGCCGACGGAATCGACGTCGTGGGCGCCGTCGCGCGGTTTCCGCGCTTCGGCTGGGCCCTCGTGGTCGAGGAGCCCTACGACAGGGCGTTCGAGCCCATCTTCCGGGTGATCTGGCGGGTGCTGCTGCTCGACCTCGCGATCGTCGTGGCGCTCGGCGGAGTCGCCCTGCGGATCGCCTTCTCGGTGGTCCGGCCGCTCAAGCTGCTGTCGTACGGGGCCCAGCGCGTGGCGAACGGGGAGACCGGGGTGTCGATCCCCGAGCCGCGGGGAGGCGACGAGCTCGCGCTCCTGACGCGCACCTTCAACCAGATGACCGACAGCCTGCACCAGCAGAAGCTGCAGCTCCACCAGAAGAACGCCGAGCTCGAGCTGCTCTCGATCACCGACGAGCTGACGGGTGCCTACAACCACCGCTACTTCCGGGAGCAGCTCTCCCTCGAGGTCAAGAGGGCCGACCGATCGGGAGACCTGCTCTCGCTCCTGCTCCTCGACATCGATGACTTCAAGAAGCTGAACGACAGCTTCGGGCACTCCGCGGGGGACGAGGTGCTTCGCAGCGTCGCCGAGATCCTCCACAGCCAGATCCGCGATACCGACTTCCTGGCTCGCTACGGAGGCGAGGAGTTCGCGGTCCTGACGACGATCCGCGAGCCCGGCGGGGCGGCGGTGATCGCCGAGAAGATGCGCGCCGCCGTGGCCTCGAGCAGGCTCTGCGTGGAGACCGCCCTCGGCGAGGAGGAGGTCTCGGTCTCGGTCTCGGTCGGGGTGGCCACCTATGCGCGAGACCCGAGGCACTTCTTCAACCGCGCCGACATGGCGCTCTACGCCGCCAAGAACGCGGGCAAGGACCAGGTCGTCGTCGCGGAGGAGATGAGCTGAGCACGCGCGCCCCGAGCCCCGGCGGCTCGCGCCGAGCCCCGGCGCGTCGGTCTCAGGGGTTGCGGAGCAGCGTCTCGAAGACCCAGCCCAGCTGACCGCTGGGCGTCTGGACCCGAACCCAGCGGCGGTGGGACTCCGCTGCGAAGACCGGAGTCTCGGCCCGCAGGACCTGCAGGACCTGAGCCTTCTTCGAGGGCGCGGCGCGCAGGTTGACCCGTCGCCCCGTCACGAAGCGCACGTTCGGCCGCGCGCGCAGCGCCTTCGCCTCGGAGATCAGCATCTCGGCGATCCGGCGTGCCCGCGAGGTGAAGAAGATCGCCGAGCCGAAGTTTCCTGCTCCGACGTGGCGGTCGGCCTCCTCGAGCTTGGCCCGGGCCTCTCGGATCTCGGCCGGGCGCCAGGGCACCTCGCGCTCGGCCCGCTCGACCAGGATCCGAACGTCGGCGAGCGAGGAGACCGCGTCGGCGCGCGTGTGGTGTGCCAGCAGGCCCGACTCGATGTCGATCAGCGTCTGCTCGGCCTCGCCCAGGTCGGCCTGGAGCCGCTCCACCCGCCGCTCCGAGCGATCTGCCCGCTGGCGCTCCAGCTCGAGCTCCTGGCGCGCGCGTGCGAGCGGCGCGTCGTTCTCGCGGATCGGGTCGAGCGGCCAGGTCGTACAGGCGCCCAGCAGCACGAGCGTCAGGATCCCGGCTGCGCGCGTGGCGGCGGTCGAGGCAGTCTCCATCACCGGTCGATATCGTCGAGGCTGCGCCGCCGCTTGAGGCTCCCCGCGCCCCGATGGCTCGGCCAGCTGCTAGAATCCGCTCCCGTCGACGTCCGCCCCACGTCGCGTTGAGGCCATCGTGAACGACGCGCTCGATCTGGACGCGGGGCTCGAGATCCTAGGCCTTCGGGGCTTCCGAGCCGGGCAGCGGGAGGCCATCGACACGCTGCTGCGCGAGCGGAGGCTGCTGCTCGTGGCTCCCACCGGGGGCGGCAAGAGCCTGTGCTACCAGCTGCCGGCGACGCTGCTCCCGGGCACGACCCTCGTGATCTCTCCGCTGATCGCCTTGATGCACGACCAGGTGACGGCGCTCGAGGCGCGGGGGGTCGCGGCGACCTATCTCGCCTCGACGCTGGAGCCGGCCGAGCTGCAGCGTCGGACCGAGCGGCTCCTGCGTGGCAGGTACCGGCTGGCCTACCTGGCCCCCGAGCGGCTGGCCCGACCGGGCTTCCGCGCTCGGCTGAAGGAGCTCGATGTTTCGCTGGTAGCAGTAGACGAGGCGCACTGCATCAGCGAGTGGGGCCACGACTTCCGGCCGGACTACCTGCAGATCGGCGACCTGCTCGCCATGCTGCCGCGGGCCCGCGTGCTGGCCTGCACGGCGACTGCGACTCCCGTCGTGCGCGACGAGATCCTGGCCAGGCTCGGCCTGGACGCGTCTACCCCGCAGATGCTCCGAGGGTTCGCTCGACCCAACCTGTCGCTGCGCGCGGCCCTGGTGACCGGGCGGGCCGACCGCCGGGCCCGCGCCGATGCCGCGCTGGCGGAGGCGCTCGGTTCTCCGGGTGCGAGGCGCGGCACCGCGATCCTCTACGCGCCGACGCGGAAGGCCACCGAGGAGGAGGCGCTACGGCTGGCGAGCCTGGGCTGGGCCGTCCGTGCCTATCACGCCGGGCTCCCCGCCCGCGATCGAGACGCCAGCCAGCGAGCCTTCTCGTCAGGAGAGCTCGAGGTGATCGTGGCGACGAACGCCTTTGGGATGGGGATCGACCGGCGCGACGTGCGGGCCGTGATCCACCTGGGACCCCCCGGGTCGCTCGAGGCCTACTACCAGGAGGTCGGCCGCGCGGGGCGGGACGGCGCCGACGCGCTGGGTCTGCTGCTCTACAGCCCGCAGGACCTGCCGCTCCGGCGCCGCCTGATCGAGTCGGGGACCGAGAGCTCTCCCGACGAGATCCGACACCGCTGGGAGCTCTTCCTGGAGCTGATGCGCTGGGCCGAGGGCGGCAGCTGCCGCCACGACGCGATCCTGCGCTACTTCGGAGACGAGGCCGAGACGCTCTCGGGCTGCGGGCGCTGTGACGTCTGCAGCCAGATCTCGCAAGCCCCCCAGGCCGCGGGGGAGGTCGAGAACGTCGTGCGCAAGGCGCTCTCGGCCGTGGCGAGGATTCACGGTCGCTTCGGGATGAGTGCCGCGGTGAAGCTCTTGCGGGGCGACCCGGATCCCAGGCTCGAGCGAAGCGGCCTCGAGCAGACGCGCACCTTCGGAATCCTGTCCCGGGAGAGCTCGCGCTGGCTCACCCAGGTCCTTCAACGCGCGGTGACCGCCGGCTGGGTCGACTTCTCGAGCGGCGATCGACCCGTCGTGCAGCTCACCTCGATCGGCCTGCGGGTCATGCGCGGCGAGCTTCCCCCCAGGCTCCTCCTGCCACCGCGGACGCAGGGCCCGAGCGTGGGGCCCCCCTCGCCGGGTGCGCCAAGGCTGCGCCGCCCAGCCCCCACCGCCGTCACCGCCGTCACCGGAGAGGACGCCCCGACCGCGCGGGAGCGCGAGCTCTTCGAGGCGCTCCGTGCCTACCGGCTGGAGCGATCGCGCGCGGCGGGAGTTCCCCCCTACGTGATCGCGAGCGACCGCACCCTGCGGGACGTCGCTCGCCTTCGACCGGGAACCCTCGAGGAGCTGGAGCAGGCCCACGGCATCGGACCCGCTCGCGCGCGGCGCTACGGAGCCGGCCTGCTCGAGGTCGTCGCCCGCGCAACGTCTGGCTCCTTGCCCGCGCGTTCCGCGCAGGCTCCGCCGGCCGCCGAGCGACGAAGGCGACATAAGCGGAGAGGCGGCGCACCGCATCGTGGGCGCGCACGACGCGAGCCACCTGCTCCCAGTCGGCCGAGGGGATCGGAAGCAGCTGCGGGCGCACGATCCAGAGCAGCGGTCGCAGGAGGCGACGCGTGCCGACGGCCACCAGCAGGTTCCCGAGCTGCTGGAAGCGCGCGGTGACGGGCCCGCTCCAGTCGATCTCGCGCTCGATCTCGAAGCCCGCCCCGAGCAGTCGGCGGCGGTAGCGGGCCCTGGGCTCGAACTCCGCGAACTGCCAGCTGTGGCGCACCAGGCGATCGGGATCCGCTGCCGCGATCTCGCCGGGGTTCTCCGAGCGCCAGACCAGGTCGACGAGCACCAGCCGTCCCCCGGGCCGGAGGGCGCGGTAGCTCTCGCGGATCAGGCGCTCCCTCGCCTGCGGCTCGAGGTGAAAGGCCATCTCCAGGCAGTGGATCGCGTCGACCGAGGCCGGCTCGACCCGGCAGCTCAGCCGCGTGGCATCCGCACACTCGAAGCTCAGCTCCGGGACGCCCGCGTAGCGCTGGCGCGCGGCCTCGACGTGACGCGGCAGGCAGTCGACCCCGGTCGCCAGGGCGCCGCGCCGAGCCAGGGCTGCCGTCGTCCAGCCTCGGCCGCAGCCCAGGTCGAGGACCCGCTCCCCGGGGCGAGCCCCGAGCAGCCGCAGGGAGCGACGGGCCAGCGCGCGCTGGAAGGGCGCCAGACCGGCGAGCAGCAGGGGCAGCGCCGGCAGCGGGTAGTAGCCAAGGTTCAGGAGCGGCCCCCAGCCCAGAGCCCGGAGCCCCCGCAGCAGGGCCGTCGAGCCGTCGTAGGCCCGGTCCAGCTCGCTTCCACTCACTCCCGGTGCCTGCGGTGAAGGTCGCCGAGCCGCTTCCACTCCTCCAGGTACGCACGAAGGTGGGCGCCACCAGGCTCCGATGCCCCCTTCTCGAGCAGATCCCTCACCCGATCCTGCTCCACGGCGTACTCGCGGTCATCGAAGTGCCCGCCGAAGTGGGCGACGCGCAGCCACAGCAGATAGGTCGTGAGTGCGTCGAACTGGTTGTAGGCCACGATCTCGGGGAGCCGGCCCTGCAGCCAGAGCTCCGCGACCTGGCTGCCGTCGACCTCCATCTTTCCCGGGATGCCCGAGAGCACCGCGGCCTCGTGCAGCGAGGGCACCGCCTTGCCGTAGCCCCCGAGCACCCGGCGCAGGTCGACGTTGGCCTCGCTGTTCGGAGAGAAGTAGTCGGTGCCGAGCCACGGCTTCTCGGGGCGCAGCGCGAACTCCCGCGCGGAGACCCCGAGAACCACGGCTCGCTGGACCAGGATGCGCAGATCGGAGTCGAGCGAGTTGAAGCCCACCAGCTGTGGCTTGTGGCGACCGAGCGCCGCCAGGAACTGGTCGATGACGGTCTCCTCCCGCGCCTGTGCGGGGTCCGTCGGGTCGTGGGGCAGCGAGAGCAGCTGGAGGACCACCTCGCCATCCGGCCGCTTGCGCCGCTCGACCGCCGAGACCGAGACGATCCGGCACACGATGGTCTTGAGGAAGGGGGTGGGATCCTCCTCGGTCGCGCCGCCGGCTCGCCACATCGCCTCGAGGATCGCTCGCGGGTCGGCGACCTCGTCCGGGATGCCATGGAGCAGCCGCCCGGCGACCGGGTCGGGAACCCACTCGCAGTCGAAGGCCCAGACCCGCTCCTCTACGCGCCGGAACATGCCCGACATCATAGCCGCGAACGGTGCGCTCGACGCAGGGTGTACCCTCGAAGCGAAGCGCCAGGAGGGGAACATGCGCGGAGTCGTCTACCACGGTCCGAGGGACTTTCGGGTCGAAGCCGTTCCGGACCCGGGGCTCGTGAGCGATCGCGACGCCCTGGTTCGCGTCACCCGAAGCGCGATCTGCGGGTCCGACCTGCACCTCTGGCACGGGGAGCCTCTGGGAATCTCGGGCTTCACGATGGGGCACGAGTTCCTCGGAGTCGTCGAGGACGTGGGACCGGGTGTCGCAAGGCTTCGCAAGGGAGACCGGGTGATCGCCGCCTGCACCGCCGGCTGCGGCGAGTGCAGCCTGTGCGCGCGGGGTGCCTACGCCGGCTGCATCGAGATGACGCGCATCGGCGGTCCCCTCACCAACGTCTTCGGCAACCCGCTCCTACCGGGAGGCCAGGCCGAAGCGGTGCGCGTGCCCTTCGCCGACACCAATCTCTTCCGGGTCCCCGACGCGCTCGAGGACGAGCAGGCGCTCTTCCTGACCGACATCCTCCCCACCGGCTACATGGGCGCGGAGATGGCCGCCATCGAGCCCGGCGACGTGGTGGTCGTCTTCGGCTGCGGACCCGTGGGAGTCTTTGCCCAGCGCACCGCCGAGCTCTTTGGCCCCGCGGCGATCGTCGCGGTCGATCTGGACGACGAGCGCCTCGCCCGCGCCGAGAAGCGCGGCTGCCGAACCGTGAACCCCGAGCGCGACGACCTGGACACGTTGGTGCGCGATCTCACCGATGGGCGTGGCGCCGATGCCGTCATCGAGGCGGTCGGGCGACCCGAGCTGGTGCAGCGTGCCCTCGAGATCGCGCGACCGGGCGCGCGCATCGCCGTCATCGGAGTGATCCCGCAGGACCACGTGGAGCTCTCCTTCATGCGCGGCCTGATGGCCAAGAACCTGACGCTTCGCAGCGGACTGGTCGAGCCGCAGCTCTACGTCTCGCGCCTGCTGCCCCTGATCGAGCAGGGCCGGCTCGATCCCACCGAGATCATCACCCATCGCCTTGCGCTCGACGAAGCGATCCACGGCTACCAGGTCTTCGAGGCCCACGACGAGAACGTGCTCAAGGTCGTGCTCGCGACCTGAGCCGAGCCCGGGTCGGCTCAGCGCGAGTCGCGGGCACCGGGCCGCGCGAGGTCGGCGAGCCAGGTCGGCAGCGCGAAGGCCGCGGCGTGTACCGCCGGGTTGTAGTGGCGACCCGACCACTCCAGCCGCGGCCGGGCAAGCGTGCCCCCGCCGCACAGGCCCACGACGAAGGCCATGTTGCCCCCGTAGTAGGTGGGAATGTTGCAGTGGAAGACCTCGTCGCAGGCAAACGCCGGGCGCGCCTGGGCGGCCGTGCGCGCGAAGGCGTCGGGCTCCAGGAAGGGCAGGCCCGCCTGGCGCACCATGACTCCGTCCGACGTCATGCAGGCGACCAGGTCCGCCATGAACGCGTCGGTGAACAGCGCGGCCCCGGGCCCCACGGGATCGGTGGAGTCGATCACGACCACGTCGAAGGGTGCCGCCCGGGCCTCCTCGGAGCGCACGAAAGCCGTGCCGTCTGCGATCCGCAGATCGACGCGCGGATCCTCGTAGTCGCCCGCGACTCCCAGGAGCCGGGCGGTCACCTCGACCACCGCACCATCGATCTCGACCATCACCACCCGCTCGACCTCGGGATGGCGGAGCACCTCACGCAGCGTGCCACCGTCCCCTCCCCCGATGATCAGGACCGAGGCCGGGCTTCCCGCCGCCTTTCGACCACAGAGGGGCACGTGAGCCATCATCTCGTGGTAGACGAACTCGTCCCGCTGGGTGAGCTGGACGATGCCATCGAGCGCGAGGATCCGACCCAGGTGGGGGTTCTCGAGCACCTCGATCCGCTGATACTCCGTCTGCTCACTGTGGAGCCGCCGCACCCGGAACGACTGGCGCATGCCCTGGCCAAAGTCGACGTCGTCCCACCACTCGAGGCTCTCGGAGTCGAGGCCCTGCGGGCAGGGCGGATCGCTCATGGCTCGCGGCAGCGGCTGGGGGGCAGCTCTTCGAAGCCGCGCTTGAGCTCGCGCACCCGGACCTCGCCTGCCCGCAGCCGGGTGCGAAGCAGGTCGAGGGCCCGCAAGGGATCGCCCGCTCCGCAGAAGAAGAGATCGGCCGCGAAGTACCCGTGCTCCGGCCAGGTGTGGATCGCGATGTGCGACTCGGCCAGGGTCGCGGTCGCGGTCACCCCGTGCGGCGAGAACTGGTGCGTGCACAGGTCGATCAGCGTGGCACCCCCGGCCTGGACCGCCTCGACGAGTGCGTCGCGAATCAGCTCCAGATCATCGAGAGTCTCGCGGGGACACTCCCAGGCATCGACCAGGAGATGCGAGCCCAGCTCCTTGAGAGGCGTCAAGCCTCTTCGGACTGGCATCTTCGCCGCCCTCGGGCTCGAGTGCGCCGGGCTCCGCGACCGTGACCCGACACCATCCGTTCGCAATCGCGATCATCTCCGTCTCCTCCCTGCGCCCGCAGCGACCGAGCGGCGGACTCCCGCGCCGTCACGAGTGGGCGGCGGGAAATGAGAGAAATCGCACTCGGGCCCCGCTGTCAAGCCCGCTCTACAGGCTCCTCGCCCGATCGGGGTCGCCCTCGGATCGCGCGAGGAGCCGGGAGGGTGACCGCGAGGGGAATCTGCGCTTGAATGGGGACTGGGAGTGGGTCTGGCAGGAGGACCCATGGATCAGAGGCAGTGTCCCTGGTGCCGGGAGACGATCCGCGCCGATGCCCGCAAGTGCCGCTACTGCGGGAGCCGCCTCGACGCACGCTTTGCGCTGGGCGATTGGCAGCGCCAGCGCGCGGACCGCAAGCTCGCAGGGGTGTGCGCGGCGGTCGCGGACCGGCTCGACCTACCCCTTCCCGCGGTGCGCGCGGGGTTCATCCTGCTGGCGCTCTTTCACGGCCTGGGAGCCGTGCTCTACGTGGCGCTCTGGTTCGTGACCCCCAACCGGCCGGGAGCGCCGACCGGTCTCGACCGCTGCCTGGGCGCGTGGCGCTCGCTCGTCGGAGAGGACCCCCGGCGAGAGAGCGGCTGGTCCGACCCCGACTGAGCGGGTAGTCTCGGGGCCATGGCGCCCGCCGCTCCCATCCACCCCAGGCGCTGGACCGAGCTCGGACTCGACCCCGATGGGTGACGGCCGGCGCACCCGCGCGCGCGAGCGCGCAGCCAAGAGCCCGGCCCTTCCGGCCGGGCTTTTTTTGCATCGCCGCGCCGCCCTCGGGCGGAGGCTGCGGCGACCCTCGCTCGTACCTCTCGCTCTCGCGGGCTACCGGCGCGAGCGGGTCACCGAGATCAGCTTCCCGGTCGCCGCCGCCATGATGGAGGGCGGCTTTCTCGGCGTCGTGGCCGCAAAGATCTTCGAGGTCCAGCCCGCGGTGCTCGCACTCATCAGCGCCGCCCCGATGTTCGGCAACCTCTCGAGCTTCGTCTGGGCGCGCCTGGCCAATGGCCGACGCAAGGTGCCCTTCATCCTGGGGCTCCAGATCTCGTTCGCCGCGCTCGTGGCGGCCGTCGCGTTCCTGCCCGTGACCCCGCTCGGAACCGCGCTCCTCGTCGCCGCGCTGATCGCGGCGCGCCTGGTGTTCGGGGGAATCCTGACGCTGCGCAGCCTGGTCTGGTCGCTGAACTACCCGCGCGAGGTGCGCGGTCGCGTGACGGCGAGGCTCGCGATGCTGACGACGGGCACGCTCGCGCTCACCTCGGCGATCGGAGGCGCGCTGCTCGATGCGGACCCGGAGAGGTTTCGGATGCTCTACGTGGGGGGGGCCGCCATGGCGGGAGTCGGCGTCCTGGCGTTCTCTCGCGTTCCGGTGCTGGGCGAGGCGCGTCACCGCGTGCGCGAGCGGGCCGACGGCCGGCGTGCGACGCGGGAGCGCTCGGTCCGCCGCCGGCGTCGCCTGCTCGGGCTGCTGCGGAGCGACCCGCTCTACGCCCGCTACCAGGCGTGGCAGTTCCTGCTCGGGGTCTCGAACATGATGATCGAGGCGCCCCTGATCTACCTGGTGTCGGTCCAGCTCCAGCTCAGCTACACGCAGGCGATCGGCGTCACCCAGGTGCTGCCCCTCGGCCTGGCGGTTCTCACGATTCCACTCTGGGCCAGCTATCTGGACCGGGTCCACATCGCCGAGTTCCGCTCCCGCCACAGCTGGCTCTTCGCCTTCTCGCTGCTGCTGCTCTGGGGCGGGGCGGCGCTCCACTCGCTGGCCCTGATCGCGGCGGCGCGCGCGGTGCTGGGGCTGGCGCGGGGCGGCGGGATGCTGGCCTGGTACCTGGGTCACAACGACTTCGCCGACTCGGAGCGCATGGGGCTCTACATGGGAGTTCACGTGACCCTGACAGGCCTTCGCGGCGCCGTGGCGCCCTTCGTCGGGATGCTGCTCTACGTGGGCTGGAGCGCGACCACCCTGCCGGGGACCGGGGTCACCCTTCCGGGCTTCGAGGGGGTCGGGACCTGGCTGATGCTGGCCGCCAGCCTGCTGTCCTCGGTCGCGGCGTTCGGCTACCTGGGGCTCCATCGCCGGATCCGCCTGCTCGACGCCGTGCGCCGGTGATACATTTCCGGCGCATGGCCGACTCCCACCGCCCCGTTGCGCTACTCGCGGCCGGCGCGCTCGTCGGTCTGGCGATGGCCGCCCTGGGTCTGCTCTCTGCATCGCCCAGCCCGCTCGACGCGCTTCCGCGGGAGGCGGCCGCACTCGTCGATGGCGTCGAGATCCGGCGCGGCAAGCTCGAGCGCCTGGTCGCCGGCCTCGAGAGCAACCTCGGGCGCGAGGCCACGGCCGAGGAGCGCCGGCACGTGCTCGACCGGCTGATCGAAGAGGAGCTGCTGGTCGAACGCGGGCTCGACCTGGGCCTGGCGCGCCACGATCAGGGCGTGCGGGCCAAGCTGGTCTCGGCCATGCTGGAGGAGATCACGAGCAACTCTCTCGAACGGGAGCCCACGCCTGAAGAGCTGCGCTCCTTCTACGCCGGCGAACGCGGCTTCTTTACGAGCCCCGAACGACTGCGCGTGGCGCGCGTGGTGTTTCGCGAGCGCGAGAGCGAGGGCGGCCCCGGCACCCCGGCAGCGACCGTCGCGGTGATGCAGCGGGCTCGGGAGGCGCGCGAGAAGCTGGCTGAAGGAATGCCCCTCGCGACCGTGCGAGAGGCGCTTGGAGACGAGGCGGTCCTGCGCGTTCCCAACGCGCTCCTGCCCCCGGCAAAGCTCCGCGAGTACCTGGGGCCCGCCGCTCTGCGCAAGGTCGCTGCTCTCGCGGTGGGAGGAATCACGGCCCCGCTCCCGCTCGGCCGCGGAGTCGAGCTGATCCAGCTGATCGAGCGGGCCCCGGCCCGGACTCCCCCGTTCGAGGCGCTCGAGCCGCGCGTCCGAGCCGAGTGGATCCGACGCGCCGGAGACCGGGCTCTGCGCCGGGAGCTGGACGCGCTGCGCGGGGACGCGAAGGTGATCGTCGCACCCGACCTGCGATGAGCTCTCGCGGGGCGCTGCGTATCGGACCCCGCCGCGCCCGGCTTGCCGGAGTCGCCGGAGTCGCCCCAGTCGCGACGGTGCTCGCGCTCGCCGCCCTACCCGTGCACGCACACTCGCGCAGTGTCTCGTACTCGAGCTGGACCTTCGACGGCTCCGAAGCCCGCGTCGTGCTGCGGGTCAGCCAGCTCGAGCTCACGCGCCTGCCCTGGGGCGCGGCCTTCGGCGATGTCCTCGATCCCCAGCTCGCGCGCTACATGCGGAGCCGCCTGACCCTGTCTCGGGGGGGAGTCCGCTGCACCCCCAGCGGGACGACCCGCAAGCTTGGGGGGGCGTCGGACCGGGCCAGCGTGGAGTGGCGGCTGCACTGCTCCCGGCCGGGCGCCGTGGTGATTCGCAGCGACTTCATGCTCGAGGTCGCGCCCAGCCACCTGCACTTCGCGCGCGTGCGCCTGGGGGACGGCCCGCCGCTGGAACGGCTGCTGACGGACTCCTCCCGCAGCTGGACCCTGGAGCCCCCGGAAAGCGCGGGCGCGCCAGGAGGAGCCCCGACCTCGGGAGAACCGCGAGGCAGCTCGCTGCAGGAGTACCTGCGGGTCGGCATCGAGCACATCTGGAGCGGCTACGATCACCTGGCGTTCGTGCTGGCGCTGATCCTGATCGCGGCGCGCCTGCGCGACGTGACCCTGGTGGTCACCGGCTTCACGGTCGGTCACAGCGTCACGCTCGCCCTGGCAGCGCTCGGCTGGGCCGAGCCCGACCGCGCGGCGATCGAGGCGCTGATCGGTCTCTCGATCGCGCTCGTCGCGATCGAGAACGCGTGGCTCGAGGCCGCGCGGCCGCGCTGGCTGCCCGGTCTGCTGATCGGAGCGCTCGCGACTTTCTCGGGCCTCGCGCTCCTGGGTGTCGGCCGGCTTCCAGCGCTCACGCTGCTCGGAGTGACCCTGTTCAGTGCCTGCTACTTCGGCCTGGTCTCGCGGGCCAGCCGTCCGGAGCGGCTACGGATTGCGATCGCCTGCGCCTTCGGCCTGGTGCATGGCTTCGGCTTCGCGGGCGTGCTGATCGAGGTGGGCCTCCCGCGCGAGCGGCTGATTCCGGCGCTCCTGGGCTTCAACCTGGGTGTCGAGGTGGGACAGCTCGCCGTCGTCGCCACGCTATGGCCGCTGCTGCGAGCTCTGGCGCGGCTGGGCGCGGGCCGCGCGCACCGGCTCGGCGTGGAGCTCGGGTCCGCGGCTCTGTGCGGCCTGGGCCTGTTCTGGTTCATCGAGCGCGGCTTTGGCGGCTGAGGTGCGGAGGGGGACGAGCGAGTGGCGCTGAAGATCGGAATCCTCGGGGCGGCTCGGATCGCCCCCACGGCACTGCTGGCCCCCGCGCGCAGGCTGGCCGAGGTCGAGGTGGCTGCCATTGCCGCACGCGATCCCGCGCGCGCCCGCTCCTTCGCGCGCCGCCACGGGATTCCGCGCGCACTCGAGAGCTACGCGGCGCTCGTCGAGGATCCCGAGCTCGACGCCATCTACAATCCGCTTCCCAACTCGCTGCACTGCGAGTGGACGCTCCGGGCGCTGGCCGCGGGCAAGCACGTGCTCTGCGAGAAGCCGCTGGCCTCGAACGCGGCCGAGGCCGAGCGGATGGCCGCCGCGGCGCAGACCTCGGGACGGGTGCTGGTGGAGGCCTTTCACTGGCGCTACCACCCACTGGCGGACAGGATGCTCGAGATCGTGCGCTCGGGTCAGCTCGGGCGCATCGAGCGGCTCGAGGCGAGCTTCTGCGTGCCGCTCTTCCGCCCCGGGGACATCCGCTTCCGGCGCGAGCTGGCCGGCGGCGCGACGATGGACCTGGGCTGCTACACGATCCACATGCTGCGCACCCTCGCCGCCGCCGAACCGGAGGTGATGTGGGCCCGCGCGCGACTCTCCTCGCCCGGAGTCGATCGCTTCATGGAGGCCGAGCTGAGGTTTCCCGACGGATCGATCGGACGCCTTCGCTGCTCGCTGGCCTCGATCCGTGTGCTCCAGATGTCGCTCCGGGTGCAGGGCGACCGGGGCCGTCTGCACGTGATCAACCCGACCGCCCCCCACCTGTGGAACCGACTGAGCGTTCGCACCCGCGAGGGCCATCACACGGAGCGCGTTCCGGGCGACGCGACCTACCTGTACCAGCTACGCGCCTTCCACGAGCGCGTGGGGGGCGGTCCCGAGCTCCCGACCGAGTTCGCCAACGCCATCTCCAACCTGCGCGTGATCGACGCGGTCTACCGCGCGGCAGGGCTCGAGCCGCACGGACCGGGGCCCGCGGCGGCCACGTCTGGAGCGGGGAGCTTCTAGGGCGTCACGGCCCGCGCCGGGAAGCCCGCGCGCTCGAGCACGTCGAGGGTCTCGCGCAGGTGCTCGGGACCGCGGGTCTCGATCGCGACCTCGACCTCGACGCGCCGCGGCTCGGTCGGGCTGAAGGCGCGCGGGTGCTGCACCGCGACGATGTTGGCGCCCGCCTCGCCGATGCGCGCCGCCAGCTCCGCCAGGGCGCCAGGCTGATCGGCCAGCTCGATGCGCAGGCGCACCAGGCGCTGCGCGCGGACGAGCCCGCGCTGCAGCAGGTTCGAGAGCGCCATCTGGTCGATGTTGCCCCCCGAGAGGACGATCCCGACGCGGCGACCCGCGAAGCGCTCAGGGTGAGCGAGCAGGGCTGCCAGCCCGGCGGCGCCGGCACCCTCGACGAGGGTCTTCTCGACGTCGAGCAGCAGCAGAACGGCCCGCTCGAGGGCGGCCTCGGGAACGGTCAGGATCTCGCTCACGTGCTCGCGAATCAGCGGCAGGGTCCGTTCGCCCGGGACGGCCACGGCGATCCCGTCGGCGATCGTGTCTCCGCCGCACTGGATGGGCTCACCGCGCAGTGCCTGGCGCATGGACGGGTAGCGCTCGCTCTCGACTCCGACGACCTCGAGTTCCGGTGCGAGCGCCCGTGCCGCCACGGCGCACCCCGCACAGAGCCCCCCGCCCCCGACCGGGATGGCGAGAACCTCGAGCGCGGGGTTCGACTCGAGCATCTCGAGCCCCACCGTGCCCTGCCCCCGGATCACCTCCCAGTCGTCGTAGGGGTGCACGAAGCAGAGCCCTTCGCGCTCCGCGAGCTCGAGCGCGTGGCTGCCCGCCTCCTCGAGGGAGTCTCCGTGCAGCACGACGCGCGCACCAAATCCCCGCGTGTGCTCGACCTTCACCCCCGGGGTCGTGCGTGGCATCACGATCGTCG
>JBHHYV010000068.1:0-19652 GCA_046757685.1 Myxococcota bacterium
CGAGCGCGCGGGCGCCTTGGCGTTCAACTGGCAGTTCGCGCTGGTCGCGGGGGGGCTCTTCGGAGCCCTCCCGGGCGTGCTCCTGGCCGAGGCCGCGACGCTGATCGGATCGGTTGCGACGCTCAGCCTGGCGCGCCGAGCGGGCCGCGAGGCTGCGCTGCGCCGCCTCGCGCAGGCCGGCGGCGGAGCGCGGGGAGGTGCCCCGAGCGCAGTCGGGGAGCGCATCGAGGCGGTGCTCCAAGCGATCTCCGACCATCCCCTGGTCTCGAACCTGGTGCTGCGTGCCGCCCCGGTGGGGAACTGCCTGGCCGTCAACCTGTGCATGAGCCTGACCCCGATTCCGCTGCGCTGGTTCACGCTCGGCACGGCGCTCGGCACCCTGCCCGAGACCCTGATCTACGGGCTGATCGGCGCCGGCATCGTCGAGACGCGACCCGGACCCTGGGTCGCGGCGGGGCTCCTCTTCGCGGGACTCGCGCTGGGGTACTGGACGCTGGTTCGCCGCTCCAGGCTCGTGGGAGAGATGGTCGTGGACCTTCGGGGGGAGAGGCCGAAGTGAGCTGTGAACCGGTCGGCTACGCAATCCTGGGCTGTGGAAACATCGCGGGGCGCCACGCGCAGAGCCTGGCCGCGTTGAGCGAGGCGCGCCTGGTGGCTGCGGCCGACCCGCTGCGCGAGCGCGCCTGTGCGCTGGCCGAACGCTACGACGCGCGTCCCGAGACGAGCGTCGAGGCCCTCGCCGGAGCGGACGACATCGAGGCCGTGGTGATCAGCGCGCCGGCCCCCCTGCACGCGGCGCTGGCATCCAAGCTGATCGCCAGCGGCAAGCACGTGCTGATCGAGAAGCCGATCGATACCGATCCCACGGCCGCGCGCGCGCTGGTCGCCCGCGCACACCCGCGCCACGCAATTCTCTCGGTCGTCTCTCAGCACCGCTTCGGCCTCGACGTGGGCTGGCTGCGCGATCGGGTCCGCGACGGAGCGCTCGGACGTCCGATCTCGATCGTGGCGAGCAGTCTCTGGTCTCGGGACCAGCACTACTACGAGGCCGCCCCCGGGCGCGGACGGAGCGACGCGTCCGAGGGGGGCGTCCTGTTGAACCAGGCGGTCCACACGATCGACCTGCTGCTCTGGATCTTCGGACCCGCGCGCTCGCTCAGCGCATCCTGCGCGACCCTGACGCACCGGATCGCGGTCGAGGACAATGCCTGTATCCAGGTGCGGCTCGAGAGCGGCGCCCTCGCGACGCTGATCGCCTCGACGTCGGTCTTTCCGCAGGCCTCGGAGCGCTTCGAGGTCCACTTCGAGCATGGCGCGGTCGTGCTCGAGAAGGGCCGGGTCGTGATGCTCCAGTCGCGGCCCGATCGCCCGCTGCCGCCGCTTCCCAGCCACTCGGCGCCGGCCGAGACAGATCGCCTCGAGGGCTTCCGCCTCCAGCACCTCGACTTCATCGCGGCCGTTCGCGGCGACCGAGAGCCCCTCGTGACCGGACCCGAGGCGTGCGCAGTCACGGAGCTGGTCGCGGCGGCCTACGCGTCGGCCCGCGACGCGCGGAGCGTCGACCTCGACTCCTCGTGCGGATCGCCCTCCGAGTAACGCCGCGGCGCGAGGGGGCGTATACTGGGAGGATCAACGGGGAGGGATCTTCATGGCGTTCATCCGGATCGTGAACGAGGACGAGGCCGCCGGCACGGTGGCGGAGGACTATCAGTTCCTCTCGTCCTCCTACTCGGCCATGGCCGGGCCGAACACGCCCACGCCGCAGGTCTACCGCACGCACAGCCTGGTTCCCGAGTTCTTCCGCTTTGGCGCGGTCCAGAACCGGGTCCTCACCAACAACGGCCAGCACGGTCCGGATACCGGCCCCCTCCCGAGCATCCTGGTCAACTTCGCGGTCTCTCTCCATAGCTCCTGCTACTACTGAACGGAGTCGATTGGGGCCGTGTTGCCCCTTCTGTACGGACCGGAGGCCGCCCCCGCGATTCTCGAGAACTACGAAACCGCGCCCATTCCCGAGCTGCACAAGCTGATGTTCCGCTGGGTCGAGCGCTTCACGCGCTGCTCGTGGGAGCTTGGCGAGACCGACCTCGAGCCGCTGCGGGCCGCCGGACTGACCGATGCCGATATCGTGCACTGGGCCCAGGTGGCGAGCCTGCAGGGCTGGTGGACGATGAGCGCCGACGGGGGCGGGATTCCGCTCGAGGGGAACGCGGTGACGGGTCCCGTGGTCGGAAGGCCGCGAGAGTTCTACGAGGCACGTCCCGAGGGTCTCACCGCTGCGGACTCCGATGCCGCACCGAGGGCGCCGCGAGCGTCGAATGGCGTCGCCTGGGTCGCGCTCGACCTGGAGAGCGACGGCTACCTCGAGGCGGCCGGGCACGCGGAGGGCCGCTACGGCTTCGTCCCGAACCTGTACAAGGCGGTGTCGCTGCGTCCCGAGGTCTTTCCACGCCATGAGCTCGCGCTGCAGCTGCTCGAAGCGCCGGTCACCGCGCGGCTCTCCGCGCGCCGCAAGGCCATGGCCCGCGCCTGCGCAGCCAGCCTCAACCACGGCAGCTACAGCCTCGAGACCGTACGCACCCAGCTCGAGCGAGCGGCGCCCGACGAGCCGGATCTCTTCGAGCGGATCCACGCAGGGGACGCCGACGCAGCGCGCGATCCGGCCGACCGGGCGGTCCTGGACTTTACCCGCAAGGTGGTCCGGAACACCTACAAGGTCACCGAGAAGGACGCGATCTCGTTCCGCGAGTCCGGTCTCGACGATGCCGCCTACATCGAGGTTCTGAACACGGCTGCGATCCAGACCTCGTTCGACCGCCTCACCCACGCGCTGGGCGTCACACTCGACGGGAGGCCGCTGCTACCCGGCGCTTGAGCCTCACTCCGAACGCGGGCGACGCACGAGAGGTGATAGCCTCTCCGCGTGGGCCGCGTGGATGGAAAGGTCGCGATCGTCACGGGTGCCGCCTCGGGTCTGGGTCGGGCGGCGTCTGCCGCGCTCGTTCGCGAGGGGGGCCGGGTCGTTCTGGCCGACCTCGATCTCGAGAGGGGCTCCAGGCTTGCCTCGCAGCTGGGCGACGCCACTCGCTTCATCGAGCACGATGTTCGCGACGAAGCCAGCTGGGTCCGGCTCCTCGACCAGGCGCGCTCCGCTCTCGGTCGCCTCGATGCGCTGGTCAACAACGCCGGCATCGTTCGGGTTCGCTCGATCGAGGACACCTCGCTCGACGACTGGGACGCGGTCATGGCAGTCAACGCGCGAGGCGTCTTCCTGGGGTGCAAGCATGCGGTTCGCGCGATGCGCGAGAGCGGCGGCTCGATCGTGAACGTCTCCTCGATCGCCGCCCTGATGGGGACCGCCCCCTTCCTCGCGTACAGCGCCTCGAAGGGGGCCGTCCGCTCACTCTCGAAGAGCGTTGCCGCACACTGCAGGCAGCGCGGCTACACGATCCGCTGCAACTCGATCCATCCGGGTGGGATCGACACTCCCCTGGTCCAGGGCGTTCGAGATGACCCGGGCCTCGCCGCCAACTCCGACCTGCTCGAGAGCTCGCGACCCGAGCGCAGCCTGGCGCGGCCCGAGGACGTGGCCGACCTCATCCTCTTCCTCGTGTCCGACGAGTCCGTACGCATCAACGGCGCCGAGCTCGTCATCGACGACGGCCACACGAGCACCTGAGAGACCTTCCCTCCCGACGCCCGCAGCCGCTGGGGTGCGGTGTTCGGCCCGCGAGAGGTCAGAGGCCTCCAGCGGCCGTCGCCGGTGCGATCTCGTCGATCAGACCCAGCGCGAGGGCCCGCGCCGCGTCGATGCGCTCGCCGGTCAGGGCGAGCCAGGCCGTCTGCTGGCGACCGATGCGTCGCGGCAGGCTGGCGGTTCCGCCCGCACCCGGCACCAGGCCCAGCGACACCTCCGGGAGCTGGAAGAACGCGTCCTCACGCGCGGCGACGTGGGCGCCGAAGGCGGGCAGCTCCACCCCGGCACCGATGCAGGCCCCGTGCAGGCGAAAGCGCACCCGATCCGCGCAGCGTAGGAGCAGGCGCGCGGGGTTGCGCGTCGAACGAATCGCGTGGGCGGTGGCGGGATCCGGGAAGGTCCCGAACTCGTCCAGGTCCCCTCCGCTGCAGAAGGACGGACCCGCGCCGCAGACCGTCACGCTGCGGATCGACTCGTCGGCGACGACCAGGGAGAGCGACTCGGCCAGGGCGTCGCGCATCTCGGCCGAGAAGGCGTTGTGGCGGGAGGGGCGATTGAGCGTGAGTGCGAGAACGGGGCCGGTCCGCTGCGTACGAATCGCCGGTCCCGGATTCTCAACGCTTCGCCCCCGGACCTTCCGGCTGGACCGCCAGCGCGCGAACTCGGGACCGGCTTGCAGCATGGAGTAGACCCAGGACTCCGCAACAAGGCGAGCGTCGAGCCCGAGCCCATCCCCATGGCGAAGCAGCTGGACCAGCGCGAGGGCGGAGAGCGGGTGATCGCCGACGGCGCGCGAGACGCGATCGATCTCGGCCTCCGTGCGCACGCGCAGGTCGAAGCGATCGACCAGGTGCGCCCCCGAGGCCGAGGGCGCCCCGCTCACCCAGGCGATGGTGAGACACGGAAGCTCCGCCAGGCGGCGCTGGACGAGATCGTCTGGAGCCCCACCCGGTGCGCCGACGTCGACGACGAGGAGCGGCTCTCCCGAGATGACCGACCAGCTCTCGGCGGCATCGGCCGCTCGCAGCTGCGCGATCGCGTCCGCCAGACCGAGGATGCGCGCTATGACGGATCCTCCGAGAGGTCCTCGCGCACCTGCCGGCGCAGCAGCTTGCCCGTGTCGTTGTAGGGGAGCTCGCTGCGGAACTCGATCCGTTCGGGCACGCGCGAGGACCGGAGATGCGCACGCACCCACTCGCGGAGCTCGTCCGCCGTCGCGCTCTGGTCGCGCGCCAGCACCACCGCGGCGCCTACCGCCTCGCCCCACTGCTCGCTCGGCACGCCGACCACTGCGCAGTCGACGACCGCGGGGTGGGCGTGGAGCACGTCCTCGATCTCGCCGGGCGAGAGGTTCTCGGCACCGCGCACGATCACGTCGTCCATCCGTCCATCGAGGAAGAGGTAGCCCTCCGCATCGAGGAACCCGCCGTCGCGCGTCGGGAACCAGCCTTCCTCGAGAAGCGAGCCGCGGCCCAGGTACTCTCCCGCCACCTGCTCGCCGCGCACATAGACCTCGCCGCGCTCCCCCACGCCGAGCGGCCGACCCTCGAGATCGCGAATCGAGACCTCGATTCCCGGAAGCGGCCGACCCACCGACGTGAGGCGCCTGCGGACCTCGGGATCGTCACTGGTCAGGGCGGAGCGGTGGTCGTCGGGGCCGAGGAGCGCGATCGTGGAGCTGGTCTCGGTGAGCCCGTAGGCCTGGGTGAAGTCCGCGTCCGGGAAGCAGCGCATCGCCCGCTCGATGACGGCGAGCGGCATCTTGCCTCCCCCGTAGGAGAGGGCACGCAGCGAGGGGAGTCGATCGCCCCCCGCCGTGTCGATCGCGTCGACGATCCGCGCGAGCATCGTCGGCACGACAAAGGCATGCGTGATCGACTCGCTGCGAACCGCCTCGATCCAGGCCTCTGGAGTGAAGCTCGCGAGCTGCACGATGCGGCGCCCGGAGTAGACGGAGCTCAGGATCGCCGCCATGCCCGCGATGTGGTAGGGCGGCACACAGACGAGCGCCGCATCCGACTCCGCCGCGGACCCGAACTCGACGGAGCCCAGGATGTACGACACCAGGTGCTGGTGTCGCAGCACGGCCGCCTTGGGGACGCCCGTCGTCCCGCTCGTGAAGAGCAGGATCGCGATCTGCTCGGGGTCCATGCTCCACTCGGCGTCGGGCGACTTTTCCGAGGTCGTCCTCTCGAGAAAGGCATCGCGCGAGACCACCCGGATTCCCGCGCGGCGGTCCAGCTGCTGGGCGCGCTCCGGGTCGGTGATCAGCAGCGCGGGAGTCACGCGCTCGATCAGGGCGTCGAGCTCGGCTCCGGTCAGCCGGTAGTTGAGCGGCACGAAGGGCACGCCTGCCCATGCGGCCCCGAAGAGCGCCACGGGAACCGCTGGACTGGAGACGTCGAGCAACGCGACCTGCTCGACTCCCGCGGCACGGATCTCTGCTGCCGCGGCGCCCGCGGCGCGGAAGAGCTCCGCGTAGCCGAGCGCCGCCAGCGACCCCGCCGCGGCGGACACATCCCGTCCGCGCAGTGCCTCCCGCTCCCCGAAGCCCTGGGAGGCCATCTCGAGCAGCATCATCAGGTTCATGGGCGAGGGGCTTCCCTAGTCGGACGAAGGCAATGGCTTGGCTTCCTTCAGCCGGAGCGGCTCCCCGTTGGCGGCGAGCGACCCTTCGCCCGGCTTGGTGCACAGCACCTCGAGATCGCCCGCTTCGTTCACGTAGCGCTTGCCCAGCTGGGTGCCGCCCGCTGCGTCCGCGGCCACGGAGCCTCCGGGCGGCGGAGTCGCGCCCACATCCACCATCGCGGCCCCTCCGCACTGGAGCTCGACCTCGCCGGCCGGCGCGGCCACGATCATCACCTCTGTCGCGCAGACGGCGCTGCGCAGCCTCGATCCGGTCTTGAGCTGTGCCATCGGGGCCATACTAGCAGCTCGCGCGGACCGCGAGAGCCCCTCGCCCCGCGCTGTGGACTCGAGACGAGCGGGAGGAAGGGATGCCGGGACCGATGGACGGGGTACGGGTGATCGAGCTGGGTGTCTGGATCGCTGCACCTGCAGCGGGGGGCATTCTCGCCGACTGGGGTGCGGACGTGGTGAAGATCGAGCCACCGGGGATCGGCGACCCGTCGCGGACCTTCGGCGAGATGCTGGGCTCGGATCTTCCCTTCAGCCCGCCCTTCGAGATGGACAACCGGAGCAAGCGCAGCATCGTGATCGATCTGCGGACCGAGGAGGGCCGCGCGATCGCACTGGAGCTCGTCGACGGAGCCGACGTGTTCGTCACCAACGTCCGCATGCGCGCGCTCGAGCGACTGGGACTGGACCCGAGCCGACTGCTCGCGCGCGACGAGAGGCTGATCTACGCGGCGGTCACGGGCTATGGGCTCGAGGGGCTCGACGCCGATCGCGCCGCCTACGACATCGCGGCGTTCTGGTCCCGCTCCGGCATCGCTTCGGCGCTGACGCGCCCCGGCGAGGCGCCCCCCTTCCAGCGCGGCGGAATGGGCGACCACGGCGCCGGAATGGTGGCGGCGGGGGCGATCTCGGCGGCCCTCTTCGCGCGCGAGCGCAGCGGTCGCGGTCAGCTGGTGACGACGTCGCTGCTGCGCCAGGGGCTCTACACGTTGAGCTTCGACCTGTCGATCGCGCTGCGCTTCGGAATGCCGGTCCAGGTGGCCGACCGCGCCACGATGGGCAACCCGGTGATCAACTGCTACCGGGACTGCGACGGTCGCTGGTTCTGGCTGGTCGGGCTCGAAGGCCAGCGCCACTGGCCCTCGCTGGCGCGCGCCGTCGGGCACCCGGAGTGGATCGACGACGAGCGCTTTCAGAGTCCCGTCGCTCGGGCTCTGCACGCGGGCGAGCTGGTCGCGATGCTCGATGAGATCTTTGCGACACGCTCGCGCGAGGACTGGGGCAAGCGCTTCGATGCCGAGGAGGAGATGTGGTGGGCGCCGGTCCAGACCGCCGAGGAGGTCCTCGCGGATCCGCAGGTACGATCCGCTGGGGGGTGGGTCGAGATCCCCGACGGGCCCACGACGACGACGCTGCCGGCGACGCCGGCGGACTTTCACGGCACCCCCTGCGAGCCGCGCTGGATGGCGCCCGAGGCCGGCCAGCACACGCGCGAGGTGCTGCTCGAGCTCGGAAGGACCGCGGCCGAGATCGATGCGCTGGGAGAGCGCGGCATCGTGGTCTCCGGCAGCTCCCGGGCGTGAGGGGATCGAGCCGTCCCCTCTCGGGCCACGGCCCTGCGAGCGACTACGCCGCTCGACTGCTCGACGCGCTTGGCATCCGCGTACCTCGCGAGGCGGGACCTGCCGACCCCCATCCAGACCTCGACTGGGCACGCTCCGGAGCGATGGCGCTCACCGGGGAGCCCACCGGTCCGCCGCGGCTGGCGCCCGCACCGCTGGCCGCCTGCGCCCGGGGCACGCTCGCCGCGCTGCGCGCGCTCGCGGGACCCGGTCCGCTCGATGTCCTCGACGCACCCTGCCTCCTGGGCGAGCGGGCCGCCCACGCGCACCTGCGCCGCGCCGGTCGATCCTCTCCCGGCGGATCCTGCAGGCTGATCCGCGCGGCCGACGGCTGGCTCGCACTGAGCCTTCCCCGTCCGGACGACCTGACGCTGCTCGGGGCCTGGCTCGAGCAGCCCGCCCCGCGAAGCGCGACTCGCGAGGCGGCGCCCGGCGAGGAGCTCTGGGAAGAGCTCGCTCGAGTCGTGTCGACGCGCGCAAGGAGGGAGCTCGTCGAGCGCGGCCGGCTGCTCGGCCTGGCGCTCGCTCCGTCGCCATCGCACGCGCCGTCGCCGCGCCCCTGGCTGCGATCGACTCGTCACAGCGCGGCTCACTGCGAACCGCGCGGCGAGGGTGCGCGCGGTGCCCTGGTCGTCGACCTGTCCGCGCTCTGGGCTGGACCTCTATGCACGCACCTGCTCCAGCACGCCGGCGCCCGCGTCCTGAAAGTGGAGAGCACGCGAAGACCCGACGGCGCGCGCCGGGGACCGCGCGCCTTCTTCGACGTGCTCCATGCCGGCCAGGAGAGTGTCGCTCTCGATCTATCGGTCGAGACGGGGCGACGGAGCCTGCGCGCCCTGGTCGAGCGCGCCGACCTGGTGGTCGAGAGCGCACGACCCCGCGCGCTGGCTCAGCTCGGCATCGAGGCGGCGGAGTGGGTGGCGGCGCGACCCGGTCGCACCTGGCTCTCGATCACGGGCTACGGCCGCAGCCTGCCGGGCGGGGGATGGGTCGCCTTTGGCGACGACGCGGCCGTCGCGGCGGGTCTCGCCTGCGCGACTGCCCGCAGGAACGGCCTCGCAGCCCCGATCTTCTGCGGCGACGCCATTGCGGATCCCCTCAGCGGGCTGCACGCGGCCGTAGCCGCCCTGGCGAGCTGGCGCAGCGGCGGGGGGCTGCTGCTCGACGTCGCACTCCGCGACGTCGTGGCGCACGCGCGGGTCGCGCCCTCGGCGGCTCGCCCGGCCCGCGTGCGCGCGTGCCCCGCCGAGGCGAGCGAGCCGGAGAGCGATGCGCACTGGCAGGTCTGCTGTGAGGACGGGGCGGCCCGGGTTCGCGCACCGCGGGGCCGCTCGCCGGTCGAGCGGGCGCGCGCCCTCGGCGCAGACACCCGCTCGGTGCTGCGGGAGCTCCACGTCGCGTGCTGATCCGAGCGAGCGAGATTCCCGGCCGCGGCGTGCTCGACGTGCGCCTCGGGGACGGTCGGATCCTGGAGATCGCAAGGGCGCTCCGGGCTGCGCCCGGAGAGGCGACGCTCGACGCGGCGGGCGGCGCACTGCTACCCGGTCTGCACGATCACCACATCCACCTGCTCGCCCTGGCCGCGGCGCGCGCGTCGATTCCCTGCGGTCCACCGGATACGCGCGACCCACCTGCACTGGCGCAGACCCTGCTGCGCGCGGCCCGGAGCACACCCACGGGCGAGTGGCTGCGGGGCGTCGGCTACCACGAGTCGGTCGCGGGCCCCCTCGACCGCGACGCGCTCGACGGCTGGGTCGCCGATCGTCCGCTGCGGATCCAGCATCGGAGCGGCGCCCTCTGGATGCTCAACAGCGCGGGGCTCTCGGCGCTGGGGGTCGATCGCGTGCGACCGGACGACCCGGAGGGCCTCGAGAGCGACGCGCGGGGCCGTCCGACCGGGCGTTTCTTCCGGGCGGACGACTGGCTGCGCGCGCGCCTCGAGAGGCGGGCGCCCTCTCCTGCTCCGTTGCTGTCACAGGTCGGCCTCGAGCTGGCGAGCTACGGAGTCACGGGCGTGACCGACGCCACGCCGGACGCGACGGGCGCGCGGGTCCGGGCTCTCGAGGGGGCGCTCGCCGGGGGCGAGCTTCGCCAGCGAATCCGGGTGATGGCCGCACTCGATCCCTGTCCCCGCGAGCGACGCGCGCGGGGCCTCGAGTGGGGGCCACTGAAGCAGCTCCTCGACGAGCGCTCGCTGCCCTCGCTCGAGGACTTGGCTGCTCGCATCGCACGCAGTCACCTCGAGGGCCGTCCGGTCGCTCTCCACTGCGTGACCCGCAGCGAGATCGTGCTGGCGCTGGGGGCCCTGGAGGCCGCACGGGCGGTGGACTCAGCGGCTGCCGCCAGCCAGGCTCTCCGTGGCTCACCGGACCGGATCGAGCACGCGGCCATCGCTCCGCCCGAGATCGCGCAGTGGATCGCACGGCTCGGCGTGAGCGTCGTCACCCAGCCCCACTTCGTGAGCGAGCGCGGTGACGAGTACCGAGCCGATGTCGATCCGCGAGACCGCGAGTGGCTCTACCGGGTCCGCGGCCTCCTCGAAGCGGGGATCGCCGTCGGGGCGGGCAGCGACGCGCCCTTCGGGCACCCCGATCCCTGGCGCTCGATGCGTGCCGCGGTCGAGCGGCGTACCGCCTCCGGAGTCCGCCTCGGAGCCGGCGAGGCGGTGTCTCCCGAGCGGGCACTCGCGCTCTTCACCTCGCCTGCGGACGATCCCGGAGGCCCGCCTCGGGCGATCGCGGCCGGCAGCGCCGCCGACCTGTGCCTGCTCGACTGCTCCTGGCAGGTCGCGCGCCGCGCCCTCTCGAGCGCGCACGTGCGCTCGACGTTTCGAGCCGGAGAGCCGATCTGGTCTCGCGAGGGCTGCGATCAGCGCGGGCCGTAGGCCCCCTGCAGCAGCATCAGCGCGTCGTACTCGAGCTCTGCGACGCGGCGGCCGCTCCCGGCCATCACGATCGACCGGAACGAGCCATCGAGATGGGCCGCCGCCTGCCCTGCCAGTCCGAGCCCCCAGCGCACGGTTCCGAGCACCTTCCACCAGTGGAAGCGCGCCTCGTCGAAGTGGCCCCCCGCCTCCTCGTAGCCCCTTCGCAGATCCTCCCGGGTCCCGAAGCCGCCGACCTCGAGCGAGTCGTTCCGGAAGCGCCACATGCGCACGCACGGCCACGCGAGATCCTCCATCGGGTCTCCGATTCGCGATCCCTCCCAGTCGAGGACCGCGGCCAGCCCGTCGTCGCTGACGACCAGGTTGCCGTTGCGCAGGTCGCTGTGGATGACCCGGGGCTCGACATCGGGGGGACGCTCTCGCTCGAGCCAGCGCAGGCAGAGCCAGAGGGCCGGCGACGGCTGCAGCAGACCCCGAAGCAGGGCCTCGACTCCGACCAGCGCCTGCTCCACCGGCCGACCCTGCGCGGGGCGGGTCAGGCGCGGGTGAGCCGACGCCGGGTCGGCGGCATGCAGATGCGCCAGGGCGGCGCCGCACTGGCGGGCGAGACGCGCCCCGAGCCCCGGCGTCGCCTCGACCCGGCGCAGCACGCGACGCGGAATCGTGTCGCCCTCGATGCGCGTGGTCACGAAGAAGGGGCCTCCGACCGGACCGGGCTCGCTGCAGACCGCGTGCACGTGCGCAACCGGAACCCCCGCCCGCTCGGCGAGCCGCAGGCTGGCGGCCTCGACCTCGACTCCCATCAGCTGGATCGACTGGGCGGGGATGATCGTCGCCACGAGCGGAAGGACTCGACCCTCTCCCACGGCGTCGAAGAGGACGTTGCGGCGCCGCGCTCCTGCCGAGGCCACGCGCAGGTGCTCCACCCGGAGCTGCCAGCCAAGCTCCTTGGAGAGAAACGTTGCGAGCCCCTGGGCGACCTCCTCGAGACCGCTCATCGCGAGGCCTCTGCAGCAAAGTCGTAGTCGTCGTACCCGGGCTTGGCGATCGCGAGCTTGCCGCGGACGATCTCGACCAGGAGCGGCCACGCGGCGCGTTCCAGCGCCAGGTCCCCCCCGGCTGCGAGCCGATCCGCCAGCGCGCGAGAGAGCTCGCTCGCCTCTCCCTCGGTCCCGTCCACGAGCGTCTGCAGCAGCTCGCGCTCGCGCGCGTCGCTCGCCGGCCCGAGCGCCTGCTCCCGCTCCAGGATCCTGCACAGGTTCGCCGCCACGCGCACCTGGTGCTGGAGGGGACCGCGGGTCGCGGGAAGGACGGCGTCCTCGAGCAGCTCTGCGATCGTCGCGAGAAGCTCGGCTGCGGTCGGTCGGTCCTGCACGCGCGAGAGCCTGCCACATCCGGGGGGTCGAGAGCGAGCGTCGCCCACCCGAGCCCGCGCTCCGGTTCCCGGGAGCCCACGGTATGCTGTCGGCGTGCGCTTCTGGTACGCCGAGTCGATGTGCGATCCGTCCCACTACGCCCCGCTCGCCATCGCGGCGGAGGCGGCGGGCTGGGACGGCTTTGTGGTTCCCGACAGCATCGGCTTCGCCGAGGTATCCGACAGCCGCTATCCCTACACCCCCGATGGCTCTCGCGAGTTCCTGCGGGGCCGACCCTTCATCGATCCCTTCGCACTGATCGCGTCCCTCGGTGCCGTGACCGAGCGCCTGCGCTTCTCGACCTTCGTGCTGAAGCTCCCGGTGCGGCACCCGGTGCTGGTGGCGAAGGCGGCGACCTCGGTGTCGGTGCTGATCGGGGAGCGGCTCCGGCTCGGCGTCGGCCTGAGCCCGTGGCCCGAGGACTTTCGGATGTGCGACCAGGCGTGGCGCGGCCGCGGTCGACGCATGGACGAGATGATCGAGATCGTTCGAGGCCTCTCGACGGGCCAGTTCTTCGGCTTCGAGGGAGACCACTACCAGCTCGAGCGCGTCCAGCTCTGCCCGGTCCCCAAGCGCCCGATTCCGATCCTGATCGGCGGGCACAGCGAGGCGGCCCTGCGCCGCGCGGCGCGCAGCGGCGACGGCTGGATGCACGCGGGCCACGACCGCCGGGACCTCGATGCGCTGCTCGACGATCTCGCACGCTATCGCGGCGAGGCCGGCCGCGGTGGCTCCGAGTTCGAGATCCACGTGATCTCCCTCGACGCCTACACCCCCGAGGGGGTGGCCCGGCTCGAGGAGCGCGGCGTGACGGACGTGATCGTCGGGTTCCGCAACGCCTACGAGCCCGACACCCTGACTGTCGAGCGCAAGCGCGACGCCCTCGCGCGCTATGCCGACGCCGTGATCGGGCGCTCGCGCCGCTGACGCGAGGCCCCTCGAGGCGCCCTCCGCTCGACCTGCGCCCGGGCGCCGTCGCGAACGCTAGAGGTCGCGCGCGCCGGGATCGGGGGCTCGAGCTTCGGCCGGCAGCGTGAGCACGAAGCGCGCACCGTCGTCCGGGCTCGCCGGAGCGACAGCCACCAGGTCTCCCCCGTGGCGGCGCGCGATGGCGCGGGCGATCGGCAGGCCCAGCCCCGTCCCGCCCCCGGGCCCCGGCTCCGAGTAGAAGCGCTCGAAGACCCGTTCCAGGTCCTGCGCGGCGAGCCCGGGACCGGTGTCCCGGACCTCGATCTCGACGCGTCCGGGATGGGGGGCCACCTCGAGCGTGACGCGCCCGCCCTTCGGCGTGTGGCGCAGGGCGTTGTCGAGCAGGTTGTAGATCGCCTCTCGCAGCTGACCGGCGTCGCCCCGAACGCAGACCGGATGCCCGGCGTCGCGGCGAAGAGACAGCTCGATGCCGCGATCGCGCGCGAGGAGGTCGAGAGCCTCCACCACGCTGCCCGCGATCTCTCCCGCGTCCAGAGGGAGCGCCGCAGGAGCTTCGGCGCCACTGGACTCGACGCGCTCGAGCCGCAGCAGTGCATTGACCGCGCGGATCAGCTCGTCGACCGCCTCGAGGATCGCCGCGAGGGCATCGGGGTCCGGGCGGGGCTCCCCACTCTCGATCTGCATCTCGAGGGAGCCCCGGATCACGGTGAGCGGCGTTCGGAGCGCGTGCGCCGCATCCGCGGTCAGCCGTCGGATCCGCGCCACCTCGTCCCGGATTCGGCGCAGCAGATCGTTCAGGGTCCCCACCAGCTGGTCGAGCTCGTCGCCGGTCCCGAGGACCGGCAGCTCTCCCTCCGCCTGCGCCCCGAGCGCTCGCGCGCGAGCGGCGATCGCGCGAACGGGTGCCAGCGCGCGCGTCGCGAACCCCCAGGCTGCGAGGGCGCCGAGGGCCGCAACCACGAGGAGCGCCCAGCCCAGCTGCGCGCGGAGCCGCCAGTAGGCCTTCTGCGAGCGGTTCAGGCTTCGAGCCACCCGCAGCCGCAGGTCCCCTGCCTGCCGCTCCGCGATCCGGATGCGCGCGTGGCCCTTTCGACTCGCCGGATGCACCGCCTCCCAGATCGCCGCCCCCCGGCGCGCGGAGCCCGGCGGAGGCGCTCCGAGCCCCGCCGCAGGAACATTGGAGCTGGCAACGATCCGTCGGCCCTCGGCGTCCAGGATCTCGAGAAAGCGCTCGTTGCGCCGCCCGCCCGGACCCGGGAGCGAACGCAGAGTCGCCGCCGGGCCGATCGTCTCGACGAGGACCTGGAGCCGGGCCAGGTCCTCGCGCAGCAGGTGATCCACCTCCTCGCGCGCCTGCCGCTGGAACTGGGTGAGCACGAAGCCCGACAGCCCCAGCAGCAGCAGCGTCAGGATCGCGAAGACCGCGAGACCAATGCGCAGGCGAATGCTCCGGAGGACGCTCCGGGTCACGGCGAGTCGGTGAGCACGTAGCCGATCCCGCGGCGCGTGTGGATCAGGCGGGGCTCGAAGGACTCGTCGATCTTGCGCCGCAGATAGCGAATGTAGACGTCGATCACGTTCGAGAAGCTCTCGAAGTTCATGTCCCAGACGTGCTCCGCGATCATCGTTCGCGTGACGACCTCTCCGGCGTGACGGGCCAGGAACTCGAGTAGCGCGTACTCCTTGGCGGTGAGCTCCACGCGACGGCCCGCGCGCTCCACCGTCCGCGCGACCAGGTCGACCCGGAGGTCCGCCACCTCGATCAGGCTGGTCCGAGCGGTGCCGCGCCGCAGCAGGGCGCGCAGCCGCGCCAGGAGCTCGGCGAAAGCGAAGGGCTTGGAGAGATAGTCGTCCGCGCCCGCGTCGAGTCCCCGCACGCGATCGCCCACCTCGTCCCGAGCAGAGAGCACCAGCACCGGGGTCGCGCGTCCCGCCGAGCGCAGCTCTCGAATCAGCCCGAGGCCATCGAGCCTCGGGAGCATCAGATCGAGGACGACCGCGTCGTAGGGATGCACCAGGGCCAGCCGCAGGCCCGCCTCGCCGTCGCTCGCGGTGTCGACCGAGAAGCCCGCCTCCTGGAGGCCCCGCTCGACGAAGGTCCGGACCCGGGACTCGTCCTCGACGACCAGCAGCCGCACGCCGCGAGTGTAGCGCCGCACGCCGCGATTCCCGGCCGGCCCGAATGAGCCCGATCTAATCCTTCCCTCACCCGCCGCTCAGGGGACCTTTGCTGACCTCCCCCCATGCCCTGGCCCGACGACGCCACCTACTTCCGTCTTCGGGGCTGGATTCCGATCCCCCTCTACCTGGGGATCCTCGCGTTCCTCGAGCCGGGCCCACCGGCGTCGCTCGAGTGGATCGGGGGCCTGGGAGGTCTGGCGATCGGGCTCTGGCTGCGCGCGCGCGCCCGGCTGGTCATGGGCCGAAGCTCCGACACCCGCCGGCTTCACGCGAAGCGCCTGGTGACCGACGGACCCTACCGCTTCGTTCGCAACCCGATCTACCTGGGCAACTGGGCGATGGCGATGGGCGCGGCCCTCCTGGCGGGAGCGTGGGTCTACGCCCCGGTGCTGGGAGGGCTGCTGGCGCTCCACTACCTGCGGGTGATCCGCGCCGAGGAGCGCAACCTCGAGCAGACCTTCCCCGACGAGTACCCGGACTACCGGCGGCGGGTCCCGCGCCTGGTCCCCCGACTCGCGCCAGAGGGCTGGCGGCGTGCACTGCAGCCGCTCCAGCGCGAGGTGAGGATCGTCGCCTGGGCGACGCTGGCGGCGGCGCTGCTGATCCTGCTGCGGATCGCACTCGCTTGATGCGCGCTGCGCCGCGAATCCCGACGACCTGGCTGGCGGCGGGATTCGTCGCGGCCGTGCTGCTCCGGCTCGCCACGCTCGGCAGCTACCCCCTGATCGACCCTACCGAGGGACGCTACGCCGAGATCCCCCGCGAGATGGTCGCCACCGGGGACTGGATCGTTCCGCATCTCGCACCCGACGAGCCCTTCTGGGCCAAGCCCCCGCTCTCGTTCTGGGCCACCGCGCTCGCCTACGCGGCCTTCGGGATCTCGGAGGTCACGGCCCGGCTCGGCTCGGTCTTGTTCGCTGCGGCCACGCTCCTGTGCACCGCCCTGGCAGCCCTTCGCCTGCTGGGACCCGGGACGGCCCTGCCTGCACTGGCGGTGCTCGGCACCACGGGCCTCTTCTACGTGCTGGCGGGCAGCGTGCTCCCCGAGCCGGCGCTGTGCGCCGCCGTCACCCTCTCGGCGACCTCGCTGGCACTCGCGACTCGTGGCGAGGCTCCCGGGAGGCGGGGCCCCTGGCGCTGGCTCTTCTTCGTGGGGCTGGGCCTGGGAGCGATGGCCAAGGGCGCGGTCGCGGTCGTGCTCCCGATGGCGATGGCGGGGGTCTGGGCCGCCCTCCAGCCGCAGGCGCGGGCCGCGCTCCGGCGGCTGCCCTGGATCCGTGGAAGCCTGCTGGCGGCCCTGCTCACAGTGCCCTGGCACCTCGCTGCCGAGGCACGTTCGCCCGGATTCCTCGAGTACTACCTCTGGGGTGAGCACGTGCAGCGCTTCCTGGTGCCCGACTGGCACGGCCTCTATGGACACTCCCACGACCACCCCCCGGGAACCATCTGGCTCTACTGGGTTCTCGGGACGCTGCCCTGGCTGCCGGCCGTCCTCTGGGCGACTCCGCGAGCGGCCTGGCGAGCCGCGTGGAGCGATCCCTGGAGGTGCTACCTGTGGATCTGGATCCTGGTCCCTCCCGCGTTCTTCACCCTGGCCCGCAACATCTCGATCCCCTACGTGCTGGTGTCGCTTCCGCCCTTCGCGCTGTGGACGGTGAGCGCCCTCGGGTGGACGCGCGCCGCGATGACCGAGGAGCCGCGGCAGCTCGGCCTGCTTCCCACCGCCCTGCTCCTGGGCCTCGTCCCCGCGATCTGGCTGGTCGTCTCGATCGCGATCCTGCCGGGCGTCGGAGAGCGGCGATCCCAGCGGACCCTGGTGCGTGCGGTCGAGCGTCTCTCGGTGAGTCCGGACTTCAGGATCGTCTACCTGGGGCGGATGCCGGGCTCCGCCCCCTTCTATGCGCGCGGCGCCGCGGTCGAGGTGCGCGATCCGTCGAGCCCCCGGCTCGCGGAGCTCCTGACCGACGGCCGGCCCGACTTCGTGGCACTGCGAAGCGACGACGTGCAGAGCGCTCCCCCCCGGCTGCTGGAGCGCACACAGGAGGTCGGCCGCTACGGCCGCTACGACCTGCGGGCCGAGCCGGGAAGCCTGCGTCCGGATCGGGGGCGCGGGAGCCAGGGAGCCACGCGGCTGCCGGCGCCCAGGGCGCGGAGCCGATCGCGATCGGAGTAGCCCGCCGCGAAGGCCGCCCGCAGACGCTCGGCTCGCACCCCACCCGGTCGCGCGAGCTCGCGAAGCCAGCGCCCCAGCTCCCAGTCGATGAGCCTGTCGAGCACCGCGCCCGGGCGAAACGCGTGCTCGAAGTCGATCATCACCCACTCGGCGCGCGGCTCGGGCCCCTCGAGGACGTGGGTGAATCCCGGGTGGGTGTGGATCAGCCGCGGCTCGTGCCGCGCAGCGGCCAGCCCGTGGCGCCGGGCGCAGCCACTCGCAAAGACCTCGAGGCCCACCTCGATGCGGCTCGGGTCCGCGCCGGGACGGGCGAGCGTATCGCGCACCGACCGCCCTCCCACGTCCTCGAGCACCAGGTAGGGGCGCGGGTCGGACTCGAGCTCGGGCAGCCGGAGATCGATCACGCGGGGCACGCGCAGGCCGCAGCTGGACCACAGCTCGAGCAGGTCTCGCTCGGTTCGCTGCCGGGTGGCCGGCCGCACGCCGGTCTTGCGCGAGATCCAGCGGTGTCCGAGCCCGCGAACCGCGTCGCGCAGCGCGCCCCTCTTGGGGCCGTAGACCTTGACGATCAGCGAGCGGCCGTCCCGGCGGATTCGGAAGAGCGCGTGGCGATTCCCGCCCCGAGGGCTGGCCGTGATCAGGCCGTCGGCCGGCGGAGGGGGTGGAGCCGAGCCGGCCTCCGCTCCCTTCACGGCGCCGACTCCAGCTCCCGCAGACGCGCAGCCACGACGTACTTCGAGGTTCGCTTGCGGGCCCGCGCACGCAGCCGACGGTCGAGCGCGCGGGCGGCTCGGGTCAGGAGGTTCGGGTCGCGGAACGCGAAGCGCGCGGTCTCGCGGAGCAGGTCGCGGCCCGGGTAGTGGTCGACGGTCTCCCGCAGAAAGGCCTCGAACTCGGCCTCGGGAACCGTGCGACCCATCGACTTGAGGAAGCAGAGGATCTCCCGGGCCACGTAGAGCGACACCCGGCGGCGGCTGCGAAAGCAGGTCTCGAAGTCGAAGAAGAGGAACTCGTCCCCGAGCATCATCACGTGCTTGAGGTCGCCGTTCTCGTGCACCAGCCGGGGCTCGCGCTCCTCGACCGCGATCCGGTGGCGACGATGCCAGACCGGAAGGAAACGGCGCCAGGTAGCGAGGCGCTCCGAGAGGGGGATCGAGCAATCGCCGAAGTACTCGACGAAGCGCGGCGCCTCACGTACTCGAAGAGCGTGTAGCCTCCCTCCGGGAGGCCTTCCACCCGCACCTGGTCGTAGGTCCCGAAGACCCGCACGCCGGCCGAGCGCCAGAGGCGTAGACAGCGGAGCTCCTGGCGCCGACGCGCGCGCGGCATGACCGAGGTCTGGCCGGCCACGATCCAGTTGCCGGCGGTCTTGAGCGCACACGAGGCGGTGGAGCGGCTTCCAAAGTACACCTTGAGCACGGCCCAGTGACCGTCGAGCGGAACCCGGTAGAGATCGTTGCCGTTGCGCAGCAGCCGGTAGCGCTCCAGGTCATCGAAGCGCAGCACCCTCGGGGAGCCTGCGGACTCGGCGACGGCCCCTCCGGGATCCGGCACGCTGGCGTTCACTTCCACTCCCTGCCCTCGCACCTCACCCGGCCCTCTGCGAGATCCTCGGGCCGGACGCCCGGGGGCGCGTCCCGTGCCGGGGCGCAGCCGATCGCGTCCACACGCCCGCCGGAAACATGGAGCCCGGCCCACGCGGGCGCAACCGGGAGTCCGACGCGCGCTCCCGGAGCTCCCTGGGGCCCGGCGGGGCCGCTCAAGGCTCGGGGGCGGGCCGCAGCTCGTCGTCGGCGACCTGCCCATCCACGATGCGGATCACCCGCCGGGCACGCGCCATCACGCGGGGATCGTGGGTCGAGAACAGGAACGTGGTGCCGCGCTCGCGATTGAGCCGGCCCATCAGGTCGAGAAGGCGGTCGGCCGTCTCCGAGTCCACGTTCGCCGTCGGCTCGTCGGCCAGCACGACCGCAGGGTTGGGGGCGATCGCGCGTGCGATCGCGACGCGCTGCTGCTGCCCCCCCGAGAGCGCATCGGGCAGGCGATCCTCGAGCCCCTGCAGGCCCACGTCTGCGAGCAGCTGCTCGACGCGCGCGCGCCGGACCGCGGGGTC
>JBHHYV010000069.1:0-19410 GCA_046757685.1 Myxococcota bacterium
GTTCAGCTCGCGACCCCGCCGAGGAACTCCCGGACGAGGGGCTCGTGCGAGGCTCGAAAGCGCTCGGGGGTATCGACGATCACCAGTCGACCCTCCGCGAGTAGACCTACCCGATCTGCGACTCCGAAGCAGAGATCGAGATCGTGCGTGACGACGACGGACGTCACCCGCAGGCGAGTCTGCAGGTCGCGGACCAGCTCGCCGATCCTGCGGGCGTTCGCAGGATCGAGCCCCGTGGTGGGCTCGTCGTAGAGCATCACCTCGGGGTCCAGCGCGATCGCACGCGCGATCCCGACACGCTTTCGCATGCCGCCCGAGAGCTCGGCGGGAAGCTTCGACTCGACTCCCTCGAGCCCCACCCACGAGAGCCTCTCACCCACCCGCTCCGGGATCTCCCCGGCGGCGAGCGAGGAGTGCTCGCGCATCGGATAGGCGACATTGTCGTGGACGCTCATCGAGTCGAAGAGCGCGGCCCCCTGGAACACCATCCCGAAATGCCGGCGAAGCGTGGCCCACTCGCGCTCCGAGAGGCGGGTCACGTCGCGGCCACGGAATCGGAGGACTCCCGAGTCCAGGCGAAGCAGGCCGATCATCGCCTTCAGCATGACCGACTTTCCAGTTCCACTTCCGCCGAGGATGGCGACGGTCTCGCCCTCGTAGACGCACAGGTCGACGCCCTGCAGAACCGGTATGGACGCGAAGGCCTTGCTCGCGCCCCGCAGCTCCAGCACGGGCGAGCTCATATCAGGATCAGCAGCTTGGTGAGAAAGAAGTTCAGCACCAGCACCGAGATCGAGGCCAGGACCACCGCGCGGGTTGCGGCCGTGCCCACTCCCGCAGTCCCTCCGCGCGTCGCGAGGCCCTCGTGGCAGGCGATCATCCCGATCGTGATCCCGAAGAAGAGCGTCTTCGTCAGGCCCGAGAGCACGTCGCTGGGCAGCACCGAGAGCACGACCGTCTGCAGGAAGTACGAGGCAGGCAGGTGGAACTGGGTGGCGGCGATCACCATTCCACCGAGGATTCCGAGGACGTCCGAGATCAACGTGAGCATCGGCAGCGCCAGCGCACAGGCTACGACGCGAGGCAGCACCAGCAGCCGCACGGGATCGCCGCCCATCGCGCGGATCGCATCGACCTGCTCGGTGACGGTCATGGCGCCAAGCTCTGCGGCGATCCCGCCCGCGACCCGGCCTCCCACGATCAGAGCCGTCAGGACCGGTCCCATCTCGCGCACGATCGCGAGCGACACGATGTATCCGACGTACTGCCCGGAGCCGAAGCGCTGCAGCCCCACGCCGGTCTGCAGGGCCAGCACCAGGCCGGTAAAGAGCGCGGTGAGCGCCACGATCGATACGGATCGGGTCCCGATCTCGTCGAAGGCAGACAGCATGCGGCGCCAGGGCGTGGGCCCCTCGACAGCGGCCCGCATCGTGCGCGCCGAGAGCCACGCCAGCCCCCCGAGCGCCTCGGCCGCGCCCAGCGACCACTGGCCGAGGGCCGCGACGAGGTGCCCCTGGCGAGCGCCGCTGGAGCCTTGCGACTCGACGGTCACGGGACCTGCCCGCGCGCGGAGGAAACTCGGAATCCGGCGACGAAGTCCTCGAAGGCCGCCGGGTGTGCCGCTTCGCTCGGGGCTGCGTACGCCAGGTCCACCAGGCAGCGGCCGGTCCAGATCAACACGACCCGCACCTCGAGGCCCCGACCCCGCGCCACGATCTCCATCGCGGGTCGACCGCCGACCTGGCGAGGGCGCGGGCGCTCAGCCTCGAGGCCAGAGCCCAGGAATCGGTCGCGGGCGGCCCACTCGAGGGAGCGCGGCGGCCGCGAGTCGCAGCGCGCGCGGACCGCGACCGTCTGACCCCCGCGACCTCGAAAGGCGAGATCAGCGTCGTCCACCCGGACCCGCTTCCAAGCTGAGCCTGACCGAGGGCCCGACGGGGTCTCCGACAGGTCGGGCAGCGAGAAGGCCCCGGACCCATGGAGGAGCCGGCCCTCGTGTGCCCGGTACCCCGGCCCGACGCACGCTTGAGCCACGAGACCCGCGACTGCCAGGCGCCGCCAGCACCGCAAGCGTGCCCCCCCACCTGTGCTAAACCCCAAGCGGTCGCACCCCGGAGAGCATAGGAGACTGTCGACCCGTGAGCGAGGTCCCCCGACCGCTGATCCTCGCGAGCTCGTCTCCGCGCCGGCGCAGGCTGCTCGAGGATGCCGGCTTCGAGTTCGAGATCCGAGCCCCCCGGATTCGCGAGGCGCTGCGGGAGGGCGAGACTCCGGTCCTCCTGGCGCAGCGCCTGGCCCGCGAGAAGGCGCATGCGATCGCGGCTCGCGAGAGCGAGGGCGCGTGCGTGCTCGCTGCGGACACCGTCGTGGTGCTCGACGACGCGCTGCTCGGGAAGCCGCGAAGCGGGAGCGAGGCGGTAGAGATGCTGCTGCGGCTGGCGGGCCGCGTCCACTCGGTCTGGACCGGCTGGGCCATCGTGATCGGAGGAGACCCGCGAGTCCAGGCCGGCGTCGTCGAGAGCCGGGTCGAGATGCGCGAGCTGCGGCCCGACGAGGCGCACGCCTACGTCGCCACCGGTGAGCCCCTCGACAAGGCCGGAAGCTACGCTCTGCAGGGGATCGGCGGCCGCTTCGTCGCTCACGTCGAGGGCTCTCGCTCGAACGTGATCGGTCTGCCTCTCGAGGTCGTCTGCGCGCGGCTCGAGGCGCTCGGAGTCGCGCGCAGCCGCGCTCGCCACGCGGTCGGATGAAGATCTCCGAGGGCCTGCGGGAGGTTCGCGAACGCATCGCGCGCGCCGCGCGCCGCAGCGGTCGCGATCCCGACTCGGTGCGCCTCATCGCGGTCTCGAAGACGCACCCCGCCGAGCGGATCGCCGAGGCGCTCGATGCGGGGATCGAGCGGCTGGGCGAGAACCGCGTCCAGGAGGCGGAGGCGAAGCGGCCCGAGGTCGCCCGGCTCCGCCCGGACGCAGGCGTGGAGTGGCACCTGATCGGTCCACTGCAGCGGAACAAGGCACGGCGGGCGGTGGCGCTCTTCGACGTCGTCGAGTCGGTCGACCGGCCGGCGCTCGTCGACGCGCTGGCTCGGGCCGCCGCTGAGATCGGCGTCCGACGGCGCGTGCTGCTGCAGGCGAACCTGGACCGCGAGGCCCAGAAGGCGGGCGCCCGGCCCGAGGACCTGCCCGCGTTGCTCGACTGCGTGCGCACCCATCCCGAGCTCGAGGCGGTCGGGCTGATGGCCATCCCGCGTCAGACTCCCGATCCGCGCGAGCAGCGCGCCGCGTTCTCCAGGCTGCGCGAGCTGCGCGATGGGCTTCGCGATCCGGCGATCTGCGAGCTGTCGATGGGAATGTCGGCAGACTTCGAGGTTGCGATCGAGGAGGGCGCCACCTGGGTCCGGGTCGGAACGGCGATCTTCGGCGCCCGAGCGGACGCCGGTCGGGGCGACCGCCGATGAGCGCGGGTCTGCCCGAGAGCGTGGGAACCCTGGGTGGGGGGAACATGGCGGAGGCGATCCTGCGCGGCTTGATTGCCGCTGGCTCCGACCCCCAGGCGCTGATCGCGGCGGACCCGCTCCCTGAGCGGCGGGAGCTGCTCGCGCGCAGCCTCGGGATCCGGACCACGGACGAGGGAGCCGAGGTCGTGCGGGCCGTGGAGCTGGTGGTGATCGCCGTGAAGCCCCAGCAGCTCGAGGCCGCCCTCGGAGGCCTGCCGCAAGAGCCGCGCCCGCTCTACCTGTCGATCGTGGCTGGCGCCCGGGTCGCTCGCCTGCGCCAGCTGCTACCCCCAGGGGCGCGCGTCGTGCGCAGCATGCCCAACACCCCGGCCCTGGTCGGGACCGGGGCGAGCGCCCTGGCGACGGGCTCCGGCGCCAGCGACGCGGACCTCGAGCGGGCGAGCCGGGTCCTGGAGGCCGTGGGCCTGGTGGTCCGGGTTCCCGAGCCCGAGCTCGACGCGGTGACGGGGCTCTCCGGCTCCGGGCCCGCCTACGTGTACCGGGTTCTCGAGGGCCTGGTCGAGGGCGGCGTCCGGGAGGGACTCTCGAGCCAGACCGCGCGCATCCTCGCCGTCCAGACCGTCCTCGGGGCGGCGCGTATGCTGGAAGCGACGCGCGAAGAGCCGGCGCAGCTGCGCGAGAAGGTCAGCTCGCCGGGGGGCACGACGCTGGCGGGCCTGGCGGTGCTCGAGGAGCGCGGCCTGCACGAGGCGCTGGTCGCGGCGATCCGAGCGGCGGCCGCCCGCTCGAGGGAGCTCTCGCGGTCCTGAGCACCCGGCTCCGCGAGGCGCGGGGCGACGCAGCGATCCCCCTCAAGCCCGGGGCGGTTGCGGCCGATCTTGCACCCCAGATGCGTCTCAGTCCCATCGAGATCCGGCGCCATCAGTTCGCGACCCGTTTTCGCGGGCTCGACGCCGATGAGGTCTACGCCTACCTCCAGACGGTGGTGGCGGACTTCGAGGAGGTCGTGCGCGAGAACGCGAGTCTACGCCGGGAGGCGGAGCGGCTGGCTCGCGAGGTCGAGGGCTTCTCGCGTCGCGAGCGAGCCCTTCAGGACACCCTGACGACCGCCCAGGGGGTCGCGGATCAGCTGACGCGCACCGCCGTGAAGGAATCGGAGGTGATCGTCAGCGAAGCGGAGATCCGGGCCGAGAAGCTGCTTCGCGACTCGGAGATCCGGCGAGCCGAGATCGCGAGAGAGATCAGCGACCTGCGCAAGCTGCGAATCCGGGCGGAGCTCGACCTGCGCCACACGCTCGAGGGCTACCTGCAGCTGATCGACGCCCCCGGACGCTGCGACGCGACGCGTGGCCTGGAGGTGGCCGATGCAGACAGCCCGGAGGCGGGCGAGTAGCCTGGACCCGTGGGCGAGGAGGCGCTCGACATCTGGATTCACGTGCATCCGCGAGCGTCGCGGACCGCCGTGGGGGGCGAGCACGACGGCGCCCTCGAGGTCCGGGTCACCGCGCCCCCCACCGAGGGACGCGCCAACCGGGCGGTCTGCCGCGCCGTCGCCGAGGCTCTGGGGGTCCGCCCGCGCTCGGTGCAGCTGGTCTCCGGCGGGCGCGGACGCCGCAAGCGCTTGAGAATCGAGGGGAATCCCGCCGAGATCGAGAGGCGCCTGCAAAGGCTCGGCGTTTGACTCCCGGAGACCCCGTCCTTACATTGCCGGCCGTTCGCCCCTGATCCTGAACCCACTCGGACCCGAGCATGCCGACCTACGAATACGAGTGCACCCAGGGCTGTCAGTTCGAAGTCGAGCAATCGATTACCGATGAGCCGCTGAAGACCTGCCCCAAAGCCCACTGTCCCAAGCGCAAGGGTCGCGTGCGTGTGCACCGTCTGATCAGCCACACCTCGTTCATCCTCAAGGGCGGAGGCTGGTACTCGGATGGCTACTCGGGTGGCAATGGGAGCCCCAAGAAGGACTCGGAGAGCTCCCCGAAGTCGAACAGCGTCTCCGGCTCGACCTCGAAGAGCGACTCGTCGACGAGCTCGTCCGCCGGCGCCTCCTCCGACCCGAGCTGACCGCATTGCCCGGGTCCCTCCCTCGCTCGGGTGCACGCCCAGGAGGCCGCGGCGCATGACACGGATCGTCGACGGAAAGGGCCTGGCCCGGACGCTGCGCTCCGAGGTGCGCGAGCGGGTGGCCAAGCTCTCCGAGGGTCCGCCGGGCCTCGCGACGATCCGGGTGGGCGACGACCCCGCTTCGGAGGTCTACGTGCGCAACAAGCACCGAGCCTGCGAGCGCGCGGGCATCCACTCCGAGCGGGTCGAGCTGCCAGACGACGTCTCGCTGGACGGGCTGCTCTCCGAGGTCGAGCGACTCAACCGGAGCCCCGCGATCCACGGCATCCTGGTGCAGCTCCCGCTTCCCGCCTCGATCGACCCCGCTCGGGTCGCGGCCGCGATCGATCCGGCCAAGGACGTGGACGGCCTGCACCCCTGGAACGTCGGGCGCCTGGTCGCGAACCGGCCGGGGCTGGTGCCCTGCACTCCGCTGGGATGCCTCGAGATCCTGGACCGCCACGACGTGGAGATCCGGGGCCGACGCGCCGTCATCCTCGGACGCAGTGAGATCGTGGGCAAGCCGCTCGCCCTACTGCTCCTGCATCGCCACGCGACGGTCACGATCTGTCACTCGCGCACGCGCGACCTGCCCGAGATCGTCCGCGAAGCCGAGATCCTGGTCGCCGCCGTCGGTGTCCCGAAGATGGTGAAGGGGGACTGGATCCGCGCGGGCGCGGCGGTCCTCGACGTGGGTGTGAACCGCGGACCCGACGGAAAGCTCGTCGGAGACGTCGACTTCGACGCTGCGCAGGACCGCGCGGGGCTGCTGACACCAGTGCCCGGCGGCGTGGGACTCCTGACGATCGCGATGCTGCTCCGGAACACGGTCGACGCGTTCGAGCGTCAGCGCGAGACCCCTTGAGCCGCGGGTCCCCCGCCCTGCTCCGCACACCGCTGCATGCGCGCCACCGGGCGGCAGGAGCCCGCATGGTGCCCTTCGCCGGCTTCGAGATGCCGGTGCTCTACACCTCGATCGTCGCCGAGCACCGGGCGGTCCGCACCTCGGCGGGGCTCTTCGACGTCTCGCACATGGGAGAGGTTCGGCTGCGCGGCCCGGACGCGAGCGCGCTCGCCGAGCGGCTCTTCACCAACCGGGTCGCCTCGCAGCCGCCGGGGACGGTCCGGTACGGGCTCCTCTGTCTCGAGACGGGTGGGGTCGTGGACGACGTCACGCTCTACGTGTACAGCCCCCAGAACCTGCTCTTCTGCGTGAATGCCTCGAATATCGCCGCCGACCTGGAGTGGATGCGGCAGGTGCACCCGCGCGGCGGTGAGGACTGCAGCATCGAGGACGAGAGCCAACGGACCGGCCTGCTGGCGGTCCAGGGTCCGCAGGCGCTCGCCCTCGTGGGGCGGCTGACCCCGGACGACTTCTCGCCGCCGCGGCGCTGGCACTTCGTCGAGACCCGGGTCGCCGGCGCGCCGGTCGTCCTGTCTCGGACTGGCTACAGCGGCGAGGACGGGGTCGAGATCTTCGCTCCCGCGGCCGAGATCGTGCGGGTCTGGGATGCCCTGGTCGCGACGGGCGGCGAGGCGCTCGTGCTGGCGGGACTCGGCGCGCGCGATACGCTGCGAACCGAAATGGCCTATCCGCTCTACGGACACGAGCTCGACCGGGAGATCGACCCGATCATGGCCGGCCTGGAGCGCTTCGTGGCGTGGGGATCGGGCTTCGTCGGCGAGCCCGTCCTGGTCCGAAAGCGCGACCAGGGACCGGAGCAGCGGCGGGTCGGGATCATCATGGAGGGACGCGCGGTGCCTCGGGCGGGCTGTCCGATCCTCGACTCCGGCGGAAGGAAGATCGGACGGGTCACCAGCGGGACGTTCGGCCCCAGCGTCGAGCGATCGATCGCGATCGGCTACGTTTCGGCCGCTTCCGCAGCCCCCGGGCTTGGCGTCGGTATCGAGATCCGCGGCCGCTCCCTGCCCGGCCGGATCACCGCGACTCCATTCTTCGGTAGGAAGGGATGATGGACTCCAAGAGCTACGAGTTTCCCAGCGACTATCGCTACAGCGAGACGGACGAGTGGATCCACCTCGATGGCGCGACCGCTCGCATCGGGATCACCGACTATGCGCAATCGCAGCTCTCCGACATCGTCTTCGTCGAGCTCCCCGATGTGGGTACGCAGATCGAGGCCGGCCAGCCCTTCGGCGTCGTCGAGTCGGTGAAGGCCGTCAGCGATCTCCTGGCTCCGGTCAGCGGCGAGGTGGTCGCGGTCCACGAGGCCCTCGAGGATCACGCGGAGTGGGTGAACGAAGAGCCCTATGAGCGTGGATGGATCATCGAGATCGAGCCCGAAGACCCCGACGTCATCGAGACCTTGATGTCGGCGGAGGACTATCGTCTCCACGTGGAGAGTCGCAGCGAACAGTGACCTACGTTCCGCACACGCCGGAGGAGGTCGAGGCGATGCTCGCCCGCATCGGCGTTGCGGAGGTGGGAGACCTCTTCGCGAGCATTCCGCGGGAGCTGCGAGCGAGCGCCTCGCTCAAGCTCCCGCCTGCCCTCTCCGAGCCTTCCCTGCTCCGCTACATGGAGGCGCTGGCGGAGCGCAACCTCCCGGCCTCGCGCGCGGCGAGCTTTCTGGGAGCTGGCGCCTACCACCACTGGATTCCGGCGGCAGTCGATGCACTCGCCGCCCGCAGCGAGTTCTCGACCGCCTACACCCCCTACCAGGGCGAGATCAGCCAGGGCACGCTCCAGGCGATCTACGAGTTCCAGACGCTCGTCTGCCAGCTGGTCGGGATGGAGGTCTCCAATGCCTCCCTCTACGACGGCGCCTCCTCCGTCGCCGAGTCTGCGCTGATGGCCATGCGGGTCACGCGCGGAAGGCAGCGGATCCTGGCGAGCGCCGGCCTGCACCCGAGCTACCGCCGCGTCCTCGAGACCTATACCCAGGGGCTCGAGGCCGAGATCGAGTGGCTGCCCCTCGCGGCCGATGGCCGGACGCAACCGCCGGCGAGCGTCGAGGAGGCCGCCTGCGTGATCGTGCAGTCTCCGAACTTCCTTGGGTGCATCGAGGACTTGAGACCCTTCTCTCGAGCCGCACATGAACAGGGTGCGCTGCTCGTCGCCGCGACCTCGGAGCCCCTCTCCCTGGCACTCCTGCAGCCGCCGGGGGCGCTTGGAGCCGACATCGCCTGCGGCGAGCTCCAGAGCTTCGGGGTGCCTCTCAGCTTCGGCGGCCCCGGGGTGGGCTTCATGGCCACCCGTCGAACGCTCGTTCGCCAGCTTCCCGGCCGCCTGGTGGGGGAGACCCTCGACGCCTCGGGGCAGCGCGCCTTCGTGCTGACCCTGACCACGCGCGAGCAGCACATCCGGCGCGCCCGGGCGACGAGCAACATCTGCACCAACCAGGGGCTGATGGCGCTTCGCGCGACGATCTACCTGGCCCTGCTCGGCCGCACCGGCCTGCGGAGGCTCGCTCTCGCGAACCTCTCGTTGGCGCATCATGCCCAGCGACGGCTGACCGATGCCGGCCTCACCCGGGAGCAGCGGGCTCCCTTCTTCAACGAGTTCGTCGTCCGGGTTCCAGATCTGGCGCGCCGGCTCGAGAGGCTCGAGGGGGAAGCGGTCCTCGGCGGACTGGACCTGGAGCGCGTCGACGCCGACCGCCGGGATCAGCTCCTGGTGTGCGTGACCGAGATGAACCGCCGCGAGGACGTCGAACGGCTCGTGCGGGGGCTGACCGCATGAGCTCAGAGGGCACCCGCGGTCTCGTCTTCCGGGAACCCCTGCTCTTCGAGCGCTCACGCCGCGGCCGCCCCGGGGTCGCGATCGAGACCCAGGACATTCCGCCCGTCGACCCGGTGAGCGCCCTTGGGGCGGAGGCCCTGCGAAACGATCTCGAAGGATTTCCCGAGCTTTCCGAACCAGAGGTCGTGCGTCACTTCACGCGTCTGTCGCAGTGGAACTTCTCGATCGATCATGGGCTGTACCCACTGGGCAGCTGCACCATGAAGTACAACCCCAAGCGGAACGAGGTGGCGGCCGCGCTGCCCGGGTTCGCCCACCTGCACCCCTGGACCCCGGAGTCCGGGATCCAGGGCATCCTCGCGCTCGCCTACGAGCTGGAGCAGGCGCTGGCCGAGATCTCGGGCCTCGACCGCGTGACCCTCCAGCCTGCGGCGGGAGCCCAGGGTGAGCTGGTAGGGATGATGATGATCCGCGCCTACCACCGGCAGCGCGGCGACCTCGACCGACGCCGGGTGCTGATTCCCGACACCGCCCACGGAACCAACCCCGCCAGTGCCGCACTCAACGGGTTCGAGGTGGTCGAGGTCCCGAGCGGCGGGGGGGGGATCCTGGAGCCCGACGCCGTCTCGGAGGTGCTCGACGCACGGGTCGCCGCCCTGATGCTGACCAACCCGAACACGCTCGGGGTCTTCGAGTCCCACGTGGAGGAGATCTCCCGGCGCGTGCATGCGGCGGGAGGCCTCGTCTACATGGACGGGGCGAACATGAACGCCCTCCTCGGGGTGGCAAGGCCCGCCGCGATGGGTGTCGACGTGATGCACTTCAACCTCCACAAGACCTTCTCGACGCCGCACGGAGGCGGGGGGCCGGGCTCGGGCCCGGTGGCGGTGCGCAACCTGCTGGCCCCTTTCCTGCCCGTCCCCACGGTGCGGCGCGAGGGCGATCGGTTCCGGCTCGACGACGAGTTCCCCCTCTCTGTGGGACGGGTCCACGGCTTCTTCGGGCATCCGGGCATCTGGGTGCGCGCGCTGGCGTACATCCGGAGCCATGGGGCCGAGGGACTGGCCCGGGTGAGCGAGGCGGCGGTCCTGGGAGCGAACTACCTCCTCGCCGCCCTCCGGGACTGCTACGAGCCGGCCCACGACCAGCCCGTCCTCCACGAGTGCGTGCTGACCGATCGGCGCCAGCAAGCCTTCGGCGTCACCACGGCGGATGTCGCGAAGCGCCTGATGGACTTCGGCTACCATCCCCCGACGATCTACTTTCCGCTGGTGGTATCTGGAGCCCTGATGATCGAGCCCACCGAGACCGAGCCTCTCGAGAGCCTGGAACGCTTCGCCGAAGCCATGCGCGAGATCGCTCGCGAGGCCGAGGAGCATCCCGAGCGCGTGACCGGCGCGCCTCACCATACGGTGGTGAGGCGGCTCGACGAGGTGCGCGCGGCCCGGCACCCGCGCCTGCGCTGGGATCCGGCGCAGGAAGACTGAGACCGTGGGCGCACGCGGCCAAGCGATCGCGCTCTCGGTCTGCCTGGGGATCGCCTGCGTTCACGCTCGGCACCTGAAGCAGCTCAACCCGCTCTCCACCGACATCTCGATCGACGAGGAGAAGCGGATCGGAGCCGACATCCAGCGCCAGATACGCGCGCAGGCCAAGCTCGTCTCCGACCCGGTCCTGCTCGGCTACCTGAACGCGATCGGCCAGCGACTCGTCAAGGTGACCGAGCCCCAGCCCTTCATCTATCGCTTCAACCTGATCGAGGACGACTCGCTGAATGCCTTCGCCGTCCCCGGTGGCTACATCTACATCCATACCGGCGTGCTCGCCCGCGCTGGCGACGTGTCCGAGCTTGCAGGGGTCCTGGCTCACGAGATCGCCCACGTCCGGCGCCGCCACATCGCGAAGGCGCGCAAGAAGGAAGGGCTCGGACAGCTCGTCCAGCTGCTGGCGCTGGCGGGAGCGGCCGCGACGGGTCAGCCGGGGCTCGCCAGCCTCGGGCAGGGTCTGAACATTGCCATGAAGCTCTCCCACTCGCGTCAGCAGGAGTCCGATGCCGACCGCAACGGGATCGAGTACATGATCCGAGCGGGCTACGACCCGACCGGAATGGAACGCTTCTTCCAGCGCATCCAGACCGCAGCCCGGGGCCCGGACATCCCGCCCTACCTCTACAGTCACCCTGCGATCGGCGAGCGGATCCACGACGCCGAGGCCCAGATCGAGCGTCTCGAGCCCCCCGCGAGCTTGAAGCGCGAGGACCGGGAGCTCCCGGTCGTCCAGGCACGGCTGGCCGCGCTGCGCGAGCCCGCAGCGGGGGGCTCGGGCCTGCTCGAGCGGGCGACCTTCGATCCTCGCCGTGCCGATCCAGCGCTGGCACGGGCGCGAGCCGAGATCCAGGCGGGCCGCCTGGAGCAGGCCGAGCGCATTCTGGCCGAGGCCGCGCGGGACTCCCCCAGGGACCCGCGGGTCGCGCTGCTTCGGGCCGATGTCGCCGAGGCCCGGCACGACTGGAGCGCCGCCGAGGTCGCTCTCACGCGTGCCTTCGAGCTCGATCCCGGCGTTCCGCTGGTGCAGTACCGGCTGGGGCTGGCGCACAAGCAGCTCGGGAATCGCTCCCAGGCGGTCTTCTACCTGGAGCAGGCCGCCTCGAACTTCCGGCCCAACAGCGCGGGCCGAAGGCGCGCGGAGCTCGAGGTCGACCAGCTCTCGTTCCCGCTGCTCGAGCAGAGCGGGATCTCGGATCGCCGGGCGGGTCCCGTCCGCGAGCGCTTCACGCTCGGGGAGTCGGTCGTATGGTGGGGCGAGGTCGGCCAGCGCTACGTGACCCAGGCTCCGCGCTTCCGGATCCGCTGGCGCAGCCCGACCGGCCGGGTGGCACGCGAGGAGGTGCTCGCACTGGGCACCTTCCGGCACGTCACGGCGCGGCTCGAGACCCGCGGGCTGGAGCCGGGCCACTGGACCGTCGAGGTGGACGTGGGGGACAGCCGGATCGACTCGCGCGACTTCCAGCTGGCGCCCCCGTCTCCGCCTCGGCCGGCGCCGCACTCTGCACCCCGGTCTGCACGGACGAGCCGCCGCGGATAGAGCGGAGAATGGACCGGCGAACCGTCCAGGTCTACGAGCGGCAGGCGACCGAGTGGATGACGACGCGGCATCCGCGCTCGCTCGAGGACGGTCGCCTCGACGCCTTCGCGCGCGGCGTTGCGGTCGGGGGCCGGGTCGCCGACCTGGGCTGCGGCCCCGGGTGGTACGCCGAGGCGCTCTCGGACCGGGGGCTCCATCCCGTGGCGCTCGACGCGACGCAGGCGATGCTGAGCCACGCGCGCCCCCGCACGGCTGCCTGCGTCCAGGCCGATCTCGCCGCCCTCCCCTTCGCGCGCGCAACGCTGGATGGGATCTGGGCGTCGTCGTGCTACATGCACCTTCCGCTCGCCGAGCTGCCCCAGGCGCTGGCCGATGCCCACCGCTGCCTGCGACCCGGCGCGCCGTTGGGGGCGACCCTGGTGCGACTGCAGGCGATCTCGGATCCCCCCGCCCGACGCTCCGAGCGATGCTCGGGAGAGGCGCAGCGACGCGACTCCCGCCCTCCCTTCGACCGGAGGCTCTTCACGTGCCACTCGCCCGAGCGCGCGCGCGAGCTCCTGCATGCGGCGGGCTTCGAGGCGATCGACGTCCAGGCCGGGCGGAGCTTCTGGATGTGGGTGATGGCTCGGGCTGCACGCACGCTCCCCGACTCGCTGAGACCGGGCCTTCGACTGCTCATCTGCGGCCTGAACCCCTCCCTCTACTCGGTCGACCGGGGCATCCCCTTCGCTCGCCCGGGCAATCGCTTCTGGCCGGCAGCTCGCGAGGCCGGGCTCGTCGACCGCGAACGCGACCTCCGCCGCGCACTCGCTGCGGGGATCGGCTTCACGGACTGCGTAAAGCGCGCGACGAGCCGAGCCGACGAGGTGAGGCCGGCGGAGTGGGGCGCTGGGCTCGCGCGCGTCGAGGGCCTGGTCCGGCGCTATCGCCCCGGTGCGCTGTGCTTCGTCGGGCTCGCGGGCTGGCGGCGCGCTGTCGACCGAAGCGCACGGCCCGGCTGGGTCGAGGGAGGGTTCGCCGGGCGCCCCGCGTACCTGATGCCTTCGACCTCCGGCCTGAATGCCCATTCGAGCCTCAGCGCACTCGCGGAGCACCTGCGGAGCGCGGCCCGGGGACGCTGACCGGAGCCGCGCCCTCGCGCCGTCGGACGATCCAGGTCGGCGGCTCGACGACGGCGGCCGACGAGCTAGAGACTCTTCCGCTCGATCTCCAGGACCTTGTCGCGCCTCCGGCAGTGCCTCTCCGCGGCGCTGAAGCGCGCCGAGAGGAAGGCCTCCACGACGTCGAGTGCGGCGGCCTCGCCGAGGACCCGACCGCCGAGGCACTGGATGTTGACGTCGTCGTCCTCGACGCCCTGGCGGGCCGAGAAGTGGTCGTGGAGGATCGCCGCCCTCGCGCCGGGAATCTTGTTGGCGACGATCGAGGCCCCCACGCCGCTCCCGCAGAGCGCGATCCCACGATCCACGTCTCCGCGGGCCACCCCCCGGGCGAGAGGCACGACCCGATCGGGGTAGTCGTCGTCGGGGTCGTATCCCTCGGCTCCGTAGTCGACGACCTCGAAGCCTCGCTCGCGCAGCCACTCCGCGATTCGCTGCTTCAGGGCGAACCCCCCGTGGTCGGCTGCGATCCCCACCCGGCGTACGCGGCGACCTAGCGGCTCTCCCGTCATCGCACCGCGAGACTAGTGCGCCTCCAGGCGCAGGGCGAGCGCCCTGGTAGACTCTGCCCGGAAGCGCGACCCGGACTGGTGCCGGGCACGGTCTTCAAAACCGATGAGGGGCCGAGGTGTCGGTCCCTGGCGGGTTCGATTCCCGTGCGCTTCCGCCAGATTTCACCGGCAACCGGGCCTCGCAGGCTCCGTGGTCGGCGGTCGAGCCCCGCTCTATACTGGGTGTACGACCGCCGCAGAGGAGGGCTTGCTTGAGCACTCGGGTGTTGTTCCAGGACGTTCCGCGAAGCGAGCGCATTGCGCAGGATTGCGAGGCACTGGCCTCCGAGCTCCGAAGCGAGTTCCCAGAGACGAGCAAGGTCGAGATCACCCTCACCCGAGCGGGGGACCAACACGAGACCCGCGTGCGGGTCACCGGGAAGGATCTCGACCTGGCGGCGTCGAGCCGCGGAGAGCGCCAGACCGAGGCCGTCAGCGACGCCTTCGATCGGGCCCGTCGCCAGCTGCGCAAGCGCCACGACAAGCTGATCTTCGGCCGCCGTAGGGAGGCGCCGCATCGATAGCCGTCCGGGGCGAGCCGCCCCTCAGCTCAGCAGGAAGTGGAGCCGGAGCGCAAGGTAGAGGTTCCCTTCGAAGCGAAGGAGCCCGCGCGCGGCCGCCATGGGTGCGCTCAGCTTGCCCGCGTTGAGACGCCGCCAGGTCTCGACCTCGAGCCAGAGCCGCAGGTCGGGCGACTCGAGCCGCCCCCCGCCGCCGCGCACCCGGCCGCCGCGAAGCTCGAGGTAGAAGCTCCCGCCCTCGCGCCCCGCGAGATCGAACTGGATGCGCGCATCGAGCTTCGACAGCCGGGCGCGACGCTCCGGGTCCGCAGCCACGGCGCGCTCGAGCCAGCGCTCGAAGAACTCGAGGGGCTCGATCTCGGGCGGTGGGATGGCGCGCACCCCGACAGTCTACGCGCATGAAGGCCGGAGGCTCGCTCGCACCACTGCGCGTCCTTCAAGCGGGAGGGATCGGACCCCCGCGCGCGAACAGGAAGCCCTGCCCCAGCTCGATCCCCAGCTCGCGCAGCGAGTCGAGCTCGCGATCGGTCTCGATCCCCTCTGCGATGACGCGGGCATCCATCTGCGCCGCCATCCGCTGCAGGCCGCGAAGTAGCTCCTGGCGCTGCGGGTCGTCCTCGATCCGCCGCACGAGCGAGATGTCGATCTTCAGGAAGTCCGGGTCGAGCTCCATCGCCGCCTCGAGGCTGGCGTACCCGGTGCCGGTGTCGTCGAGTGCGATCCCGACGCCCATCCGCGTGATGCGATCGACTGCCTCCCGAAAGATCGGGTAGTTCGCGATCGCCTCTCGCTCCGAGATCTCGAGCACCAGGTTCCGGGGCGCCATCCCGAGCTTCTCGAGAGCCAGCCGGATTCGATGCTCGGTGAAATCGGGATCATGAACGCTGGAGGGCAGGATGTTCAGGAAGAGCCGGTGCAGCGCGTCGAGCGAGCCGGCACCGCGAACCGCGGAGCGACGGCACAGGGCATCGAGCTCGAACGTCAGGTTCGCCTCGGCCGCCGCGTTGAAGAGCTCGATCGGAGACTCGAGACCCGAGCCGACCGGACCGCGCGCGAGAGCCTCGTAGCCGATCGGCGAGAGGTCCGCGAGGCGGACGATCGGCTCGTAGACGCTGGTCACGGACTCCTCCACCACGATCCGCGCGATGGCCGAGACCGCCGCGCGACGGCTCTTCTCGCGCTCGAAGCGCGCGGTCTGGAGCGCGGACTCGATCAGCGTCCGGATCTGGGTCGTCGGGCGCTCGAAGGGTCGGTCGAGCACGAGGCTGCTGCCGAGCGCCAGGGCCGGAGATCGCGTCAGGTAGGGGTAGGCGATCCGCCGCAGCGAGAGCGATACGTAGCCCCGCAGCTCGTCGGCCAGATGCTCGAGTCCGTGGGTCCAGAAGCGAGCATCCGCGCGAGCCCGGTGAAGGAAGAAGAGCAGGTGCTCCTCACACAGCGCTCCGGTCGCGACGGTGAACGACGGCCCCGCCTCACGCGCGAGCCGATTGCGTACGCGCTGCGCGAGCGCGCGCAGCGCCCGCCGAAACGTAGGCGCTCCGTAGATCCGTTCGATCCCCGCGAGCGGTGTCGCGTCGACCAGAATGAGGCCGAGCGCTCCGTCAGAGTGCAGGGCTTCCCCCAGGCGATCGACCAGGGAGGCCAGCGGCGGAAACTCCGCGTCCGGATGCAGCGGGATCGGAGTTCCGCTCGGAGGGGTCTCCGCGTCCGGGCTCGCTGGCTGCCGCAGCTTATGAAGGGGGGGACTCGCCATCTACGAGCCCCTCCATCGGCCCCGAGAGGTCAAGCCTTGACAGATGCGCTCCACTTCGCCGATTCGAGAGCCCGTTCGCCGCGCAGCCGCACCGGGTTGCCCCTTGGTTGCCTATAGACGCGCGAGGGACGCCCCGAAGGGACTCAGTAGCGTGTGAGGGTGGAGTCCACCTCGCACGCCCACCCGTCGATTCCGGTGGCGAGGTTCTCGACCTTCTCGAAGCCCTGGCTCCGAAGCAGCCGGCAGGCCTGGCGACTTCGACCTCCATGATGGCAGTGGACGACGATGGGTCGCTCGCGATGCGCCTCGAGCTCGGCGAGACGGCGCTCGAGCTCACCGAGAGGAATCAGGGTGGCTCCCTCGATGCGTGCGATCTCGCTCTCGAAGGGCTCGCGTACGTCGAGCAGCAGCAGATCTTCGCCCGCGGCCAGCCGCGCAGCGAGCTCCCGAGGCGAGATCTCGGGAACCGGGGCGCCGGCCGCTGCGGCCGAAGCACAGAAGGCGACGTAGTCGATGGGCTCGGTGATCGTCGGAGAGTCTCCGCACACGCAGCAGGCCGGATCCCGGTGGATCCGGAACTCCCGGAACTCCATGCCGAGAGCGTCGTAGATGAGCAGGCGCCCCCGCAGCGGCTCGCCCAGCCCCAGCACCAGCTTGAGTGCCTCGGTCGCCTGGAGCGTGCCGACGACCCCGGGGAGGACCCCGAGGACTCCGGCCTCGGCACAGCTGGGCGCCAGCTCCGGGGGGGGCGGCTCGGGGAAGAGGCAGCGGTAGCAGGGGGCCTCCGACTTGGGGTCGAAGACGCTCACCTGTCCCTCGAAGCGCATGATGCTGCCATACACGAGGGGAACCCCGAGCCAGCTGCAGACGTCGCTCGCCAGGTAGCGGCTCGGGAAGGTATCGGTGCCGTCGATCACCACGTCCCATCCCGAGAGGAGCTCGAAGGCGTTCGACGCCTCGAGCTTGCAGTCGTGGCCCTCGACGCGCACATCGGGGTTGAGCGCCTGCAGGTGCTCGCGCGCCCGGGCGACCTTGCTCTGGCCGACCTCGTCGGTCCGGAAGAGCACCTGGCGCTGCAGATTCGAGGTATCTACACGATCGAAGTCGATCAGGCCCAGCGTACCGATCCCCGCCGCAGCCAGGTAGAGCGCCGCGGGGCTGCCCAGCCCGCCCGCTCCGATGACCAGCACGCGCGCGTCGAGGAGCCGCTGCTGACCCTCGACCCCGACCTGCGCCAGGTTCAGGTGGCGCTTGTAGCGGATGAGCTGCTCGGGGCTCATGCCGGGCATCGTCCAGCGAGGGTACCGGCCGGCCTCCGGGGGAGCAATCCGGGCCCGGCGACCTCAGCCTGCGGTGACCGAGACGCCCTCGAAGCGCAGGAGCGGAGCCTGCACGCACCCGTCGATCCAGGAGCGCTCCCGACCCACTCCCGACAGCGCCGAGAGCAGCTCGAAGACGTTGCCCGAGACGAGGGTCTCCTGGACCGGCTGCGGAGAGTCCTCGCGTCGCAGCAGGAAGCTCGACTTGGCCACTCCGGAGAAGTCCCCCGACACGGGATCGGTGTTTCCCGAGAAGCGGCGCAGCAGGATGCCCCGATCGATCCCCTCGAAGAGGTCAGCGGGCGCGAGGTCGCCCGCGTCCACGACCAGGTTCGAGGGCCCGATCCCGGGCGCCGAGCGCGCACCCCCGCGCGCGTGGCCCGTCGAGCGGGGCCGACCTGCCGCGCGCGCCTCGCGGGTGTTGTACAGGAAGGCGCGCAGCTCTCCGCCGTCGATCAGCCGGAGCGGCCGTGCCGGGGTGCCCTCGCGATCGAAGGCTCCCGAGGCCGCGCGCCCCGGCAGCCGGGCATCGTCGCAGAGACCGAAGCCGGCTCCGGCGATCCGCTCCCCGAGACGCTTCGCCAGGCGGCTCCGCCCGGTTCGGACCGCCTGCCCGGAGAGCGCGCTCGCGAGCGGAGGCAGCAGGAAGCCGGCGACCGCCTCGGGGGCCAGGACCAGCGTTCCCTGGAAGCTCTCTCCGGGACGTGCAGCGAGGCACGAGAGCACGCGCTCCGCGAAGCGCTCGGGCAGGCCGCGCAGCTCGCCCTCGAGCGCCGCGAGAGAGCAGACATCGACGACCTCGTGGTCGAAGCTACCGACCCGCTCGCCCTCGACGGCCATCCCCATCAGGAGCGCCTGCGCACCGGTCGTGCGCTCCGAGACCTCGACCCCCGTGGAGCTCGCGAGAGCCGTCCATGCGGTCTCCAGACCGATCCAGCCGGAGTCCAGCCGCACCCGCGCGTCCACCTCGTGGACCCGCTCCGCGAGCTCGCCCACGCGACGGGCCACGGCGTCGACTTCGGTCTCGGCGATTGCGGGATCCCAGAGATCGTCGACCGGTCGAGGTGGGGGGCCGTCCGCCTCCGGGAGGTCGTCCCGCGGGTCGGCGGGCGAGACGCGCGCCAGTGCGAGCGCCGCATCCGTGGCCTCGTCCAGCGAGGCGCGGCCTCCGTCGTTGGTCGAGGCGAAGCCCGTCACTCCTCGCCGCCGGACCCGGATCCCGAAGCCCTCGTCGTCGTCGCTGCGCGCGATCGACAGGTCGTCCGCCTCGACCTGCACCCGCACCTCGGCGCTCCGCACGGCGAAGACCTCGGCCTGGTCGGCACCCTTGTCGAGAGCTCGGCGGACGCCCTCGCGGCAGTGCTCGAGGAGCTCTCCCTCGGCGGAGCTCACTGGCGGCCTCCGAGCACCACCTGGCAGCGCAGCCACGGTCCGCCCGCGTCGACCTTGGCGGGCTGGAACTTGCCACAGTAGCCCGCCCCCAGATCCCAGGCGAACTGCTGCGAGACTGCATCGACGCTCTGCAGCACGTCGAACGCGATCCCGCTGATCGTCACGCCCCGCACCTTCTCCGTGCGTTGCCCTCGCAGGATTCGCGTGGCCTCCTGGACTCCGAACATGAACTCTCCGGTCGCGTCGGCCTGACCGCCCTGCGGCCCCTCGAGCAGGTAGCCGTCGGCCACCCCGGCGATCATCTCCTCGAGATCGTCGGGACCGGGCTCGATGTAGGTGTTGCGCATGCGGATCAGAGGCTCGTCGG
>JBHHYV010000070.1:0-19276 GCA_046757685.1 Myxococcota bacterium
TCCCGACCCGGTCGACTCCTCCGGCCGCCGGTGCGCGGGGCCCCGCTCCAGGAACTCCTCGAGCGAGGTCGCGGGCTTCTCGGACCGGGCCTCGCGCGAGGCGCGCAGGTTGACGACCGCCGGCGAGAGCCGTTCGACCAGGTTCGCGAAGGCCGGCCGCGCCGGGGCCGACACGGGCGCGTCCGGGGCGGCCTCGGTCCAGAAGGGGCCGGCGGCGGCCGCCTCCGCCCGTGGGTGGGTGACGTGCACATCGACGCGCAGGTCGACAAGCCATGCCCCGGCCGCCACCACGGCCGTCAGGAGTCCCCCGGCGAGAAGTGCGGGCCGCATCGAGGTGAGCTTACGATACCCGGCCGAGAGGTGAAATGAGGCGCCGCGCAATCGCACGGGCCCCGGGACGGGTGAACCTGATCGGGGAGCACACCGACTACCACGGGGGCTGGGTCCTGCCGGCGGCGATCTCGCTGGGGACCCGCGTCGAGGTGTGCCTGCGGGACGGGGCCCAGGTGATCGGCCGCTCCCGAGAGCTCGCCGAGGTCGCCGCCGGTCTCGCCGCGCCGGCCGCGGGCGACTGGCTCGACTACCCCCGGGGCGTGGCCCTGGAGCTCGCGGACTGCGGGCGCGTGCCCGCCCGGGGCTTCGAGCTCCGGGTCGAGAGCGAGCTGCCGATCGGAGCGGGGCTGGCCAGCTCCGCGGCGCTCTGCGTCGCGACCGCGCTGGCGCTCGCGGCGGCCGCCGGCCGTCCCTTCGGCGAGGCGGAGCGCGCCGAGCTGGCGCGGCTCTGCCAGCGCGCCGAGTCGCGGTTCGCGGGCGTGCCGTGCGGGATCATGGACCCCTGGGCCGCGCTCTTCGGCCGTCCGGGGGCCGCGCTGCGGCTTCGCTGCAGCGATGCGTGGTTCGAGCCGGTGGCGCTGCCCGAACGACTGGAGCTGCTGATGGTCGATACCGGGGTGCGTCACTCCCTGCGCGACGGACGCTTCGCGCTCCGCCAGCGCGAGTGCGCCCAGGCGCTCCAGGCCGCCCGCCGGGTCGCGAGCCGCGACCTGGACGGCCTCAGCGACGTCACGCGCGCGGACCTCGGGCGGCTGGCCTCGGAGCTGCCTCCGCTGGGCTTGCGGCGGATCCGCCACGTCGTCTCCGAGAACGCCCGGGTGGCCACCCTCGCCGAGGCCCTCGGCCGGGGCGACCTGCAGGCCGTCGGCGCCGCGCTCTACGCCTCGCACGAGAGCCTTCGCCGCGACTACCAGGTCAGCTGCCCGGAGAGCGACTTCCTGGTCGAGTCGAGCCGGACGCTCGAGGGGATGGTCGGTGCGCGCATGACGGGTGCGGGCTGGGGTGGCTGCACCCTTCACCTGGTGCGCGAGGACCACGGGGCGCGGTGCGAGGCCGCGCTGGTCGGGCGCTTCGAGGCCCGCTTCGGCCGGCGCCCGCGCAGCTGGCGCCTGCGCGCGGAGGGAGCGGCTCGCCTGCTCTCCGACTGACGCCCGCCGATCGCTCGGCCCGGTCGCGTCGCCGTCTACGAGGTCACGTCCGAGCCGCGCGGGGTGATCAGCAGGAACCGCAGATCATTGCCGCGCTTGGCGCGCACCAGGAAGGGCGTGCCCGGCTCGAGGTGCGAGACGACCGAGCGGAACATCCCGAGATCGTCGATCGGCGTCGACTCGATCTGGCGAATCACGTCGCCCGCCGCCAGCCCCGCCTCGGCCGCCTCGGATCCCCGCTCGACGAACGACACCATCACTCCGCGGCGGTCGCTGAGCTTGTGGCCCCGGAAGATCCGCTCCGTCACCTCCTGCACGGTCACCCCGAAGTCGGTCCGCTCCTCGTCGGGGACGACCTTGGGCTGCACGGCGAGGGTCGCGTCGAGGCGGAGCGGGGCGCCCTCGCGGATCAGGTCCAGCTCGACGGTCGCGCCCACCGCCTCGAGCGCCACCATGCGCTGGAACGCTCCGAGGTCCTCGTCCTTCTCGGCCTTGACCTCGCTGCCATCGAACTCGGTGACGATGTCGCCGACCTGCACGCCGGCCGCCGCCGCGGGAGAGCCGTCGACCACGCTGGTGACGACGACCCCGTGCACCTTGCCGAGCCCCCAGTGCTCGGCCAGCTCGCGACCGAGCGGCTGGACCGAGACGCCCAGGTAGCCGCGCGCGATGTGGCCCCCACCCATCAGGTCCCCCGCGATGCGACGGGCGGTGTCGATCGGAATCGTGAAGCCGATCCCTCGGCCCTGGCCCCGCGAGTTGATCCCGACCACCCTGCCGGACAGGTCGACGAGCGGGCCTCCCGAGGATCCTCGGTCGATCATGGCATCGGTCTGGATGAAGTCGTTGATCAGGTTCTCTCCGCGCAGGTTGCGGCCCTTGGCCGAGACGATCCCCAGCGATACGGTCCCGTCGAGCCCGTAGGGGTTGCCGATCGCGACGACCCACTCTCCGACCTCGAGGCGATCCGAGTCTCCCAGGCGGGCCGCCGCGAAGGGCTCCTCTCCGGCGCGGGCGTGGATGCGCAGCACGGCGAGGTCGGTCTGCTTGTCGGTACCGACGACCTCGGACACGTAGCGGCCCGAGCGGCCGGAGACGACGACGGAGACCTTCTCGGACTTGCTGACCACGTGCTCGTTGGTCAGCACCGTTCCCTTCGGATCGATCATGACGCCCGAGCCGGTGACGATGTTGCGCCGGTCGTTCACGCGGACGACCGCCTCGATGTGCACGACCGAGGGCGTGACCTTCTTGCTGAGCGAGATCACGCGGGCCTGCACGACGTCGAGCGCATCGCGGGCGAAGGCGGGCGGCAGCAGCGTGCAGCCCGAGAGCAGCGCGGTCGAGAGAAAGAGGATCCAGCAGCGCTTCACTTCGACTCTCCTTTGCCTCCCGGGTCGAGCGCCCGTAGGAATGCGCGGGCGGCCGCCGCCGGGTCCTGGGCGGCTCCGAGGGCCGAGACTGCGGCGACGCCCCAAGCGCCCGCTTCCAGAACCTCCGGCACCCGCTCCGGTCGCAGACCCCCGAGCGCCAGCGCCGGAACCCCCAGACTCCCGGCCGCGTCGCGCAGCCAGTCGCAGCCGCGCCCGAGGGCTTTGGGCTTCGACCCGGTTGCGTAGACAGGGGAGAGGGTGACATAGGTCGCCCCGGCTCGCTCGGCCTCGCGGGCCTCGGCCCCCGAGTGTGCGGAGTAGCCGATCCAGGTCCCCTCGGGCAGCCAGCGACGCGCAACGACCAGCGGGACCGCATCCGCCGCCAGGTGAACGCCGTCGAGGTCGAAGGCCCGCGCCAGGTCCAGGCGCCGGCTCACCAGCACGCGAAGACCCCGCGCGCGAAGCGGAGCGAGGGCCCGGATCCAGCCGCGGAAGGTCGCGGCGGTCGCCGAGCGATCGCGCAGCACCAGCATCCGCAGGCCGCCCGCGAAGAGCGCCTCGATCACGCCGATCCGATCGCGCCCCCCGGTGCCGCGCTCAGTGTCGCTGATGTAGCAGAGCCGCGGGATCACGGGACGTCGATCAGCCCCTCCTCGGGGCTCGACGCCTGGGCGTAGAGCCGGCGGGGCATCCGTCCCGCCGTGTAGGCCAGGCGTCCCGCCTCGACGCCGAGACGCATGGCGCGCGCCATCTGGATCGGATCGGAGGCGCCCGCGATTCCGGTGTTCATCAGCACGGCGGTACAGCCGAGCTCCATGGCCACCGCCGCGTCCGAGGCGGTGCCGACTCCCGCGTCGACGATCACGGGCACCGCAACCGTCTCGAGGATGATTCGCAGGTTCCAGGGATTGCGGATGCCGAGCCCGGAGCCGATCGGCGCTCCGAGCGGCATCACCGCGGCGCAGCCCAGGTCGGCGAGCCGCTGGCAGGCCACTGGGTCGTCCGCCACGTAGGGCAGCACGCAGAAGCCCTCCGCCACCAGCACCCGCGCGGCCTCGAGCGTCGCGGCCGTGTCGGGAAAGAGCGTGCGATCGTCCCCGATCACCTCGAGCTTGACGCGCGGCGTGTCGAGCAGCTCGCGTGCCAGCTCGGCGGTCGCGATCGCCTCCTTCGCGCTGTGGCAGCCGGCGGTGTTGGGAAGGATGTGGAACTGGTCGGGCGGGATGTGCTCCAGCAGCGAGTCGCCGCCTCGAGCGCGCAGGTCCACGCGCCGCACCGCGACGGTGATCATCTCGGCGCCGCTCGCGTCGAGCGCCCGGCGGTTCTCCTCGAACGAGCGGTACTTGCCGCTGCCGATGATCAGGCGCGAGTGGAGCTCGAGGTCGCCAATCGTGTAGCTGTCGGTCACCGGCCTCCTCCCACCGCCTGGATCACCTCGATCCGGTCGCCGCTCTGGATGCGAACCCGGGCGTAGTCGGACCGGCGGACCACGTCGGCGTTGATCGCCACCGCCACGCGCCGCCGGGCCAGGTCGAAGCGCTCGAGCAGCTCCTCGACCGAGAGCGGCTCGGGGATCTCGCGCGGCTCGCCATTCAGCTCGAATCGCAGCACACTCTCACCGTATCAGACGCGGGAGCCGCTCGCCGCCGCCCCCGGGTGCCCGACGGGCCCGCAGTCGATAGGGTGTAGAGGTGGCGGGGGACGGGCACACGCATCGGAGCTGGGCCGAGATCGACCGGTCTGCGCTGCTCTGGAACCTGCGGCTGCTGCGAGGGCGAGCCGGAGACCGACGCCTGATCGCGGTGGTCAAGGCCGATGCCTACGGCCACGGCGCGGGGCCGGTGTCTCGCGCCCTCGAGGCCGCGGGGGTCGATGCGCTGGCCGTGGCCACCCTCGACGAGGCCCGGGAGCTGCGCCGGGCCGGGGTCGGCTGCGAGATCCTCGTGCTGCAGCCGCGCAGCGAGCCCGGCGAGGCCGACGCGCTGCTCGCGCTCGACGCGCTCCCGCTCATCAGCCGGCTCGAGACCCTCGACGTCTTCGAGGCGAGCGCCCAGCGGGTGGGGCGACCGGCTCGCGTGCACCTGAAGCTCGACACGGGCATGAGCCGGCTCGGCCTGCCGCTCGACCGGCTGGACGCGCTGCTCGCGCGGCTCGGGCGAATGCCCCACGTGGCCGTGGAGGGAATCGCGAGCCACCTGGCCGACGCCGACGTCGTCCAGGCGCCGAGCCTGCGGGTCCAACGCGAGCGCTTCGCCGCGGCGCTCGCGCGGCTCGGCGACGCTGCACTCCACCCGCCCTGGCGGCATCTCGACAGCTCTGCGGCGGTGCTTCACGGTCCGACGCCGGGCACGACCGCGGTGCGCGTGGGCCTGGCCCTCTACGGCGCCGACCCCACGCGAGAGCGGGCGTTTCGGCTGGCGCCCGTGATGACGCTCTGCGCCCGGGTCCTCGATGCGAGGACGCTCGAGCCCGGCGCGCGGGTCGGGTATGGCGGGACCTTCGTCGCACGGCGGCCCACGACGCTTCTGACCCTGGGGATCGGCTACGCCGACGGTCTCCCGCGCGCCGCCGGCGGCTGCTTCTCGGTGGGTCTGGGCGGCCGTCGGGTTCCGCTCGTCGGTCGCGTGTCGATGGATCTGGCCACGGTGGACGCCGGACCGCGCGCGCCGACGTCGGAGGGGCAAGAAGTTCTGGTCTTCGGTCGAAAGGGAGGGCAGACGATCGCGGTCGAGGAGCTGGCGGACGCGGTCGGTACCCTGGCGTACGAGATCCTCGTCGGTGTGGGTCGTCGCGTTCCCCGGCTCGCGAGGGACCGAGACGCATGGGCATCCGCTGGGTCGGCAGCCGGACACTCGCCGGGGTCGCGGCGTTCGGGGCACTAGCCCGCTTCCTCGTCGAGACGCTCTGCTGCTCCTTCCGGCGTCCGCTCCAGGTCCACCTGTGGCTCCGTCAGCTCACCCACGTGGGGGTCGAGTCGATCCCCGTGGTGCTGGTGACCGGCGCCTTCACGGGCATGGTGCTGGCGCTCCAGACCGCCTCGGCCTTCCGGCTCTTCGGTGCCGAGAACCTGGTCGCGAGCGTCGTCTCGCTCTCGATGGTGCGCGAGCTCGGACCGGTGCTGACGGGCCTGATGGTGGCCGGACGCGTCGGCAGCGCGATGGCGGCGGAGCTGGGGACGATGCGCGTGACCGAGCAGATCGACGCGCTGCACACCCTGGGCACACACCCGCTGCACTACCTCGTGGTTCCGCGGGTCTGGGCCGCGACGATCTCGCTTCCGTGCCTGGTCGTGCTCTCGATGGGGATCGGGGTGCTCGGCGGCCGGCTGATCGCGACGAGCGTGCTCGGTACCAGCCCGGTGGTCTACGACCAGCGGGCGGTCCAATTCCTGTCGCCCGAGGATCTGTGCGTGGGCTTTCTCAAGGCGGCTCTCTTCGGGCTGCTCCTGGCACTCGTGGGCTGCTACCAGGGCTACCACGTGCGCGGGGGCGCCCGGGAGGTGGGGTTCGCGGTCAACCGCGCGGTCGTCTGGGGGATCGGCGGGATCCTCGGAGTCAACTACCTGGTGACGGCGGCCTTCTTCTGATGAGCGTGGCGCACGCCCTCGAGATCGACGACGCGTCGGTTCAGATCCGGGACCTGTGGATGCGCTTCGGGCCCGACACTCCGTGGGTGCACCGGGGGATCGACCTCGAGGTGCCGGCCGGCGAGAGCCTGGTGGTGATCGGGGGCAGCGGCTCCGGAAAGTCGACGCTGCTGCGGCTGCTGGTGGGCCTGGAGTGTCCCGAGCGCGGCGACATCCAGGTCGCGGGGGTGGACGTGGCGGGAGCCGACCGCCGAACGCTCTACGCGTTGATGGCGCACGTCGGCGTGCTCTTCCAGTTCGGCGCCCTCTTCGACTCGCTCACGGTCTGGGAGAACGTGACCTTCGCGCTCAAGGACACGGGTCTGCCCGAGCGCGACCTTCGCCAGATCGCCCGCGAGAAGCTCCAGATGGTGGGGCTGCACGGCATCCTGGACCAGCTTCCGGGCGCGCTCTCGGGCGGCATGCGCAAGCGGGTCGGCCTGGCGCGCGCGATCGCCCACGAGCCCCGCATCCTGTTCTGCGACGAGCCCACGAGTGGGCTCGATCCGGTCATGTCGGGCACGATCAGCGAGCTGATCGCACAGATGCGCGACCGACTCGGCGTGACGATCGTGACGATCACCCACGACATGCGCTCCGCGTACACGATCGCGGACCGCATCGCCATGCTCTATCGCGGTCGAATCCACGCCTGGGACGTCCCCGAGGCCATCCGCGCGTCGCGGGATCCGATCGTCCGTCAGTTCATTCAGGGGCGCGCGCTCGGTCCGACCGAGGAGAGCGAGCTCGGGGAGGCGATCCAGTGAATCAGAGTCGGGCAGATTGGCTTGCGGGCCTCTTCGTTCTGGGTGCGATCGGACTCGCGCTCTGGGCCACGCTGCGCGTCGGAACGACACCCGACTGGCTGGCCGGACCCTCGCGCGTGTTCAGCGCGCGCTTCGAGGACGTGACGGGTCTCGCGCCGCAGACGCGCGTATCGATCGCGGGCGTCTCGGTCGGCGAGGTGTCGCGGATCGTGCTGGACGACGCGAGGGCGCGGGTCGAGATCCGGCTCACCGACGACCGCGTCCGGATCCCCGTCGACTCGATCGTGGCGATCCGCTCGCGCGGCCTGCTCGGCGAGAAGGTGCTCGAGATCCATCCCGGCCGCTCCCAGCAGATGCTCGAGCCCGGCGGTGTGCTCACGCGGACGGTCTCGACGGGCAGCATCGACAAGCTCGTCGACCGCCTGACCGCGGTTGCGGACGACGTGCAGCAGGTCACGGCCAGCTTCCGCAACGTGCTCGGCGGAGGCGAGGGCGAGGAGACGATCCGCGAGATCGTCGCGAACGCCCGCAGCGCTACCGGGGACCTGCAGGCGATCATCGCCGACAACAAGGAGCACATCCTGCGGGTCGCGACGAACCTGGATGCGTTCTCGAGCGACCTCTCCCGGCTCAGCCGCGAGAACCGCGAGGACGTGACCGCGACGATCCACAGCTTCCGCAACTCCTCGAAGCGCCTCGAGTCCGCGCTCGACCACCTGGCGGACCTCTCGGAGAGGATCGACAGCGGCCAGGGGACGGTCGGGCGGCTGCTCGCCGACGACGAGATCTACAAGGAGATCGACGCCACCGTCAAGGACGCTCGCGCCGCGCTGCGCGAGGTGCGCCGCGCGGCAGAGGAGACCCAGGAGCAGGTGCCCGCCACGATCCTGACGACCCTCTTCGGATCGCTGTTCTGATGGGGCGAGCGCTCCTGGCGCTCGTTCTCGTCGGCTGCGCCACCGGTGCCGGGGAGCCCTCGCCCTTTGCGCGCGGCATCTGGCCCGTCTACACCGCAGACGCCCGCGCCTGGGCGGGGGTCCGCGAGGGCCGGGCCCTGGGTCCCTTCGTGCACTGGGAGACGGTCGCCGGCGAGCAGCGCCTCGAGATTCGGCCGCTGCTCTCGCGTCGCCAGCGCCCGGACCTGGCCCGCTGGGATCTGCTCTACCCGCTGGCAGCGACGCGGGCCACGCGAGAGAGACGCCAGAGCTGGCTCTTCTGGCTGGGTCGCACGCGCGCCGACGCGAACGGCACGCAGCAGTCCGGGTTCTTCGGCGCCTTTGGCGGCCGCGCCAGGGATGGCCGGAGCTACCGGGGGCTCTTTCCCTTCTTTGGCAGCTTCCGGGGACGCTTCGGCTTCGATCGCGTGCGCTTCTGGCTGTGGCCGCTGCTGGCGTACGGCGATCGGGGCGGCTACCACGAGACCCAGATCCTCTGGCCCTTCGTCTCGTTCGGGCGCGGCGACGGCCACTTCAAGCTGCGCCTCTGGCCGCTCTTCGGGATCGAGCGCCAGGCGGGCCGCTACGACCACCGCTTCTGGCTCTGGCCCTTCGTGCACTGGTGGCGGGAGCGGCTCGACTCCGAGAGCCCCGAGCGCGGTCTCTGGATCCTGCCGCTCCACGGCCGCCGGGACCGCGGGGCGCAGCACACAAGGGCCTGGCTGTTTCCGCTGCTCGCCTACCAGTGGAACGACCGGGACGCGAGTGCGCGCCGCCTCGACCTGCTCTGGCCTCTCTTCTCTCGCGCGCGCGAGCGGGGGCGCTCCCTGCTGGCGGTGCAGCCCTTCTACGTCGAGCGGCGCTCGGCGGGGAGCCGCTCGCGAAGCTGGCTCCTGGGCGCGCTCGCGCACCACGAGCGATCGGGCGAGGAGATCGAGGAGCGCGAGTGGCGGGTGCTCTGGGTCAGCCGCTTCGGCTGGCGGCGCGACGCCACCGCCCAGCGCGCGCGAGCCGACCTGTGGCCCCTCTTCCGGCGGACCCGCCTGCGCCCCGCGGGCGGCGTCGAGCGGGGCACGCTGCGCGTCCCCTGGCTGCTGCCGCTGCACGGCCTGGAGCCCGACGGCTGGCGGCGCCACTGGAACGCCCTCTTCGAGGTCTACGAGGCGCGCTGGCTCGGACCGCAGCGTCGCAGCTCGTGGCTCTTCGGGCTGCGCGAGTCGCGCAGCGCCCCAGGCGTGCACTTCGAGCAGTGGGCGGGCTGGCTGCGCTTCGAGCGGCTGAGGGAGAGGGACTCGCGAGCGGCCCTCCACGGGGCTGCGACGCAGGGCGACGGGGAGTGAGCCCAGGCGGGGGCCTCCGGGTCTGACCCCAGTTGACCCGCTCACGAGCGGGCGGCTATACCCCGCGCCATGCGGGTGCTGGTGCTGGGCGGCGGAGGGCGCGAGCACGCCCTGTGCTGGGCGATCGCGCGAAGCCCGCGCGTGGCCGAGGTCGTCTGCGCGCCAGGGAGCCCCGGAATCGCCCTCGATGCGCGAGTCACCCCGGTTCGCCTCGAGGATCCGCAGGCGGTGCTCTCGCTGGCGAGGCGGGAGCTTCCCGACCTGGTGGTCGTCGGTCCCGAGGCGCCGCTGGCGGCCGGAGTCGCCGATCGGCTCCGGTCGGGCGGCCTTCGCGTCTTCGGCCCGAGCCGGGCCGCCGCGCGCCTGGAGTCGAGCAAGATCTTCGCCAAGGAGTTCATGGCGCGTCACAAGATCCCGACCGCGCGCGCCCGGCACTTCGACGACGCCGAGGAGGCCGAGCGCTGGGTGCGGGAGCAGGGACGCCCACTCGTCGTGAAGGCGGACGGCCTGGCCGCGGGCAAGGGCGTGGCCATGTGCGAGACCCCGGAGCTCGCCTGTCGCGCCATCGACGAGGCGATGCGCGAGCAGCGCTTCGGCGCCGCGGGGGGACGGCTGCTGATCGAGGAGTGGCTGCACGGCGAGGAGGCCTCGTTCACGGCGCTCTGCGACGGGGAGGGCTTTGCCTGCCTGCCCTCCGCCCAGGATCACAAGCGCGCGCTCGAGGGGGACCGCGGGGAGAACACGGGTGGGATGGGTGCCTACTCCCCGACGCCCGTGCTGACCGCCCAGGTCTCGGAGCGCGTCCTCGAGAGGATCGTGCGACCCACCGTCGCCGGGATGCGCGCCGAGGGCTGTCCGTTCCGGGGGGCGCTCTACGTGGGGCTGATGATCGATCGCGAGGGGGACCCCAGGGTCGTCGAGTTCAACGTCCGCTTCGGCGATCCCGAGATCCAGGCGATCCTGTTCCGCCTCGAGAGCGACTGGCTGCCCCTGCTGCTCGACGCCGCGGACGGGCGCCTGCCCGCGGATCCGGACGCGGGCCAGGAGCCCCGCTTTGGCGATCCGGCGGTCTGCGTGGTGCTCGCGAGCGAGGGCTATCCCCGGGCCTACCCCACGGGCCGCCCGATCTCGGGGCTCGACGCGGTGGCCGAGCTGGAGTCGGTCAAGGTCTTCCACGCGGGCACGACGCGAGACGCGCAGGGACGCTGGCTCACGGCGGGCGGCCGGGTGCTGGGCGTCACGGCACGAGGCCCGACCTTCGACGCCGCGCGGGCACGCGCCTACGACGCCGCGGATCGGATTCACTTCGACGGGCGACAGTTGCGCCGCGACATCGCCACGCGCGCACTCGCTTGATCGTCGCGATCGAGCGCGCCGCGAGCCTGCTGCGCCGCGGGGATCCCGTGGCATTCGCGACCGAGACCGTCTACGGCCTGGGCGTCGACGCCCTGGAGCCCAAGGCCCTCGCCCGCCTGCAGGCCCTCAAGGGGACCTCCGAGCGGCGCGCCTACGCGGTGCTCGTGCCCGACGTCGCGACGCTCGAGGCGCTGGCACCCGAGATGTCCGCGTCGGCGCAGCGACTGGCGCGCCGCTTTCTGCCGGGCCCGCTCACCCTGGTGGTCGAGGGCTACGACGTACGCCTCTCGGGGCTGGCCAGCGACCAGGGGGTCGGCTTTCGCTGCTCGTCGCACCCGACGGCCCAGGCGCTGGCCGCTCGCTTCGGGGGACCGCTGGTCGCCACCAGCTGCAACCGCGCGGGAGAGCCGCCGTGTGGGACCGCAAGAGAGGTCGAGCGCGTCTTCGGTCCCGACCTGGCGATCGCGGGATCCGGGGACGCGGGCGGGGCTCCGGTCTCGACCGTGATCGCCCTGGGCCGCAAGGACCCCCCGCGGCTGCTTCGCCCCGGCGCTATTCCCTTCTCACGCATCCTGGAGGAGTTCGAGCCATGAGCGAGATCCGGCCCTTTGCTGCGCTGCGCTTCGCGCGCGATCCCGAGCCGCGGCTGGCCCCGCCGTGGGACGTGATCGACGACGAGGAGCGGGTCCGCCTGGGCAAGGAGCCCGAGAACATCGTCCACCTGACGCTGCCGCCCGGTCCCCTCGGGGAGCGCGACTACGCGCAGGCCCGTCACACCCTGGCGCACTGGCTCGAGTCCGGGGTGCTGGTGCGCGATCCCGAGCCCCGCCTCTACCTGATGCGCGAGCGAACGCCCGACGGGCGGGAGCGCCGCGGGATGCTCGCGCTCCTCAAGCTGGCGGACTACGACGAGCGCGTGGTGCTGCCCCACGAGCGCACGCTCCCCGGAGCTCGCCTGGACCGCATGCGGCTCACGCGCGAGGTGCGCGCCAACCTGGAGCCCCTCTTCTTTCTCTACGAGGATCGCGAGGGCCGGCTCGACGCCCCGCTCCAGGCGGCCCCGGGCGAGGCGCTCGCAGCCTGCACGGGACCAGACGGCACCCGGCTCGAGCTGCGGGGGGTCTCGAGCCCCGAGCTGCTCGCCAGGGTGCAGGCGTTCCTGGCGGATCGCCCCGTGGTGATCGCCGATGGCCACCACCGCTACGACACCATGCTGCGCTACCGCGACGAGCAGCGCGAGGCGGGGGCCGCGTCGGGGGAGGCGCCCTGCGACCTCGTGCTCGCGTACCTGGTCAACGCGTTCGACCCCGGGAGCGAGATCCGCGCCATCCATCGCCTGCTCGCGAACGCTCCAGCCGACCTCGAGACTCCCCTGCGGGCCGCCGGCTTCCAGCTCCACGAGCGACCCGCGGCCGTGTCGCCCGCCGACCTGCTCCAGGCGCTGGCCCGACGCCGCGAGAAGGCGCACGCCTTCGCGTTCGTCTCGGCCCGCTCGGTGTGGATCGCCGAGCGACCGCGAGGCGAGGCGCTCGACGTCGAGGTGCTGCACGACGAGCTGATCCCGGCGCTCGGCGACACTCCCCACTTCGATGCCGAGGCCGACCGGGTGGTGGCGCAGGTGCGAAGCGGTGCTGCGCCCCTCGCGGCCCTGATGAACCCGCTCTCGGCCGAGGACCTGTTCCGGGTCGTCCAGGCGGGAGGGCTGCTGCCGCAGAAGTCGACCTACTTTGCCCCCAAGATCCCGAGCGGTCTGGTCCTCCGGGACTTCCAGCCCTCGACCTGAGCGTCGCCTGGCGGTCAGCCGATCCGTAGCCTCAGGTCGCGCGGCGAGGGCGCGCCGAGGGCCGCAGAGAGTCGCTCGAGGATGCTCGCCTTCTCGAGCTGCAGCCGCTGCATCCAGGCCGAGTCGGGAACGTGCGCGTGCAGCACTCCACCGCGAACCCCGTCGAGGCGACAGTGAGGGGCGAGCTCGGGTCCCAGCGCCTCGTCCCAGACGGCCAGCAGCCGAAGCGACTCCGACGCCCGATCGAGGCCCAGGTCCTCGAATACCGACGGGATCAGCTCGCTGAGCGACTGGCCTGCGCGCCTTGCCCCCACGCCGCGACGGTAGCAGACTGGGGGTGCGCGCGAGCCGTCCCGAGGCGAGGGTCGGAGCGGGCGCGGGAGCCGGGCGGGCCATGAAGCTACGATGCGACTTTTGTGGTCGGGCGACGGATCGGGTGCGCAGGGTCGCCCTCGAGGCCGGGTACGATCGGCTGACCCAGCGCCATGCGGTGCGCTACGCGTGCGCCGAGTGCTCGAGCCGCAAGGAGGCGGCCCGCGCCGCCGAGGCCAAAGCCGTGAGCCCGGAGCGGCCGGCCGCGGTTGACTCGAGTCGCCAGGCTTCGTAGCTTCCGGCCCTTCCCCTACCCTGGAGGCCCCTCGCGCATGGTCAAGGTCAGGCTCTTCCGCACGGGAGCGACCAAGCGACCGAGCTATCGGATCGTCGCGATCGACTCGCGTCGTGCTCGCCAGGGTCGCTTCCTCGAGATCCTGGGCACCTACGAGCCGCGTCGCGATGGCGCGCTGCGGCTGGACGAGGAGCGGGTGCAGGCGTGGGTCGCAAAGGGAGCCCAGCTCTCGAATACCGTCCGCTCCCTGCTGCGGCGCAAGCGGAGCGCAGACCGGCTCCAGGCCGCCCTTCCCGGGTCCGAGCCAGCCCCGGGTGCCCAGCCCCAGGCGACTCCGGAGCCCGCGGCGAGCGCGGCCTCCGGCGCCTCCGACCCGGCCCCGGCAGAAGAGGGCGCCTCTTGAGCGAGCAGACGGAGCTGGTGGTCTTCATGGCCCGCGCGCTCGTCGCCGAGCCCGAGGCCGTGCGGGTTCGAGACGTCGGGGACCAGGTCCTCGAGCTCGAGGTTGCGAGCGATGACCTCGGCCGCGTGATCGGCCGGCGCGGAAAGACCGCACGAGCCATGCGCGCCGCGCTCGCCGCCAGTGCGGGGGGTGCGGGCTACGACCTCGAGATCGCCGAAGACTGAGGGCCCCGAGCCCGGCGCGCCGAGCGCTGCCGCCGCGGGAGCGTCTTCGCGCAACGCCTGGGTCGAGGTCGGGCACGTCGAGCGCCGCCACCGCCCGGGGGCGATCCGCGTGCGCCTGTACGGAGACGATCCCGCCAACCTGCTGCGGGCTCGGCGCATCCGACTCGACGGAGACCCGGGCCGCATCGAGTACCCGGTCCAGGGCTCCGAGCCCGCGCAGCCCGCCGCCGATGGCAGTGCGCGCGTGTGGCTGTCGCTCGACGTGGACGACCCCGCCTCGTGGCGAGGCGCCGGCGTAGAGATCCGCGCCTTGGACCTCGCCCCCCTGCCCGAGGGGGAGTACTACTGGCGAGACCTGATCGGGCTCGAGTGTCGAGACGAGGCGGGCCGGTCGCTCGGCCGGCTCCACGAGATCTGGCCCACGGGGGCCCACGACGTGCTGGTGGTCCGTAGCGAGGGGCAGGAGCTGCTGGTTCCCGCCCTGGCCGAGGTGATCGTGCGGGTCGAGCCCGAGGCGCGCCGGCTCACCCTGCGGCTTCCCGATGGGGTCGTCCGAACCCGACGGGGAGGGGCGTGAGCGGACCGCGCATCGACATCCTGACGCTCTTTCCCGACCTGGTCCGGCCCTTCCTCGAGGGTGCCCTGCTCGGGGCGGCGTGCCGCAGCGGCACGCTCGCCATCCGGGTCACGGATCTGCGCGACTTCGCAGAGGGTCCCCACCGCCAGGTGGACGACGCCCCCTACGGCGGCGGCGACGGCATGGGCCTGCAGTGCGGCCCGGTGGTCGCGGCCAGCGAGGCGGTCTCGCAGCCCGGGGCCGAGCGGCTGCTGCTGACGCCGGCCGGAGAGCGGCTGGACCAGAGCCGCGTGCTGGCGCTCTCCCAGTGCCCGCAGCTGGTGCTGGTGTGCGGGCGCTACGCGGGCTTCGACGAGCGGATCGCCCCGCTGACCGGGGCTCGGGAGCTCTCGATCGGAGACTACGTGCTCTCGGGCGGCGAGGCTGCGGCCCTGGTGGTGACCGAGGCCGTGGCGCGCCAGGTCCCGGGCGTGCTCGGCAATCCCGTCTCGGTCGCCCGTGACTCCTTCGCCGACGGTCTTCTCGAGCATCCGCTATACACTCGGCCGGTCGAGTTTCGCGGGCTCGCGGTGCCCGAGGTCCTGCTCTCGGGCGACCATGCGCGGATCGCCCGCTGGCGTCGCGCGCAGGCCCTGGCGAGGACTCGGCGGCGGCGGCCGGCCCTGCTCGACAGGGCGGAACTTTCGGGCGAGGATCGGGAGCTTCTGCGGGAGATCGGCGATGAATGAGATTCAGAGGATCGAGACGGAGGGAATCCGCAGCGACCATCCCGACTTCCGGCCGGGAGACACGGTCCGCGTCCACGTGCGCATCCTCGAGGGCGACAAGGAGCGGGTCCAGGTGTTCGAGGGCGTCGTGATCGCCCGCAAGCGGGGCGGGGCCCGGGCCATGTTCACGGTCCGCAAGGTCTCGTACGGCGTGGGGGTCGAGCGGATCTTTCCGCTGCACTCGCCGATGATCGCCAAGATCGAGGTCAAGTCCCGCGGTCGCGTGCGACGCTCGAAGCTCTTCTACCTGAGGGAGCGACGCGGCAAGGCCGCGCGCATCCGGGAGCGGGCCTTCGCGGGGAAGCGCAAGGGATCCTGACGAACGCCCCCCGCGGTGCGGATCGAGGCCATCCAGCTCCAGGGGCTCTCCGAGGCGGAAGGGTCCCAGCGCCTCGAGCTGGGTCCCGGCTACTCGCTGATCGTCGTGCCGCAGCCGGCGGCTGCCCTGCCGCTGCGGGCGGTGCTGGAGGCGTCGCTGTACCCGCACTCCTGTGGCGAGGGGCTCCTTCCCTGGCTCCGCCCCTCCGGTCCGCGTGACGCGGCAGGAGCCGACCCGCGAGCTTCGGTCACCCTGCGCGCGGAGGGGTCGACGGGCGGGATCCTGAGGGTGCTCTGCCAGCCCGCTCGCAGGCGGGTCTACCTGGGACGCCTGGATGCCCGCGCCCGCGTGTGGCGGCGCGTAGCGAGTGACCCTCCCCGGATCGAGGCGGGCCTGCGCCGGCTGGGGCTGCCCGGGCCCGATGCCCTCTTCGAGGAGCGCGGTCTCGGCTGGTCCATGCGGCCCTCGGCTGCGCCCGCTTCTGGCGCCCAGCGCGGGACCCTCGAGCGGGAGCTCGAGCGGGCGGTCGAGGCGCAGCGGACCCTCGTCCCCCTGGAGCGGCGGCTCGACGAGCTGCGGGCGGCGCGGCGGGAGCGCGAGGAGCTGGAGCGGGAGCTCTCGCAGGCCCACGAGGACGGCTCGCCGCTCGCCTTCCCGCTGGAGGAGCTCGAGGGGATCCGGGAGCGGGTGGACCACTACCGGACCGAGCTTGCCAAGCGCGATCGCCAGCGCGACCAGGTGGGCCGAACGCGCCTGGCGCTGCTCGACGAGAGGACCCGGCTGCGCGCGGTCCCGGCGGGCCAGCGCCCCTGGATGTGGCTCGGCCTGGCGCTGGCCGCCGCGGGCGCAGTCGCGGCCCGGCTGCTCGGGGCCTGGCTCGGTCTCTTTGCGCTGGCGGGGCTCTCGCTGTTCGGAGTCGCGCTCGGGCGCTCCGAGGCGGCTCGCCGCCGCCTCGAGGGCCTGGACCGCAGGCTCGCGAGCCTGCGGGTTCGCGAGCGGGCGATCGAGCGCGAGTTCGAGTCCCAGACCGTCGGCGTGCGCGGGCTGCTCGCCACCCTCGGCGTCGACTCCAGCGAGGCGCTGGTGCTCGAGGCGGACCGGCTCGAGCGCATGCGCGAGAAGGCCGCACCCCTGCGCGAGCGGCTCGCCCAGGCTCGCGAGAGGTTCGGAGACGCCGCCGCGGCCGAGCTGGCAGACCTGGAGCGGCGTGCGAGCGAGCTCGCGAGCGGTCCCTCCGAGGCCGAGCTTCAGGCGCGCCTGGCCGAGCTGCCCCCAGCCACGGCTCCGGCTCCCGGGCTGCGGGCGCCGGACCCGAGCGAGCCGCGGCCCGGGCCCTTTGCCGAGGTGCTCCCGCTCTACCTGCGCAGCCTGAGTCGCGGTCGTGTGCGAAGCGCGCGCGCGGAGGCCGGGCGCTGGCGCTTCTTCGACGCCGAGGGTCGGGAGCTTCGGCTCGACCCGATCCCGGCTCCGCTGGTCTTGGCCCTGCGCCTGGCGGGGATCGAGGCGGCGGCGACCGCAGCCACGGCCTCGGTGCCCCTGCTCGTGGGGCCGGAGCTTCCGGACCTCGAGGCGGGGGAGCGCGATGCGCTGGCCCGGGCCCTGCGCCGGCTGGGTCGCCTGGTCCAGGTCGTCCAGATCTCGCAGGAAGAGGAGCCGTGGAAGTCGCGGGCGAGCCGCGTCGTCCCCTTCAGCTCCGGGCCGGGGTCCGCGCCGGAGCGCTAGAGATGGAACGCGTCTCGGAGCAGGTGCACGCGCGGGGGAGTCACCCCCGCGTCGATCGCGACCACGTCGAAGCGCAGCGCGGCGTGTGGGGGCGGCTGACGGGTCGCGAGCCAGGCGCGCGCCGCGCGCGCCAGTCGCCGCTGCTTGCGCCGATCCACCGACTCCTCGGCCGTTCCAAAGCGATCGCCGGTGCGCAGTCGCACCTCGATGAAGCACAGGGTGCTCCCATCCAGCGCGACCAGGTCGAGCTCCGCGTGGCGCAGGTGCGCGTTTTGCTCGAGCACCCGGTAGCCCGCGCGCTCGAGGGTGCGCGCGGCGAGCGCCTCGCCGCGGGCTCCGCGCGCGCGTCGCGAGTGGGTCGATCGGCGGGTCTTCCCGTCCATGGCGTGAGCCTGCAGCGACGGGGTGAGGGCGCTTGACGGTAGCCCTCGAGGGGGGTCGGGTCTACGTGGTCGCCACGCCGATCGGGAACCTCGAGGATCTCTCGCCGCGCGCGCAGCGCGTGCTGGCGTCCGTGGACTGGATCGCCTGCGAGGACACGCGCCGCACGGCCCGCCTGTGCAGCCGCTTCGACATCCGCACCCCCCGTCTCTCGCTCCACGCCCACAACGAGAGGCGACGCATCCCCGAGCTGGTCGCGAGGCTCGGGGCCGGTGCGTCCCTGGCGCTGGTCTCCGATGCGGGCACCCCGCTGATCTCGGATCCGGGAGCGCGCCTGGTCGAGGCGGCGATCGAGGCCCGGATTCCAGTCGTTCCCGTCCCGGGTCCCTCGGCCCCCCTCGCGGCGCTGGTGGCGAGCGGCCTGCCTGCCTTGCCCTTCACCTGCATCGGCTTCCTGGAGCGCCGCGGCGGGCGCCGCCGGAGCCAGCTCGAGGCGCTGCGCCAGGCTCCGGGCACGCTCATCGTGTTCGAGGCGCCCGGCCGGGTGAACGCGACGCTGAGAGACCTGGGCCGCGTGCTGGGCAACCGGCGCGTCGCCGTCGCGCGCGAGCTGACCAAGCGCTACGAGCAGATCGTGCGGGGCCGCCTGCAGAGCCTCGAGATCTCGGCCGAGCGCGGCGAGTTCACCCTGGTGATCGCGCCCGGCGAGCCCGCGCCTGCGGCGCCTGGCGAGCGCGAGCTGAAAGAGGCGATCGCCGAGCTCCTGGACTCGGGCACGACCCCGCGCGACGCAGCGCGCATCCTGGCGGACCGCTTCGGCCTGGCCCGCAGCGACGCCTACGCGCGCGTCCAGGCAGAGCTACGCGCCCGTCGAGGCTGATTCCCCGCCGAGCAGCGCTGCGAGGGTGAGCGAGGGTCGACTCGCGCCCGTTCGGCTTCTTCTCTAAAGCTCTGCCAGCGCTCACCGATACTAGTCTTGACTAATAATCATTCTGACCTAATATCCTCTCGCGGGCTCATGGGGGTGAGGCGCCGTGACAGAGGTCGAGTACACCCCGACGAGCATCTGGAGGAGATCGGACGCGAGGGGCTGGGCTAGAAGCCGGGCGCGCGGGCGCGCCGCGGAGGAAGAAGTAGCGATGGCACGACCATTCAAGGAGCTGCGAGACCGAATGAGCCCGAAGGCCCGTGCGCGGGTCGATCGCCGGGTTCACGAGACGCTCGTGGAGATGACGCTGCAGGAGCTCCGCCGGAGTGTTCGCGGCGTGACGCAGACCGAGCTGGCCGAGTTGATGAAGGTCACCCAGGGTGCGATCTCGCAGCTGGAAAAGCGTCACGATGTGCTGCTCAGCAACCTCTCGCGCTACATCCAGGCTTTGGGGGGTGACCTCGAGCTGGTCGCGCGGTTCCCGGACGCCGAAGTGCGGATCACGCAGTTCGACTCACGCGACGAAGCTTCCACGGTGGCTGGCGAGTAGAGCGGTCCGGCTCCGAGGAGCTCGAGCGGGAAGAGTCAGCGACTCTCGATCATCTTTGCCAGCTCTTCCTCGTCGATCACCTTTACCTCGAGCTCCTGGGCGCGCGCGAGCTTGGAGCCGGGCTTCTCGCCGGCGACC
>JBHHYV010000071.1:0-19048 GCA_046757685.1 Myxococcota bacterium
GAGAGGCGGTACGTCAGATCCGGTCCCCCCCTGCGACCGCCGAGGTCCCTGCACTCGGCTATGCTGCGTCCGATGTCGCGCCGCACGATCCGGATCCTGCGGGAGTCCTTCGCGCCGCGAGCCGTCTTCGACACGGCCGTCTCCCGCGCCCTCCTGGGGCAGGTCGCGCGTGGACGGGCACCCGAGAGCCTGCGCCTGTACTCGCCGGGGGAGGTCCTGGCCTTCTCGCTCCTCGATCGCCGGCAGCCCGGCTTCGCGGCTGCGCTCGAGCACGTGCGCAAGCGCAGCTTCGAGCCTGTGCTGCGTCTAACGGGGGGACGGGCCGCCGCCTTTCACCGCGCCACGCTCGGCTTCGGCTGGTGCATCCCCATCCCGGACGCGCGCGCGGGCATCCACGAGCGCTTCGACGAGATCGGCTCGATCATCCAGGCGACGCTCACGCGGCTGGGAGTGGACGCGCGCGTCGGCGAGGTGCCCGGCGAGTACTGTCCAGGCGATCACAGTGTGAACGCGCGGGGTCTGCGCAAGCTCATGGGCGTGGGCCAGCGCGTGGTCCTGGGCGCGGCCTACGTCGGGGGGGTGCTCGTGGTCTCGGACGCCGAGCGCGTGCGTGAGATTCTGCAGCCGGTCTACCGGGCCCTGGACACGCCCTTCGACCCGAGCACGGTGGGATCGATCGCCGAGGAGATCGGAGAGATCTCCCTCGAAGAGGTCGCCGCGGCCCTGCTCGAGGAGCTGTCCCGCCGCTACGAGCTCGCGAGCGGCGCCTTCGACGCTCCCACGCTTCGGCTCGCGGGCGAGCTGGAGGGGCGCCACCGCGCCGACGCCCCGAAGGCTCCGCTCGCTGCGGGTCCCGCGGCGGGGTCGACCCCGAGCGCGAAGGGGGTCGCGTCGGCCCGCGCGAGCGCGGACGCTACGAGCCGGGTCCGTGGATGCAGAAGAGCGCCTCGATCTCGGTGACCGGGCCGTCGACCACGCAAGAGCGCTCCGCGATCGGGACCGGTCGCTCACGGGCGGTCGTGTCGAGGTCGTAGCCGACCACGCCGGGATCCCCCTCCACGATCCAGCGAGGGTTTCGGACGCCCCGAATCGCGTTCATGACATCCGAGCCGCGGCGGCGTCAGCGGGGATCCAGCCGCAGGAAGTACCTTGGTGGGAACCCGGTGAGAAAGCGGAAGAACAGGCCCAGCCCGTGCTCGCGGTCCACGCGATCGTGCTCGGCGCCCTGAACGGGTACGGCGCGGTAGTCCCCCGTCTTGCCGCCGAACGTGACCTGCACCTCCGGGTTTCGCAGCGCGCGCCGGTACCAGGCCCGCGGCCAGTGGTTGGCTGCCACGTAGATCTGCCCACCGCTCTCGAGGCGCGACACGACCCGCCCGTGCGGCGTCCCATCCGACTCGAAGGTGGTGATCACGAGCGTCGATCCGGCGGTGGGCTGTAGAACCCCGAGCAGGGACTCGAACGCTGCGACGATGCCGACGTAGACCACGACCACGCCGACGGCGATCTTCAAGACCCGCATGGGCTCGCTCCCCGAGGACCCGATGTCCCGGATCGATCGTATCACGGGTCGAGGGGATCGCAGCCCGCGCAGCCGCAGCTCGACCGTGCGCGGCTCAGCCTTCGGGAGTCAGGTCGAGACCCTCCAGGCTGCCCTTGTCGCGCCACTCCTCCAGGATCTGGATGAACTCGATCGAGCCGCCGCCGTAGAAGCCGTCCTGCGCGCTGCGCTCGTTGGCCTTTCCCTCGTTGTTGTAGTAGCCGGGCGTGCAGTTCTCGAGGAAGTCGCCGGCGTCCCGCGCCTTGCGGATGCACTGCTCGATCCACCGCGCCTCGCCATCCTCGGTGGCCTCGACCGACGCCAGGCCGCGATCGAGTGCGGTACGGATGATGTAGGTCAGGTGCTTGGCCTGCTCGTTCAGCATGTGTGGATAGCTGGCCGTGAAGCCGGCCTGCGGGTTGCTCATGATGAAGCAGTTGGGAAAGCCGTGCACGTGCATGCCGTGCAGCGTGCGCACGCCGCCCGACCAGCGCCCGGACAGGCTCTCGCCGCCGCGTCCGTAGAGCTCGAAGCCCGCGCGCCGGGAGTAGTCGGTACCCACCTCGAAGCCGCTGGCGTAGATCAAGCAGTCCACCTCGTACTCGTGACCCTCGACCACCACACCCTTCTTGGTGATGCGCTCGACGCCCGCACCCTTCGTATCGACGAGCGTGACGTTGGGCCGATTGAAGGTCTCCAGGTACTCGTTGTGAAAGCACGGGCGCTTGCAGAACTGCCGGTAGTAGGGCTTGAGCGCCTCGGCCGTCTCGGGGTCCTGGACGACGGCGTCCACGCGCGCGCGGATCTCCTCCATCTTCTCGAAGTCGGCGACCTCGGCGGCGTCGGCCAATCCCTCGGCGGAGAAGTCCTGGGTGCGCCCCTTCTGGATGCCGACCAGGAGCTTTCCGATCAGGTCGGTCCAGCCGTCGTTCACCAGGTCCTCGGGCTGTGGCACGCCCGAGACCAGGGCGTTGAAGTTGTCCATGCGGCGCTGGTGCCAGCCCGGGGTGAGCGACCTCGCCCACTCCGGGTCGGTGGGCGGGTTGTTCTTCACGTCGATCGACGACGGCGTGCGCTGGAACACGTACAGGTGCTCGGCCCACTCGCCCACGTGCGGCACGCACTGTACCGCGGTCGCGCCGGTGCCGATGATTCCGACGCGCTTGCCCTCCAGGCCCGTCAGGTTCCCCTCGGAGTCCCCGCCCGTATAGCGGTAGTCCCAGCGGCTGGCGTGGAAGGAGTGGCCCTCGAACTCCTCGATCCCGGGAATGCCGGGCAGCTTGGGGCGGTTGAGCGGGCCGGTCGCCAGGCACACCCAGCGGGCCCTCATGCGGTCGCCGTGGTTGGTCGAGAGGATCCAGCGAGCCGCCTCCTCGTCCCAGCGCAGCTCCTCGACACGGGTCTGGAAGCAGACGTCGCGGTACAGGTCGAACCTGCGCGCGATCGCCCGGCTGTGCGCAAGGATCTCGGCGCCGTAGGAGTACTTCTCCTTGGGGATGTATCCCAGCTCCTCGAGCATGGGAAGGTAGGTGTAGGACTCGATGTCGCATGCAATGCCCGGGTAGCGGTTCCAGTACCAGGTGCCGCCGAAGTCACCCGCGGGGTCGATCATGCGGATGTCCTCGACCCCCGCCTGGCGGAGCCGCGCACCCGCCAGCAGCCCTCCGAACCCGCCGCCGACGATCACCACCTCGATCTCGTCGGTGAGCGGCTCCCGGCTGAAGCCGGGCTCGACGTAGGGGTCGTCCAGGTAGTGGGCGAACCGGCCCTTGACCTCGACGTACTGCTCGTTGCCCTCCGCGCGCAGCCGCCGATCCCGCTCCCTGCGGTACCTCTCGCGCAGCGCGCCGGGGTCGAAAGCGAGATCCGCGTGCGCGGCTGGCGCGCTCGGCGTCCGCTTGGAGTCGTCAGTGGGGGTCGGCATGCTCGGCTCCTCTCGGGCTGCGCGCGAGTCCGCCGCGCAGGAAGTGGATGCATGTCTCGACGACGACGTCGTCGCCGGGATAGCTGCGTCCGTCGATGCCCTCGACCATGCGGTCGAGCGACTGCGACACGCCCACGAGGAAGTGGGCGGTCGCGGCGATCTCGTCGGGGCTCATGGGCCGCAGGCTGCCCTCGTCGATCCCGCGCTGGAGCGCGCTGCGCTGCAGCTCGAGCCACGCCTCGAGGTAGCGCCGGTGGATCTCCGGGCGGTGGTGGCGCAGCTGGTCCCCCATGCGCAGGTACGCGGGGTGACGGTGGACGAACGCCAGGTAGGCTCGCAACGAGGCCTCGGCCCGCTCGAAGTAGTCGCCGCCCCCCTCGGCCGGCCGGATCACGTGCTCGACGATCTCGTCGGCCACGCTGCGCATCAGCGCCCGCAGCAGCTCGTCCCGGCTGCCAAAGTGGTAGCTGACGTTGCCGACCGCGACGCCGGCACGCCGCGCGACCTCGGACAGCGACACCCGGTGGAAGCCGCGGGCCTGCGCCACGTGCCGGGCTGCAGCCAGGATCCTCGCGCGCGTAGCCGCCGTCTTGGCGTACTGACCCCGCTTGTGGCGCCGGGGGGCTTCGGTGGCTGTCGCGGTCTCCGGAGTCACTCAACTTCGAAAATAGATCCGATTTTCGAAATTGGCAAGCCCGCCGGCCCCGCGGTCGCGTAGCATGATGCGGGGAGGACATCGATGGCGCACCCACTCGAGGACATCATCCGCCACGCCGAGGGATTCGTCCTGATCGGCGACTCCTCCGAGGGCCGCTTCCCGGGGTTCTCGTACAGTGTCTATACGAAGCTCGGAAAGCGCTTCTACTGTCTCGACCTGGGAGGGCTCCCGGTGTCGCGCGGGCCCACGAAGGGGGGCAGGGTCTACCACGCGGTCGCGGAGCTGCCCGACGATCGCGATGACCTTGCGATCGTGTGGGTGCGACCGAAGACTGCCGTGAGGGCGGTGGAGCTGGCGCACGAGGCGGGCTGCCGGCGGATCTGGTTCAGCTTCCAGACCGGGCATCCCCAGGCCGTGGAGCGGGCGCGCGTCCTGGGGCTGCAGGTGCTCGAGATCGGGCGTTGCCCCGTGTACTACCTGGCCGACAAGCCGACGCCCTGCCGCCTGCACACCCTGATGGTCCGGGCGAGCGGAGCCTACGCTCGCCCGCCCCAGACCGATCCGAGCGCGAGCCGCCGCGAGCTGATCTGAGCGGGCCGAGAGGAGTGACTGCGGGCGCCGACTCGCGAGCCCCTCTCGGCCGCGACTTCTTCGCCCGGCCCTGCCTCGAGGTCGCGCCAGAGCTGTTGGGCTGTCTGCTGGTGCGGACCTCGAGGACGGGTGTCCGACGGGTGGGACGCATCGTCGAGGTCGAGGCCTACCTGGGCGATGGAAGCGATCCCGCGTCGCACTCCCATCGCGGTCCCACCCCCCGCAGCCAGGTGATGTTCGGCCCACCGGGCAGGTTCTACGTGTACCTCAGCATGGGCCTGCATCGCTGCGTGAACGTGGTCTGCGAGCCCGCGGGAAGGGGTGCCGCCATCCTGCTGCGTGCGCTGGAGCCGCTCGAAGGGCTCGAGGCCATGCGACGTGCACGCGGAGGGCGCAGCGACCGCGAGCTCTGCAACGGTCCCGGGAAGCTCGCGCAGGCCTTCGGGATCACGCTCCGTGACTGTGGTCGCTCTGCGCTGCGCGGCTCGTTGCGAATCGCCACGCCCCTCGAGCGCGTCCACGCGCGAGTCCTCTGCGGCCCGAGGATCGGCATCAGCCGGGCGACCGCCCGGCCCTACCGCTTCTTTCTCGACGACAATCCCTGGGTCTCACGCTCTCCACTCAACCGCAAGGCGCGAGCCCGGTCCCGCTAGAGCCCCGTCCCAGGAGTCCTATGACCCTCGTCATAGGTCCGTGGCGCCGTCCGGGGTCTACTGGAACGGAGGTGGAGTCGGGCTGGCGGTGAACCGGGACGAACGTCGCTTCCTGCTGCTCTTTCTGCCCATCGTCTTCGGGTTCGGCGGGCGCATGGCGCTCTCTGCCTTCGACGGTCCGCTCGCGGGACGCTTCACCCAGAGCGGCTACGGGATCGGGCTTCTGCTGGCCATCGGTCCGCTGGTCTCGGCCGTCCTCAACCCGGGAGTCGGCCGGCTCTCCGACCGTACCTGGACGCGATTCGGCCGTCGCATGCCCTTCGTCCTGCTGGGCGTCCCGCTCTCGATCGTGATCCTCTTTGCGATCCCGTCCGCGGGGGGCTTTGGGGTCCTGCTGCTGCTCTTCGGGGTGCGTGCGGTCCTCGGCTCCCTCGGCGGTGTACCCCTGATGTCCCTGATCCCGGACATGACCTCGCCGTCGTGGCGGGGACGAATCATGTCGATCTTCCTGATCGTCGGCGGCGTGGGCGCCATCGTCATCCAGGCGTCGGGCAAGGCGTTCTGGGAGCAGCACTTCGCGTACGTCTACTACCTGACCGGCGCCCTCTCGCTCTTCATCCTCCCGCCTCTCTTCTTCATCCGCGAGCCTCGCCCCGAGCCGGGAGAGCTCGAAATGGCGCGCGCGCGACGAGGCAGCTCCGTGGGCGCACTCCTGGGGGCCCTGACCCGGCGAGAGCCGATCGCCCTCTTCCTGGCGTCGGCGGGGCTGCGCTACCTGAGCGTCGGAATCGTGGCCAGCTACTTCACACTCTTCGCCCTGACGGACCTCGGGATCTCGGTCGGGGACTCGGCGCTGGCCATCGCGGTGAGCGGCCTCGCGCGCTTGCCGCTGGCAGTACCGTCCGGCCAGCTCGCCGACCGCATGGATCGCAGGCGACTGCTTCTGGGGACGACCCTCGCCACCGCGCTCCTGCATGCCCTGACGGGCTTCGCGGTCTGGAACCTGACCGGGCTCTACGCGGTGCTGCTGGTCGGCGCAATCATCGGGTCGCTCGACATGGTCGTGTCGGGACCGCTGTTCATGGACCTGCTTCCGGCGGACCAGCGCGGGGAGCTGACTGGCGTGAACATGGTGCTCCAGAACGTGTTTCGCGCCGTGGGTGCCCTCCTGGGGGGAGCCGTCTTCGCCTGGACCGGCGGCTATCGCCTCTGCTACGCGGCGGCGGTCCTGTGCCTGGTGCTCTCGGCCCTGCTCCTGACCCGGGTCAGGATCCCGAGCCCCCAGCCCCTGTCTGGCGAGCCCACCGGGGCGATCGTCCGACCGGAGGGGATTCTCAACGAGCTGAGATCATTCGATGACTCAATATGTTGATGGTACTATAAACTTATTCTATAGAATAAAATTAGATTGATCTCCAAGTTCGATCCAGACAGCGAGCGAGCGTTCCCATGCAGGCGAGCACGTCCGAAGGTCTCCGCGAGCGAAAGAAGCGCGAGCTGCGGTCCCGGATCTATGAGGCCGCGCGCTCACTCTTCCTGGAGCGCGGCTTCGAGGCCTCGACGGTAGAGGAGATCGCCCGCGCCGCGGACGTCTCGCCCGCGACCTTCTTCAACTACTTCCCCGGCAAGTCCGCGGTTCTGAGCGAGATGACGGGGGAGGTCTTCGATCGGATCCAGCGGCTGGTCCGCGATCAGCTGGAGCGACCCGTCTCCGCCCAGGAGCGCCTGCAGGGCTTCGCCGACTCCGTCGCCCGCGAGATCGCGGGTGCGCGGGGCCTCGCCCGGGACGTGGTCCTCGAGCTGATGCGCATCAGCGCACCTCGCGACGGGGCGTTCCCCTACGCGTCGAGAGTTCGCGAGCCCTTTGCCACGATCCTGCGCGAGGGACAGGAGCGGGGAGAAGTTCGAAGGGACCTCTGCGCCGAGTTCCTGGCCGACATGGTGATCGGAACCCTGAACATGGCGATCACGAACTGGCTGCACGACCCGGGCTTTCCCCTGGAGCGCTGGCTGCGCCAGTCCGCCGCCTTCATGGGCGAGGCGATCCAGCCTCGCGAAGAGAGAGGGGGGCATCCGCCACTCGGGAGGTAGCCATGGGGTCCATCGACATCGAGAGCGGTCTGACGCCCGAAGAAGTCTCGGTCCGGCCCAACTGCACCGCTCGCAAGGACGGCGGCGACTCCCTGATCCGGGGACAGAAGGCGGCGTGGGTATCGAATGGATCGATCGCCGACATCGCCGTGCTCTTCTGCGTGCTGGACCCAGCCCAGGGACAGAAGGGAGGCGGAGTCTTCCTGGCGCCCCTCGATCTTCCCGGAGTCAGCCGACCCCGTCCCCTCGACAAGCTGGGGCAACGCGCGCTGAACCAGGGAGAGATCTTCTTCGACGACGTACGGATTCCGGCGCGCTACATGGCCATGGGTCCAGACGGCTACTCGGTGGCGCTCGAGATGATGCTGGCCGTCGCCAACGCCGCCATGGGAGAGCTCTTCGTCGGAGTCGCCGCCGCGGCGTACGACTACGCCCCAGCCTATGCGCGAGAGCGGGTCCAGGGGGGCGTACCCATCCAGCGTCATGCAAGCGTCCGCTCGCGGCTCTTCAAGATGTTCATGAAGGTGGAGGCCGCGCGCGCGATGGCGCGCCGGGTCGCGATCTTCAACGTCGGCGGGTCCCCGCGAATCCAGTACAGCATCGCCTCGAAGGTCTTCTGCACCCGTACCGCCTTCGATGTAGCGAGCGAGGCCGTCCAGATCTTCGGTGGCAACGGGCTATCGAGGGAGTACCCGGTCGAGAAGCTGCTCCGCGATGCCCGGGCGTCGCTGATCGAGGACGGCTGCAACGAGATGCTGACTATCGTCGGTGGGGCGCGACTTTGAGCCGGGTGGAATCCCCGCCCACGGGCTAGGAGAGACGACGCGATGGAGCTGAGGGCCACCATCGGAAGCCGGCGCTCGATTCGCTACCTGCTTCCCCACAGACCGGTCGAGCGACACAAGATCCAGCGCATGCTGGAGGCGGCGCGCCTGGCTTCGCACTGGGAAAACATCGGCAGCCTGCGGGCTCTGGTCATCGAGCGCGATCGGGCATCCCAGCAGGTGATCGACGCGCTGCCGTCGCCGGTCGGAGGGTTCCAGATCAAGCTCGCCCCAGTCGTGATCGTCTGGTACCTCGAGACCGCGGCGTGCGACGAGGCACCGCAGCGCCTGCGCGAGCGGGTCGATGCCGGGGCGCTGGGCTACGGGCGCAAGAAGCGGGAGGTGCTCGAGCGAACGCTCGTCCCGCTCTTTGGGAGCCTGGGCGACGCGGTGAAGCAGCCCGGCCTCGGAGAGCTCGACTGTGGACAGGGCATCGCCCAGGCGACCCTGATGGCCTTCGAGCAGGGGCTCGGCACCTGCTGCATGGGATCGGCGAATCCCGATGCCATCCGCCAGAAGCTGGGTCTGCCCGAGAGCTGCCGGGTGCTGGTGACCCAGAGCGTGGGCTACCCCGCCGAGAGCCCCGAGGCGGGAGGTCAGCGGCCTCGCCAGCCTTTCGAGAGCCTCTTCCAGCTGAACGACTACGCCCAGCCCTTCCCTCGCGAGGAGCGGGTCGTCGCGGAGCTCGAGCGAGACGGGATGCTGCAGGACGCCGCCCCCGCTTCCTGGCGCGAGGCAGAGCTCGAGGGAGAGGGGCTTATCTAGTGTCCCGTCCCAGGAGTTCGCTCGCATTCTCGACGGCCGTGCCATCCTCGCTCTCGGCGTTGCCCACGCTCGACGTCCGCGACCCTCGGATCGCGGCGGCCCTGGCTCGCGGCGCGATTCGAGAAGGCGGTGGGTTCGCGATCCCGGGGAGCTGCTCGGAGGGGCCGCGAGAACGCCTGCCTCAGCCGGACCTGGATCCGGACGGCGCCCGGGTCTACGGGGATCCCCGCTGATGACCACGGAGCTCGATCGACGGACCTTCCTGCTCGCCGGAGTCGCCGGCGCGACGGGGCTGACGCTGGGGCTGCGCAGCCTGGGCTGCACGCAGGCTCCCACGCCCGCCCTCGTGGGGCTGCCCGCCGCGCCGGTCTACGGGGACTGGCGCGACGTGTACCGGGAGCGCTGGAGCTGGGACAAGGTCGTCAAGGGCACCCACTTCGTGAACTGCTGGTACCAGTCGAGCTGCGCGTGGAACGTCTACGTCAAGGACCGGATGGTCTGGCGCGAGGAGCAGGTGGCGGAGTACCCGCAGGTCCACCCCCGCCTGCCGGATGCCAACCCGCGCGGCTGCCAGAAGGGCGCCTGCTTCAGCGAGCGAATGTACGATCCCGGAAGGATTCGCACCCCACTGAAGCGCGCCGGCCCGCGCGGGTCCGGAAGCTGGAAGCGGATCTCGTGGAACCGGGCGCTCGAGGAGATCGCCGACTCCGTCCTCGACACGCTGCGCGAGGACGGCTCGGACCGGGTCATCTGGGAGCTCGGTCCCCTGTACACCGTCGGGACGATGTCGGCGGCTCATCAGCGGCTCTCGCTGCTGCTGGACTCAACCAGCCTCGACATGAACAACGAGATCGGCGATGGACACCAGGGAGCCGCCGAGACCTTCGGAAAGATCGTCTTCGAGCGCTCGGCCGATGACTACTTCTACTCCGATCTCATCCTGATCTGGGGCGGCAACCCCCTCTACACGCAGATTCCCAACGCCCACTTCCTGCTCGAGGCCCGCTACAACGGAGCCTCCCTGGTCTGCGTCGCACCCGACTACAGCGCCTCTTCCATCCACGCCGACACCTGGATCCCCGTGAAGCCCGGCGGAGACGCGGCGCTGGGTCTGGCCCTCGCGCACGTGCTGATCGAGGAGGGCCGGATCGATCGGGAGTTCATCGCCGAGCAGACCGATCTGCCCCTTCTCGTGCGGGAGGATACCCGTCGATACCTGCGCGAGGCGGACCTGCATGCCCGAGGCAGCGAGGACGAGCTCTACCTCCACGACCCTCGACGCGGCATCGTGCCGGCTCCCCGGCGCAGCCTGGCCCTCGGGGAACTCGAGCCCTCCCTCGAAGGTCGACTCGAGGTGCGCTTGAAGGGCGGAGAGACCATCGGAGTGCGAACGGTCTACTCGCTTCTCGTGGAGCGTCTTCGCGACTACAGCCCGGAACGCGCCGAGCTGCTGTGCGGGACCCCGGCCTCGGCGATCCGCGCTCTGGCGCGCCGGATCGGCAGCGCGGGCTGCGTATCCATGGTCACGACGAGCAACTTCGGAAAGTACTACCACGGCAACCTGATGGAGCGCGCCCAGGCCCTCGTCTTCGCGCTGACCGGGAACTTCGGAAAGAAGGGCAGCGGGTTCGTGGCCTTTCCCTTCCTGGTGATGGACGGCCTCGAGTCCCACGTACGCAACATGTTCTCGCTCTCCGACATGATGAGCCCGACGGCCCTGCGGATCATCGGACGCACGCTGGTCGACACCGCCCGGATGAAGATGGACGGCTACACCGACGAGATGATCGCGTACGAGCAGAGTCGACGCCTGGTCGCCGAAGGAAAGATGGCTTCGGGTTCGCTCTTCTGGTACGTGCATGCGGGCCTCCTGGAGGGGAGCGACAGGCTCCAGGACTGGGATCCCTACCTGAAGAGGCCGGTGCGCGAGATTCTCGAGGAGTCGCTCTCGAAGGGCTGGCAGCACGTCTGGCCGCGTCCCGGTAACGACCCCAGGATCCTCTTTACCTACGGAAGCAACCCCCTGCGGAGGGTGCGCAGCTACCCCCGGATCCTCCGTACCCTGTGGCCCAAGCTGCGCACCGTGGTCTGCCTCGACATGCGCATGACCTCGACGGGCCTGTACTCCGACTACGTGCTGCCGGTGGCGGCGTGGTACGAGCGGAGCGAGCACAAGTGGGCGACACCGCTCATGCCCTTCGTGCACGCCGGCGAGAAGGCAGCCAGCTACCACGAAGCCCGATCCGACTGGGAGATCCTGTCTCGTCTCGCGATGGCGATCGACCGACGGGCGAAGGAGCGCGGCATGCGCTCGTACGTCGACCGGGAGGGCCATACGCGCCCCCTGCACAACCTCTACGAGAAGTTCTCACAGGGCGGGGTGTTCGGACCGACCGACGACGACAAGATCTGTGCGTCGCTGCTCGAGAGCTCGACGAACGTCGGCGGGATCGGGTGGAACGACCTGAAGAAGAAGGGGTTCGTACGCTTCACGAGCCTGGGCACGAGCTCGGGCTGCATCGGGAATGCGACAGACATCCCAAAGCACGACTCGATCACGCCCCTGACCCATCACGTATTCGACAAGGTCCCCTATCCCACCCTCTCGCGACGCATGCAGTTCTACCTGGACCACGAGCTCTACCTGGAGCTGGGTGAGGAGCTTCCGGTCCACAAGGACTCTCCCCGCATCGGCGGAAGCTACCCGCTCACCCTCACCGGAGGCCACACACGCTGGAGCATCCACTCCAGCTGGCGCGACGACCGTCTGATGCTGCAGCAGCAGCGGGCGGAGCCCGTCCTCTACGTGAGCGATCAAGACGCCACGCGCCGCGGGATCTCCGACGGAGAGCGGGTCCGCGTCTTCAATGATCTGGACACCTTCGAGGTGATGGCGAAGGTCTCGCCGGCCGTGCGGCGCGGCCAGCTGATCCTCTACCACGCGTGGGAGAACTTCCAGTTCAAGGACGGGAAGGGCTTTCAGAACCTGATGCCTGCGCCGCTCAACCCGGTGGAGCTGGCCGGAGGCCAGTACCACCTGCGGCCCATGATCATCACCATGCAGCCGAATCATACCGACCGGGATACCCGGGTGGAGGTCGAGAAGCTATGAACGGAACCACTCCCCACGCTCCCGGTCAGGAGGGAGTCTCGCGGCGCAGCTTCATCCTGGGTACGGGGCTGGGTGCCACGGCCATCGGGCTGGGCCTCTGGCAGCTTCGCCGGCGGGGCCCCGCCCCGTGGGTGGGTCCTCCGCTCCCCGAGCCCCTTGCTACCCAGGCACCTCGCTACGGTGACTTCACAGACGTCTGGCGCGATCACTTTACCTGGGACCGGGTCGTCAAGGGGACCCACACCCGCGCCAACTGCATCGCCGCCTGCTCCTGGGACGTCTACGTCAAGGAAGGCATCGCCTGGCGCGAGGAGCAGCACGCCATCTACGAGGCGCCGCGTAGCGACGTCCCCGACGGAAATCCACGCGGCTGCCAGAAGGGAGCCTGCTATACCGATCTCCAGCTGGCGCCGTCGCGGGTCCTTCACCCCCTGAAGCGGGTCGGACTGCGCGGCTCGGGCCGCTGGAAGCGGATCTCCTGGGACGAGGCGTTGGACGAGGTCGCGGACGGAATCATCGACGCCGCGCTCGAGGACGGGACCGAGTCGATCATCCACGACCACGGCACCACCAATGCGGGCTTCGGCCCGGAGACGGCCGGCGAGACGCGCTACGCCGAGGCCGTCGGGGCGACGATCCTCGACTCCTGGTCGGGGGTCGGCGACATGCCCATGGGCGCCGTGCAGACCTGGGGAATGTACAACTGCGAGGGGACCTCGGATGACTGGTTCCGTTCCGACTACATCGTGGTCTGGATCGGAAACCCGGCCTACACGCGAATTCCCGAGATCCACTTCATGCACGAGGCGCGCTACCGAGGCGCCAGGCTCGTGGTGATCGCTCCCGACTACAACGCCACCTCGATTCACGCCGACCTCTGGCTCGCTCTCGAGCCCGAGAGCGATGCCGCCCTCGGCCTCGCCGCGGCCCAGGTGATCGTCTCGGAGAAGCTCTACGACGTGGAGTACGTGCGAGAGCAGACCGACCTTCCGATCCTGGTCCGCGAGGGCGACGGGCGCTTCCTGCGCCAGTCGGACCTGGAGAGGGGAGGACGCGACGACCGCTTCTACTTCTGGGACGAGGCAGAGGGGCGGCTGGCAGAGGTTCCGGGCTGTCAGGGGGACGGAGAGGGCGGCCGATCGCTCGCGCTCGGCGCGCTCCGGCCGGCCCTCGCCGGGCGCTACCGCGTCCAGCTCGTGGGCGGAGACGAGATCGAGGTACGGCCCGTTTTCGAGCGGCTGCGCGAACGCCTCGCGGAGTACACACCCGAGCGGGCTTCCGGTACCACCGGCCTTCGCCCGGGGCTCATCCGGCGGTTCGCTCGCGAGCTGGCCGCGGCGCCGAGCGCGATGATCTTCGCATCGTGGGGAGCGTGCAAGCACCACCACAGCGACCTGTTCCAGCGCGCGATGATCCTGCTCATGGCGCTCACCGGCAACCAGGGCAAGCCGGGCGGGGGACTGCGGATTGCCGCGTGGTGGGGGCTGGACGGGCTCAACCAGATGGGAGCGCGCGGCGTCGGCCTGGTGGAGACCTTGAAGCTGCTCCCCAAGGTGATGCGTGGCCTCACGCCCCGGGACTACGAGGAGCTCTTCACCCGGTACAGCGAGCGCGCGCCCAATACGCCCCTCATGCCCTGGCTCTACGTGCATGCCGGCTATCGGGGACGGTGGTCGCGGCCGGATCTCGCCGACCCGGCTCTTCCACGTCCGCTGGACGACTACATGAGCCAGGCCATCGCTCGCGACTGGACGCGGATCCACCCGCGACCGGATCGGAAGCCGCGCGTCTTCATCTTCACGGGCTCGAACCCGCTGCGGCGCTGGCCCTCGCCACAGATCGCGCTCGAGCACCTGTGGCCCAAGCTCGACCTGATCGTGGCGGTGAACTTCCGCATGAGCACCTCGGCCCGCTATGCGGACCTGATCCTGCCCGCGGCCGGCTACTACGAGAAGCACGGCATCAAGTACGGCCAGAGCTATCTGCCCTACATCATCGTCTCGGACCGGGCGACGGAACCGCTCGGCGAGTCGAAGTCAGAGTGGGAGATCTTCGGGAGAATCACGCAGCGCGTCGCCAGACGCGCGCGGGAGCGGGACGTCCGCTCGGTGCGCGGCTTTCGCGACGCACCCCACGATCTTCGCAAGGCCTACGCGGTCTACACCAGCGATGGATTCTACGACCCGACGGATCCCGAAGACCCGGTCAAGATGATCGACGAGATCCTGCGGGCCAGCCCGAGCGTAGGCAGCATGGGGGCGAAGGAGGCCCTCCAGATCGGAGCCGTACCCGTGATCGGTCCCGCGCGCCCGACACCGATCTACGCGACCAGCACTGACTTCGATCCGAAGGACACGCACTGGCCCCACGCGTGGTTCGTGAAGGACAAGGTGGCCTGGCCCACGCTGACCGGCCGACAGCAGTTCTATATCGACCACGCCTGGTACCTCGAGGCGGGCGAAGCGCTTCCGCTGCACAAGGACTCTCCCCTCGCCCGGAGCCGCTTCCCGCTTCGCATCAACGGGGGCCACACGCGCTGGAGCATCCACGCCATCTGGCGCGACCACGCGCTGATGCTACGCCTTCAGAGGGGCGAGCCGATCTGCTTCATGAGCGCCTCGGACTGCGACCCACGAGGCGTTCTGGATGGCGATCGTGCACGCGTGTTCAACGACGCGGGCTCGTTCGAGGCCATGGTTCGGGTATCCCCGTCGGTGCGGCCCGGCGAGGTGATCATCTACCATGCCTGGGAGCCCTATCAGTTCCCGCGCTGGCAGGGGCAGCAGGAGCCGGTCGAGGCCCCCTGGAAGGCGATCCACCTGGCCGGCGGCTACGGCCAGATCCACTACCGGATGTTCTACGGCTCGCCGAGCCACTCGCCGAGAGGCGCCCCGGTCGAGGTGGAGCGGATCCCCCCGGGGCGAGTCACGATGCAGACCGCCGTGACCTAGTGTTCAGTCCCAGAGGCTTGGCTTCCGATCGATCCACGGCATGGCCTGCTCGAGCTGAGCGGCCAGAGCCAGAAGCGTCCCCTCGTCCCCGATCCGAGCCGAGAGCTGAACGCCAATCGGCAGTCCCGACGCACTCTGATGAAGAGGCAGCGAGATCGCCGGCTGCCCCGTCGCGTTCATGATCGGCGTGAAGACCGCGTAGTCGAGCATCGGCTCGAAGGCCCGATCCACGTCCGAGAGGCGGGTATCGATGACACCGAGCCGAAGGGGAGGCTTGGCGAGCGTGGGGCAGATCCAGACGTCGCGCTGCTCCATGAACCCGCCCATCTGACGTCCCGTGATCTGGAAGCTGCCGATGGCACCCTGGTACTCCGCCGCACTCACCGTCCGACCTCGCTCCAGGAGAGCCCAGGTCAACGGCTCGACGAGATCCGGGCTGGGCTCGCGGCCGGTCAGGGTGCCCAGCGACTCGAGCTGATAGGTGGTTCCGGCGGCCCAGACCCGAAGGAAGGCCTCGGTCAGGCGCTCCCAGTCCACGAGCGGCTGGGCTTCGTCGACCCGATGGCCCAGGCTCTCGCACGCCCGCGCGGCATCGGTCACCGCCTGCACGCACTCGGGGTCGCTGACGCCTCCGGTCGGGCTCCGGCTCGAGAAGGCGATGCGCAGTGGGCCGGGGTCGCGTCCGACCTCGTCCCGGTAGGGTCGCTCCGGCGGGAGGGCCGCATAGGGATCGCCCGGCGCGGGCCCGGCGGTCGCATCGAGCGCGGCCGCGCAGTCGCGCACGCTGCGCGTCACGACGTGCTCGGCGACCAGGCCGCCGAGGGCATCGCCGAGGAGTGGACCCAGGGGATTGCGGCCGCGGGTGGGCTTGAGACCCACCAGCCCACAGCACGAGGCAGGGATGCGAATCGAGCCCCCGCCGTCGTTCGCGTGGGCGATCGGGACGATCCCGGCGGCCACGGCCGCGGCCGAGCCGCCGCTCGAGCCGCCCGTGGAGTGCTCGGGGTCCCACGGGTTCCGGCAGGGTCCGTAGAGCGCCGGCTCGGTCGTCGCGACCAGTCCGAACTCGGGAGCGTTCGTCTTGGCGAGTGGGATCAGGCCCGCCGCCTGGAGCCGGACCACGAGCTCCGAGTCGAAGGGCGCCTCGTGCCCGAGCATGAAGCGGCTCGCGTAGCACGTCGGCACACCCCGGAGGTCGCCCATCAGGTCCTTGAGCAGCAGGGGCACCCCGGCGAACGGGCCCGTCGAGCGGTTGGCCATGCGATCGGCGGCCTCCCGAGCGCGATCATAGAGCTCGTGGACGATGGCGTTCAGGACCGGGTTGTGCCGCTCGATGCGGCGGATGGCCTCCTCGATCAGCTCTCGGGGCGTGACCTCGCGCTTGTGAACCAGCTCGGCCAGGCCCAGCGCGTCGTAGCTCGCGTAGTCCGGAAGCGTCATGGCGGCTCCCTCCTCGGCACCAGCCTACCATCCCGGGGACCGACCTCAGCGGGGGCTGGCCTCCCCCACGAGCTGGTCGGCCAGCAGACGGTCGCGGATGGCCAACACGATCGCCCCCGCGGCCTCGAGCGCCGCGCGCGTGATCTGCTCCTCGGTGGCCGGATCGAAGCGTCCGACGATGCGGTCGTTGAAGAGCCGGGTCTCCGCTCGCACGAGGGCCTGCAGGCGGTCGATGTAGATCCTGAGGTCGCCCATGTCGAGACCCGCCTCCTCGGTCAAGCCGCTGGAGCGGGCGGCCCCGAGTGCGCGAACCAGCTTCAGGCTGAGGGGATCGTAGCGCCGCCGCCCACCCGCGGAGACGCGTCGAACCAGGCCCAGCTCCTCGAGGGCGTCCACGACGTCCGCGTCGATCCCGGGGACGGCGAGCAGCTCTCGCCGGGTGACCGGGGACTGGCGCTCCCCCGCCAGCGCCCCGAGCAGCTCGTCACGCAGAAGACGCGAGCGCTGCAGCGCCGCGGCAATGTGCTCCGTCCCCTGCCCCTCGATCATCTGGGCGATGATCCGCAAGGGCAGATGGCGCTCGGCGCGCAGCTCCCGTACCAGCCGGATGCGGTCGACGCACTCGGGGTCGTAGTAGGCCATGTTCGGGCCGGTGAAGAGCGCTGGAGGCAGCAAGCCCAGATCGTGGTAGTGCTTGACCGTCGCGCGCGTCACTCCCGCCGCGCTCGCAACCCTGGCCCGGTTGAGCCAGCCCTCGGGGACCTCCTCGCGGTCGACATAGCGGCGTCGGACGCGCTTTGGCCTATGGGCTGCTTGGGTGGTCGTGACTGCTCACACGTAGCACAGGCTCGAGCCTGGCATCCAGCCCAGCCCGGCCGGCGCACCCGTCCGCTAGTCCTTGGGCAGCCCCAGGATCCTCTGGGAGATGATGTTGCGCTGGATGTTCGGGGTGCCGCCCCCGATGACCGTGCCGTGAAAGGTCAGTGACTGGAGCTGGAGCGACCCGGCGTACTGGGCCTTGCTGCCCTGGAGCCCGAGCGTGAGGTCCCACATGGGGATCTCGAGCCGGCCCCGGAGCAGCTTGTTGATCGAGGTCTCGCTCGAGGGCTGGGCTCCCTGGAGCTGACGGGTCAGGTTGCGGAGCCCGTTCAGGCGCATGGCTGCGATCCAGGCATCGAAGCGCGCCAGCTCGCGCCGAACCGAGGGGTCTTCGAGCGCCGGCCGGCCCCCCTTGCGGGTGCGCCTGGCCAGGCGGACCAGATCGTCGAGACGCCGCTCCATGTCGGTCGCCTCCGAGATTCCAGAGCGTTCGTTCGCGAGGGCGCCCATCACGACACGCCAGCCCTCGCCCTCCGCGCCGAGGCGGTTGGAGGACGGGACCCGCACGTCGTCGAAGAAGACGTGGTTGAAGCTGTGCTGGCCGACCAGGTTCAGGATGGGACGCACCTCGATCCCGGGAGTGTCCATCGGAACCAGCAGGCAGGTGATCCCTCCGTAGCGCGACTCGCGCTCCGGAGTCGTGCGCACAAGCATGAAGATCCACCTCGCGACGTGCGCCTGGGTGGTCCAGATCTTCTGCCCGTTCACCACGTAGTCGTCCCCGACCCGGACGGCCCGGGTCTCGAGCGAGGCCAGGTCGCTCCCGTGGTCGGGCTCCGAGTAGCCCGTGCACCAGAGCGACCGCCCGCTCAAGAGGTCGGGTAGGAAGCGGCGCTTCTGCTCGGCGCTGCCGTGGCGGATCAGGGCGGGGCCCACCCAGGCCAGACCCATGAAGTCGCTGCCCAGGGGCGGCGCCCCCGCGCGGGCCATCTCCTCCTTGAGGATGAACTGCTCGATGAGGCTTCCCCCGCCGCCTCCCTCCTCGCGCGGCCAGGAGAACCCGATCCAGCGCCGCTCGGCGAGCTTGCGGTGCCAGTGCTCCAGGAAGTCCGCTCCGCGCTCTTCGGGGGGCGGAAGATGCTCGTCCAGGAAGGCGCGCACCCGGGACCGGAAGGCCTGCTCCTGTTCGGTGAAGTCGAAGTCCACTAGTAGCCTCCCAGGCGCGCAACGCGATCGAGGTGGAAGCTCTCGTCCCCGTACATCGGGCGCGCCCACTTGGAACGCCGCAGGTAGAGCTGAACGTCACACTCCTGGGTGTAGCCGATCGCGCCGTGGAGCTGGATGGCGGTGACCCCGAGGCGGGTGAACGCCTCGCTCGCGAGGGCCTTGGCACGCGACGCCGCGAGCGGAACCTCGTCGGGTCGAGCGTCGACGGCCCAGGCCGCGTAGTAGAGCAGCGACCTCAGGCTCTCGACATCGACGTAGGCCTCGGCCAGCGGGTGCTTGACTCCCTGGTAGTGTCCGATCGGCTGTCCGAACTGCACGCGGTCCTTTGCGTACTGCGTGGTGAGCGCGAGCGCCGCATCGCAGGCACCGATCATCTCGGCGGTCACGGCGATCGCGCCCCGGTCGACCAGCCGCTCGAGCAGCGGCCCCCCCGTTCCGGGCTCTCCCAGGAGG
>JBHHYV010000072.1:0-18954 GCA_046757685.1 Myxococcota bacterium
TCATCTTCTGGGTCTTCTCGACGCTGCGCTTCCAGGCCGAGATGGCCCAGCTGCTGACGGTCCTGATGGTGATCAACATGATCGGTGCCGTGACGATCGTGCCCGCCCTCTACTCGATCGTGCGCCCCAAGGTGGCCTCGTCGCTGGTCCGGCCCGAGGCGGAGGGCGACTCCCCTTCCTAGAAGCCCGACCCGGGCGGCGGGAGCCTGGCCGGCCGTGTACTCTGGGCGAATGCCGAGCTACGACTACGACCTGTTCACGATCGGTGCCGGCTCGGGGGGGGTCCGCGCCAGCCGCGTCTCCGCGAGCCTCGGCGCGCGCGTGGCGATCGCCGAGGACCGCTACCTGGGGGGCACCTGTGTCAACGTGGGGTGCATCCCGAAGAAGCTCCTCGTCTACGCCGCCCACTATGCCGACGACTTCGAGGACAGCCGCTCGTATGGCTGGAGCCGCCCTCCGGCGACCTTCGACTGGCCGACGCTGATCGCGGCCAAGGACCGCGAGATCGAGCGCCTCAACGCGGTCTACGCGCGGCTGCTCGACCAGGCGGGCGTCGAGCGGGTCTGGGGCCGCGCGCGCATCGTCGACGCCCACACCGTCGTCGTCGAGGGGAGGGAGTACCGGGCGGAGCACATCCTGGTGGCCACCGGAAGCTGGCCCCGGCTCCCCGGGATCGAGGGAGTCGAGCACGCGATCACCTCGAACGAGGTCTTCGGGCTTCCCGAGCTGCCCGAGCGGATCGTGATCGTGGGAGGCGGCTACATCGCCGTCGAGTTCGCGGGCATCCTCCACAACCTGGGCACGCGGGTCACCCAGCTCTACCGGGGTCCGCTCTTCCTGCGCGGCTTCGACGACGAGGTCCGCGAGGGGCTCGCCCACGCGATGCGTCGCCGGGGGATCGACCTGCGCTTCGAGAGTCATCTCGCCCGGATCGAGCACGGTCCGCGCGGCCTGCGAGCGATCCTCGAGGAGGGAGATGAGCCGCTCGAGACGGACCAGGTGCTGATGGCCATCGGAAGGGAGCCCATGACGGCGGACCTGGGTCTCGAGGCGCTCGGCGTCAAGCGGGGTGCAGGAGGTGAGATCTCGGTCGATGCCTTCTCGCGCTCGAGCGTCCCCAGCATCTGGGCGATTGGAGACGTGACCGACCGGATCACCCTGACGCCCATGGCGATCCACGAGGGAATCGCGCTGGCCCACACCCTCTTCGGCTCCGGGCCCCTGGAGGCCGACCACAGCAACGTGCCGTCCGCGGTCTTCAGCCATCCCCCGATCGCAACTGTCGGCCTGACCGAGGCGCAGGCCCGCGCCGGCTCCCGAGAGATCGAGATCTACCGCAGCCGCTTCCGTCCCCTGCGCCACACCCTGACCGGACGCCATGAGGAGACGCGGATCAAGCTCGTCGTCGACGCCGAGAGCGACCGGGTCCTGGGGGCCCACATGCTGGGAGCGGATGCCGCCGAGATCGTCCAGGGAATCGCGATCGCCCTCAAGTGTGGCGCGACCAAGGCCCAGTTCGACGCCACGGTCGGAATCCATCCGACGACGGCCGAAGAGTTCGTCACCCTGCGCGATCCCGTAGGGAATTGACGCGATCGCGCGAGAGCGCGACTAGGGCGCTCCGGTAGGCCGGGAGAGCGACCCGGCGGGGGGCGAGGGCGCCGCTTCGGGCGAATCCGCGTGCGAGCGCGCCGGAGGCACGCTCTCGCTGAGCTGGCCCCCTGCGAGCTGCCAGGTGCGGTCCTCGTCGAAGCCAGGGACTCCCTCCCGTCCGACCACGAAGACCGTGGCATCCAGTACCTGAACCGCGCGCGAGAGCGCTCGACGCGAGCCGGGATCGACCGTGAGAAGGGGATCGTCGACCAGGAGGAGCCGCGGTGTCACCACGAGGGCTCGCGCCAGCGAGATTCGCGAACGCAGCGCGGCCGGGAGCTCTTGGCCCTTCTCGCCGATGCGCGTCTGCAGCCCCATCGGAAGCAGCTCGACGAAGGCATCGAGTCCGCAGAGGTCGGCCGCCTCGGCGATCAGCTCGGGAGCCTCCTCGTCCAGTCCGTAGCCGATGTTCTCTGCGACCGACCCTCGCAGCAACGGCAGCTCCGGAGAGACCAGCTGTACCGCCGCATGGACGGAGTCGAGAGAGAGCTTCGTCAGTGGGATCCCGTCGAGGAGGATCACTCCCCCGTCGGGATCGAAGAGGCGCGCCAGGAGACCGAGCAGGGTGGACTTGCCCGAGCCGGAGTCGCCCGTCAGCAGGATCTTCTCGCCGGACCTCGCCGTTGCCGAGACCTCCGTCAGCACCGAGCCGACGCGAGCGTCGCGGAGCTCGACCGTCACTCCTCCTTCTCCCGGGAGCTCGGCGGCTCGGCGCGCCTCGCGCAGACGGGGGCCTGTGAGAAGCTGATCGATCCTCTGGCGAGCCACCTCGAACGACACGCGGTAGTCCCAGGCCCGGGCCAGGTCTCGCAGCGAGTGCACGACCATGCTGAGAAGAAGCATCGTGACCGCGAGGGTGCTCGTGTGGCGTTGGGAGCTGTGGCCGGTCATGCCCATCGCGACGAGCAGGACGGCGACGATGATGGGAAACGCGGCCGACGGGAGCGCGCGAATGGCGCCCGAGACGCGCATCCGGCGAACCGCCGCACCCGTAAGGCGCCGGCTCTGCAGCCGTACCCGACGCCGCTCCCGCTTCGTCCGCCCAAAGTGACGAACGGTTCCGAAGGCAAAGACCTTCTCTCCGACGTTCCCCGCGAGCCGACCCCGCCAGCGTCGTGCCTCGCGCACATGCTCTCGCAGCCGCGGAGTCAGGAGGGCTGCGACTCCGATGCAGACGGCCACCACTCCACTCGTGACCGCTCCGGCGAGGGGGTCGAACGACACCAGTACCCCCAGGATCCCGACCAGCGAGACGGTCGCCACGACCATCCGGGCGATGCCGATGCTGACCCAGTTCCGGAGCGCGCTGAGGTCACTGATCATCCGGGCCATCGTCAGGCCGAAGCGCTCTCGGCGCTCCCGGCGCAGGGGCAGGGCCGAGACCCGCTCGAAGAGGCGGAGGCGAACCCGCATCGCGTAGTCCTGCCCCAGCTCCTCGGCGTCGGTGCGCTCGAGCGTTCGAAGCACGAAGAGGATCAGCCCCGACACCGCAAGCCCCGCCAGAGCGACCCGGGGCGGATCTCCGGGAGACGTGCGAAAGGCGTGCAGCGTGCTGCGCAGCAGCCACGCGATCGCGAACGCCGTCCCGGCCTGCCCGAGCCCGTTCGCAAGCAGGCGTGCCATGAGCACCTTCCGCTTTCCTGCGAGCAGGCGTGGGATGCTCACGGAGCCCCCTCTCGCTGTCCGCCCGATCCCCGTCTAGAGGGCGACCTGCAGGCGGAACTGTATCAGGTCCGGACGATCTCCCGCGAGCGTCTTTCGCTGGTGGGCGTTGACACGGACGAAGTTGAACATCAATCGCAGGTTCCGGTTGAGATACCAGTTGACCCCGAGCGTGGTATCGCTCTCGTCTCCGCCGCGAACTCCCGAGTCCGTGAGGTCCAGCATGCTCAGCCGAGCGGAAAGCTCGAGAGCGCCCCACTTGTGCTTCGGTCGGATTCGCGTGAACGTGGCGCGTCGAGAGCTGTAGCGGCGAGACTCTCCGGTCAGCATCACGCTCGCCTGCAGGTACCCACCGCCGAAGCGGGCATCCTTGTGGGCCGAGCGGTCGACCTTGGAGAAACGGTACTCCGCGATGAAGCTGAGGGGCCCATAGGCCGAGGCCAGCTCCACTCCATAGATCTGGAAGTTGTCGACGTCCGACAGGTTCCGGGTATCCACGATCCGGGAAGCTCCGCCCGACTCCGGCCGGTTCCGGAATCGGAACCCGCTGGCGCCGAACAGGTGCCGCTGCTCGACGGACACACCGAAGTGGAGCAGCCGGTGCTTCTTGCGTACGGGTGCAAGAGTGAAGCGCCCGACGAAGCTCACGCCGTCGCTCCGACGCTGCTCCTCGTTCTCGCCGCCAATGGGGTTCAGATAGGCCCCCACCGTCGCGCTCCAGTGCCTCTGGTAGCGGCTGACCTGGAGCCCCGCCAGGTAGCCGGTCGAGAGGGCGTTCACGAGCGAGCGCTCCATCAGCATCAGGTCGTTCGAGCTCATCAGGCTCTCGAATCCGACCGGCGCGATCAGGTTGCCCAGCTTGATGTCCGTGTGATCGAACCCACGGTAGCTGAGCCACAGGTTCCGCCAGCCCCGCCGGTCGACCTGGAACTCCCGGTCGATCTTGAAGCGCCAGTCCTTCAGCACGCGCCCACTCAGATAGAGGCGCAAGCGGCGGAAGTCGATGTCGTTGTCGAGGCGGGTCCGGTGGTCCTCGAAGATGTAGGAGTCGGCATGGATCCTGCCCCCCACGCGCAGCCTGAGATTCTCGTCCGCCGTACTGAAGCGGAGCCCTCGCTCTCCAAGGCTCAGACCCGAGGCGCCGGCTGCCAGCGGCAGGAGCAACGCCAGGAGTCCACACCCCCACCTCTGCATCGAGCATCGAGTACGCATTCCTTCCCCTCTCCTATGAAATGCGGTTGGTGCGGTGTCCCGCCTGGCCTGCCCCCTCGCCCTGCGCAGCGAGTCAGGGCTCCGAAGGCTCCGCATGCCGACGGGGCTCCGGTTCCGTGACGCGGGGATCGGGTCGGGCGCAGCCAAAGAGATGCGTGAAGGCGAGCGCGCCGAGCCTTCCCCGGCTCATCGAGGCGGAGAAGCAGTGGCCGATGTCCGGGAGGGTTCGAAGGCTCACGGCGGGGGCCAGGCCTCGCTCCTCCGCAGCGCGGACCATCGCGTCGACCCAGCGCTGGGCGCGCTCCAGGCGCGTCCGTCCCTGCTGGAGGTCCACGCGAGTCGTCTTGCGCAGGACACGATCTCGGCGAACGTCGCGTTCCCCCACCGTCACCAGGATCGGAACGCGGAGAAAGCGTTCGGGATCGAACGACACTCCCGGCAGACGCCTCGCGGACCCGATGCCGAGGGGGTAGGACCGGGTGTGATCCGGAAACGTGTACCAGCCCGCCGAGGACGCGACTGCGGCGGCTACCCGATCCGGGTACGCCAGGACGAAGCGATGCACGAACTGGCCCCCGCCGGAGTAGCCCATCAGGAAGAAGCGCTTCCACTCCGCTCCGATCGACCTTCCCACGGCCTCGACCAGGCCGAGCAGCGCGCGATCGGCACGCTCCCCGCGACCCTCTCGCCCCAGGCGCTGGTAATCGCGGAATGCCGGGCGCGAGAAGTGCGGAGCCAGCACGACCACGCCGAATCTCTCCGCCAGGGACCTCAGGTGCTGGATGTGCGCGTCGGGGCGGTCCGAGAGTCCGTGTACGGCCACGAGCAGGGGAGCGCGGGTGCTGCCCCCGGCCGGGCTGAAGGCGAAGTAGCCCAGGCCGGGGTCACCCGAAAGATGACCCTCGACGATCTTCCCGGATCGACGGACGTCCGCCCCGGCGGAGGGCCACTCCGCTCGTTTGAGCTTTGCGGAGGTCATGCGAGCCTTCTAGCGGTGAAAGGAGTGGAAGATCTTGAGGGCCGTCGCGGGATCGGCCAGATCCCGCCGTCTGAACGCGAGCGCTCCGGTCGCGTCGACGGCCTCGCGGAGCTGCAAGGGGGAGCGACCGATCGTGCCCCCGATCCCCAGCACTGCGAGCCCCCTGGCGCGGAGCCACTCGACTCCGGCGAGAGCCCCCATGGAGTCCGCGCAAGCGAACAGGATGCCATCGCTGAGCTTCGAGAAGAGGGGAGTCCTGAGAAGCGAGGCGGTCTCGGTCTGGAGGAGACCATCGGCCACCTCGAGGATCACCGCGTCTACCTCCGAGTCGCGCAGGTGGCTCCAGAGACACCCCAGGATCCACTCCAGGTGCTCGACGTCGAGCCGGTAGGTGGATGCGACCCCCGCATCGACCAGGTCCACGACGGGCGAGGCTCCGGCGTCTCGGAGCAGCCAGGGATCCCCTCCCGCACCCGTTCCAGTCACCTTCGCATAGCCCACGCGTTGCCCCGCGCGGACGAGTCCCCGAGTCAGATGGGCCGCCAGGGTCGTCTTGCCGCTGTCCATCGAGGTGCCGCAGACCGCGATCGTGGCGGGTCTGTGGCACTCGAAGTCGCGGCCCGCGGGCAGCGCCCAGTCTGCGAGGTTCACCCGGAAGCCAGCGGAGTTGGCCACCAGGCCGATCGGTGTCAGGGTCGTCGGACCCTTGTGGATGCGCGCATGCGACGAGATCACCTCGGCGGCGACGCCTCCGGCGGCCACGAGGTGGCACGGGCCCAGGTGGGTTGGAACGCGCGCCTCGAACTGGCGGGGCGCGTATCGGTCGCCATAGACGAGGATCAGCTCGTCGCCCTCGAAGAGGTTCTTTCGGCCACCCTCCGGCAGGTGAACGCGAACGTGGTTTCGGACGGCGTCGACCCGCGCCAGAACCAGGTCCCCGGGCCGTGGCGGGGCCTCGCCCTCCACCAGCTGGACCAGGGAGCCAGACGGGACCCTCTTGGTCGTAAACGCACGCGTCGCGCGCTCCAGGCGCTCCGTCGGATCCTCTACCATGTCCACCTCTATCCTTGCGGCGCCAGATTCGGCGTTGTGCGCCGCCAGCTTGAGCTTTGCAGGAACTGCGCGAGCCTGGGCCCGACCTCTCCCGGGCCGGACGGACCGGAGAGTCGGCGGCGACCCGCCGCTCCTGCTGTGACGCCCGTCACGCCTCCGCCTCGAGCTTCGGGCGGCGAACGCTCCCGGCCAGCTCCCCCCTGCAAGCCCCCGGCCGGCGCGCCACACCGCTGCGGAGCCCGCCTCGACCCGCGCGGGCGATCTACTTCTGGCCAGTGTGGTGAGGATTGGCCAGCATGCGCGGACCGATCTCGTCTGCGAACCGGCGACCTACCGCGAGAGCCAGCGCGGCTCGGGAAGACCCTTCTCGCGCAGGAAGGCCGGGTTGAAGAGCTTGGACTGGTAGCGGGTCCCGCTGTCGGCGAGGATCGTGACGATGGTGTGGCCCGGCCCCAGGTCGCGGGCCATGTGGATGGCGCCCGCCACGTTGATGGCGCTCGATCCCCCGAGACACAAGCCCTCGTGCTCGAGCAGGTCGAACAGGATCGGGAGCGCCTCGGCGTCCGGGATCTGGTAGGCGTCGTCGATCGGAGCGTCGACCAGGTTCCCGGTGATCCGCCCCTGGCCGATGCCCTCGGTGATCGAGGATCCCTCGGCCCGGAGCTCTCCGTGCTGGATGTAGTGATACATGCACGCACCCATCGGATCGGCGGCCGCGATCACCACCTCGGGGCGCTGCCCCTTGAGATAGCGGCCGACTCCCGCGAGCGTCCCGCCGGTTCCGATTGCACAGATGAAGCCGTCGACCCGGCCGTCGGTCTGCTTCCAGATCTCGGGTCCGGTGGAGCGGAAGTGACCGTCGCGATTCGACAGGTTGTCCCACTGGTTCGCGTAGAGAACGCCCTGGGGCTCGACCCCCGCAAGCTCCTCGGCGAGCCGCTCGGCGACGTGGACGTAGTTGCCGGGGTCCCGATAGGGCCGGGCGGGAACCTCGCGAAGCTCGGCGCCGCAGAGCCGCAGCATGTCCTTCTTCTCGCGGCTCTGGGTCTCGGGGATCACGATCACCGTGCGGTAGCCGCGAGCGTTCCCCACCAGTGCGAGGCCGATGCCCGTGTTGCCGGCGGTACCCTCGACCACGACCCCGCCCGGCCGCAGCTCGCCTCGCTCCTCGGCGTCGGTGATCATGTACAGGGCCGCGCGATCCTTGACCGAGCCACCGGGATTCAGGAACTCGGCCTTTCCCAGGATCGTGCAGCCGGTTCGCTCGGAGGGCCCGCGCAGCCGGATGAGGGGGGTGTTGCCGACCGCCTCACTGAATCCGTCCCGAACGTCCACGGCGTCGACTCTCCCCTGGCTCCGCTGGAGCTTCAGTACCTGGGGAGCGACGAGTCGATACGCTCGATCCAGGCCAGGATCCCGCCCCGCAGGTTCCACGCGTCGCGGAAGCCCGCCTCGCGCAGGATCGCCACGGCCTGGGCACCGCGGCTCCCGCTGCGGCAGTAGGCGACGATCTTCGCATCCGGGTCGAGGTCCCGCAGGTGCGCTGCGAGCGCTCCGAGCGGAATCAGCCGGCCGCCGAGGTTGCAGATCTCGAACTCGTGGGGCTCACGAACGTCGAGAAGCGTATGCGGCGTCCCCGCCACCCGAAGGGCGTGCAGTGCCTCGACCTCGAGCTCCCAGCTCCCCCCGGGCAGAGCCCTCGGAGCCGCGGTTTCCTGGGGCTCGACACGGGTGCCTGCCAGGCGCTCCAGCGCGGCCTCGAGATCGACGGGGGCCTCGGCCCGGAGCGTCAGGCTCGCAAAGCGGCGCGCATCACCCACGTGGGTCGCTGTCAGCTCGTAGCCGGCATCGCCCAGCAGCTCACCGAGAACCGGAGCGATCTCGGCCGTGAGCGGGCCGCAGCTCTCTTCGCGGTTGGGGACGGTCAGCCGGTCGGGAAACCCGATCTGGAGCTCGTCGAGGCGGAAGCGGATCTTCGTCGCAGGATCCGCCTCGATCGCCCGAATCGCCTGGAGCGATCGTCGAAGGGCATCGGCCAGGCTCTCGCGCAGGAGCCGGGCAGCGCAGCGCTTGAGGGTGACGCGGAGACCCGGCCTGCCCTCCTCGAGGTCGAGCGCATAGTCCACGTCGTGGCCGATCAGGATCACCCCGGGACCGCGCGGAACGTGCGCGTAGTCCACCACGTCGACCAGCAGGCCGGGAACGGCCGCGGTGCGGATGAAGCCGTGGAAGAGACCGATGAACGGAGTCAGGTCGAGTCCCGCTTCGGAGGCGTTCGCCGCGAAGAACTTGACGCTGACCCGCCCCGGCTTCACGCCGCCGCGTCTCCCGCCTGGAGCGCGCTCACGCGCGCCTCGCACGTGTGGGCGGCCTCGATGAAGAGCTGGGTCTCCTCGACGATCTGCGCGGCGGAGTCGCGGTCGTCTCGCACCGGCCCCTGGGCGTGGCGGGTCAGCAGGTAGTGACCGAACTTGCCTCCGGCGAAGCGGTCGAAGAAGCGCTCGGTATCGAAGAAGCGCGCCTTGAACTCGCGGACGATGTCGTCCGGATCCTCGGTGACGTCGATGTGCTCGGTCCGCACCAGCGCCCGCGCAGCGGAGAGCATGGCGCGATAGGACAGGTCGTCCGCCCTCTCGAAGTCGCCCTCGTCGAGCGCGATCTGGGCCTCGAACGCCAGCGACTCGGCCTTCACGACCTCGATCCCGAAGAGGGTGATCACCTCGCCGGCGCACTCTCCGACCCCCAGGTCTCCGATCGAGAACTCGCGCACATCCCTCCAGTCGCGGTAGAGGTCGGGATTCTCGGCGTGGGGCGCGACCGCCATCAGGGGCTGCACCAGCGAGCGGATCTCGCGCTTGCCCAGGCGCTGGATCCAGTCCCGGAAGCGCTCGCCGCGCTCGCGCTGCTGGCGGTACGCCTCGAGCAGGACATCGACGACCTCGGGCACGCGCTTGCTGGGAATCGAGCCCATGGCCAGCCCGTAGCTGCCGGCGTTCTCCGTCCACTGTCCACCGAGCACGAGCTGGAAGTGGGGCACGTAGCGGCCGTCGACCTTGCGGTTGTTGCCGTAGAACCCGATGTCGGCCACGTGGTGCTGGCCACAGCTGTTGAAGCACCCGGAGACCTTGATCCTGAGCTCGGAGATCGCCTCGGAAAGCGACGCCGAGCGCGCGGCCAGTCGCTGGCGCAGCTCGGCGGCCAGCCCACGGCTGCTCGAGATTCCGAGCTTGCAGGTGTCGGTACCGGGGCACGCGGTCACGTCGACGATCGAACCGGCTCCGGGCGCCTCAAGGCCGATCTGTGCGAGCTCGGCGTAGAGCCCCGGAAGCGCCGCATCGGGCACGAATCGCAGCACGATGTTCTGCTCGACGGTCGTGCGCAGGTTGTCGCCCGCGAAGCGTCGGGCCAGCTGGGCGAGCCCCCGCGTCTGCTCGGCGGTGAGATCGCCGAGGGGAAGCTGGACGGTGACGATCGAGTAACCCGGCTGGCGCTGGGCCTCGCAGTTGAGTGTGCGCCAGCGCTGGAAGGCCCCGTCCCGCGCTCCGGACTCGAGGGGCGCCGGAGGGAGCGCGGGCTCACCGCCGGTGCGGGGCAGGTCGGCCAGGAATGCCGTCCAGCGGTCGTCGTGGGGAAGCTGCTTCCTCTCCTCGGCGACCTGCTCGCGGAAGGCCTCGATTCCGAGCTTGGAGACCAGGAACTTGAGCCGGGCGCGGGAGCGGTTCTTCTTCTCGCCGAGCCGGGCGAAGACCCGGGCCACCGACTGGATCAGCGGCAGCAGCTCGCCCTCCGGTGTGAACTCCGAGAGCACCTTCGCCTGGTGGGGGACGGCGCCCAGGCCCCCACCGACCACCACCTTGAAGCCACGCTGGCCGTCGCGCACGCGCGCGACGAGACCCGCGTCGTGCATCTGCGCGAGTCCGCACGCCTCGTGCTCGCACCCCGAGAACGAAGGCTTGAACTTGCGTCCGAAGTCCTGCACGTCCGGGTGGCCGAGCAGGAAGCTCATGAGCGCCTGGGCGTGGGGCGAGACATCGAACGCCTCGGTCTTGCAGACGCCGGCGCGCGGACAGCCCGTGACGTTGCGCACCGAGTTTCCGCAGGCCTCTCGGGTGGTGATCCCCACCGCGGCCAGCCGTCGCATGAGGTCGGGCGTGTCCTCGATGTGCACGTAGTGCAGCTGCACGTCCTGGCGCGTGGTGATGTGAACGATCCCGTCGGAGTACTCCTCGGCGAGCTCGGCGATCGTGTCGAGCTGGTCGGGGCTCACGCCGCCGTAAGGGATCTTGATCCGCTGCATGCCCGGGGCGTCCCAGACGGTGCTCGGCCCCTTGGTCGGCCGCTCGGCGTAGGCCAGCTGCCGCGTGACCGGTCCGTCGTTGCGCTGGCCGTTATCGTAGCGCTGGCCATAGACCCCACGGCGTAGGCGGGTCTCGGCAAAGACCTTCTCGTCGATCCGCTCCCGGGTCCGGAGCTCCATCTGGCCCTCGAAGAGGTCGATCTCCCGCTCCCAGGCGGGATCCATCTGCCCGGCCAAGCGCTCTTTCCAGGTTGTCTGCGACACGTCTTCCGTCTCCTTCCGACCCGGGTGGCCCGTGACGCAGGGAGGATATTCTCGGGTCTGACGATCGGGATCTCGGCCAGACAGCTCGCCTGGCGGAGCACAATTCCGATCCGGGAGGTCAGGCTTGAGGAACCTAATCTACAGCGCTAGAGGGCGCTTCACAAGACGCGGGGGGCGGGGCGGCCCGGCGGCTCAGGCCCAGATCACGGGCCGACGATCGGCCCAGGGACGGGCCTGCTCGAGCTGGGCCGCGAGCCGAAAGAGAGTCGCCTCGTCGGCGTAGCGGGCCGCGAACTGCATGCCCAGGGGCAGGCCCTCCCGAGACCAGGCGAGCGGCACGCTCATGGCCGGCTGGCCGGTGAAGTTGAAGGGCGGCGTGAAGGGGAACGCCTCGGCCTGGCGCCGGCTCAGCTCGCGGGGCGGGACGCGGACCGGGTCGATGTGCCCGATCGCTGGAGGCGGGGTCCCCATCACCGGCGTCAGGTACACCTCGAACTCCTCGAAGAGCGAGAGCACCTGGCGATTCGTCGCGCGCAGGGTCCGCCAGCCGCGCAGCGCCTCTTCTCCCGAGAGCTTCTGGCCGCGCCGGATGCCCGCCCAGGTGAGCGGCTCGTACTCTTCCGGCTCGGGCTCGCGCCCGAAGCGCTCGACGCGCTCGGCGTGGGCCGCCGCGGCGTTGGCTCCCGAGACCTGGAGCTGCGCGCGGTACATCTCGCGGTAGTCCACGGGCAGCCCCCGCTCGACGACCTCGTGCCCGAGCTCCCGGAGCAGGGTCAGCGTCTGGTCGAGGGCGCTCTGGCACTCGGGGTGGATCGCGACCCCCCGTGGCGTCTCCGCCGAGAAGGCGATCCGCAGCCGGCCGGGCGGGGTCGCGACCTCGTCCAGGTAGGGGCGCGCCTTGGGAGGGGGCGCGAAGGGAGCCGCGGGCTCGGGGAAGCCCGTTGCGTCGAGCATCGCGGCGCTGTCGCGGACGCTGCGACTCACCACGTGGTCGACGCCGAAGCCGATCGCGCGGTCCCGATCGTCGGGCCCACCCGGATTGCGGTCGCGGGTCGGCTTGAGACCGAAGAGGCCGCAGCATGCGGCGGGAATCCGGATCGAGCCCAAGCCATCGCTGGCGTGCGCCAGCGGCACCATGCCCGAGGCCACCGCCGCCGCCGAGCCCCCGCTCGATCCTCCCGAGATGTGGTCGGGGTTCCACGGAGATCGACACGGCCCCAGGAGCGCCGACTCCGTCGTGCCCGTGATGCCGAACTCGGGGGTGTTGGTCTTGCCCAGGATCAGGACTCCGGTCGCGCGAAGGCGCCGGGTCAGCGCGCCGTCCTCGGCCGGCACCTCGTGCTGTGTGAAGCGACTGCCGCTGGTTCGCGGCATGCCGGCAACCGGACATCCCAGGTCCTTGACCAGGAAGGGAACGCCGCGGAAGGCTCCGTCCGCAAGCGTCCCGCGCGCCTCGAGTCGAGCGCTCTCGAAGGCGCGGTGGACGACCGCGTTGAGCACGGGATCGCGACGCTCGATGCACTCGATCGCGGCCTCGACGAGCTCGGCGGGAGTCACCTCGCCCTTGCGCACGAGCTCGGCGAGCCCGAGTCCGTCCTGGCTCGCGTACTCCTCGGGATTCATGGCTCGTCCCCTCGCTTTGCGGTATCTCCGGATCTGCATCGCCCGGCGGCGCAGGCGCTTGCCTCGAGCCCATTGTACGTGGGAACCTCCGCACATGAGCGAGAAGAATCGACAGTGGGTTCTGGCCTCCCGGCCGGTCGGACTGGTGCAGCCCTCCAACTTCGAGTGGCGCGAGAGCGAGATTCCCCAACCGGCCGAGGGCGAGATCCTGCTGCGCACGCTCTACCTGTCGTTCGATCCAGCGATGCGAGGCTGGATGGAGGACCGACGGAGCTACGTGCCGCCGGTGCAGATCGGAGAGCCCATGCGCGCCGGCGGCGTCGGCCAGGTGATCGAGTCGCGCAACCCGAGCTTTGCTCCCGGCGACATCGTGCAGGGAATGCTCGGCTGGCAGGACTACGCGATCGTCGGCGCTGGCGGCCTCGCGCCGGCCTCCAAGGTGCCCCCGGACATTCCGCTGACCTGGCCCCTCGGAGTCCTCGGGCTGACCGGGCTCACGGCCTACTTTGGACTGCTCGACGTGGGCAAGCCCAAGCCCAGCGACACGGTGGTGGTCTCGGGTGCGGCGGGCGCGACGGGCTCGATCGCCGGTCAGATCGCAAGGATCCAGGGCTGCCGCGTGATCGGGATCGCCGGCGGTCCCGACAAGTGCCGCTGGCTCACCGACGAGGCGCACTTCGACGCCGCGATCGATTACAAGTCCCAGGACGTGAGCGCCCGGCTCGGCGAGCTCTGCCCCGAAGGAATCGACGTGTACTTCGACAACGTCGGCGGTCCGATCCTCGACGCAGTCCTCGCGCGGATCGCGCAGGGGGCCCGGATCGTGCTCTGTGGGGGAATCTCGAGCTACAACGCCAAGACCCCACCCCCGGGACCCTCCAACTACCTGGCGCTCGTGGTCCAGCGCGCACGCATGGAGGGCTTCATCGTGATCGACTACCTCGCCCGCATGGACGAGGGGGTGTCGGCGCTCTCGGAGTGGGTCCGCTCGGGCCAGATCGCGCACCGCGAGGACGTCCAGCACGGGCTCGAGAACGCCCCCCAGACCTTCCTGCGCCTCTTCGAGGGCAAGAACCTGGGCAAGCAGCTGCTTCAGGTGGCCGAGCCCCCGCTCCCACGCAGCTGAGGTCCCGGTCCCCAGACCCGCCGCAGCCAGGCCGCTGTGTGGCGGCGAGCCGGAGCCTCAGGCGCAGCGAGCGGCGACCACCAGGGTTGCGCCCCGGCCGGCTGCGCGCGCGAGCAGGCACGGCGGCGCCGCCAGCGCCAGGGCCGCCAGGCCGGGGAGCCAGTCCGACGCTGCGGCGAGCAGTCCGGACCGCCGACGCTTGCCCGTCAACCGCTTCATGAACGTGTTGGGCTGCAGGGTCGCCGCATTCAGAGCGCTCTGGGCCCAGCCCATCCAGTCGTACTCGAGCTCGTGTCGCCACCAGCGGACCGGCCGGAGTCCGGATGCCTGCAGCAACCGGGCGAGTCCGGGGCGCGTCAGGTGGTGCAGGTGACGCGGCACATCCAGGTGCACCCAGCGCGGTCCGAAGAGCCTCGCCTGGAGCGACCCCGCGTCGGGCACCGCGACCAGGAGCGTGCCGTGGGCAGCAAGCCGATCGCGCAACCCCTCGAGAACGGCAGCCGGCTGGGCGAGATGCTCGATGGAGTGCCATGCGGTGATGGCATCGAAGGCTGCCTCAGCCCCGACCTGGTCGAGCGAGGCTCGAACGTCGAGGCCCGACGCGCGCGCCGTCGCTGGCGCTACGTCGACTCCAATCCCCGTCCAGCCGGCCCTCTGCGCGGCCGCCAGGAAGCTCCCCGGGCCGCAGCCGAAGTCGAGCAGGCGCCCCGGCCGGGGCACCACTCGCTTCAGCCGCGACATGCGCCGACGGTCGCAGAGCCAGCCCGTGGGACCATGGCGCGCGCCGTAGTAGCTCCCCGCGTAGTAGGGTCCGAGCTCGAGGGGGACGGGGAAGGTGCGGCCCGATCCGCAGCGGGGGCAGCCCAGGATGCGGAAGCGCTCGCGCGTCTCGGGATCCAAGACCGCGGGATGGCGCAGCTCGAGGCGCTGGCCGCAGCAGGTGCAGGCGCGCTCCGACTCCGGGCTCATCGCTCGTGCAGGCGGAGCCGGCGTCCCGCGTGCGAGAGGTAGCGCGGCTCCCGGAGCCCGAGCTTTGCGGCGCGCACCTCGAGCGAGGTACGCACGACCCCGAGCCCGTAGCGGACGCTCCGCGAGAAGCCGATCGAGGAGGACTCTGCGGTGTAGCGCGTGGGGCACGTGACCTCGGCGATCTCGAATCCAAAGTAGATCGCCTGGGCCAGCATCTGGTTGTCGAAGACGAAGTCGTCGGCGTTCTCCTCCAGGGGCAGCTCGAGCAGGAGCCTTCGAGAGAACGCGCGATACCCGGTGTGGTACTCGGACAGGCGGTAGCCGATCACGAGGTTCTCGAAGAGGGTCAGCGCGCGGTTGGCGATGAACTTGTAGAGCGGCATCCCGCCGACTCGGGCCCCCACGCCCAGGATGCGCGAGCCCAGGGCCACGTCGTAGAGTCCCGAGGCGATGCACGCCACGAGCGCCGGGATCAGGCGCGGTGTGTACTGGTAGTCCGGATGCAGCATCACCACGATCTCGGCTCCGCGCTCCAGCGCCGTGCGGTAGCAGGTCTTCTGGTTGGCACCGTACCCCCGGTTCGCCGGGTGCTCCAGGGTGTGCACGCCGAGCGAGCGGGCGACCTGGGCGGTGCGGTCGGTCGAGCCATCATCGACGAGAATGATGTCGTCGACGAGATCGCCAGGAATCTCCTGCACGGTCTTCTCGACGGTCGCCTCGGCGTTGTAGCCCGGCATCACCACGCACACGCGCTTCGATCCGATCACCGAGGCGAATGTAGCGAGGGCGGCCTCGCCGCGCTGGAGGGACCTACTTTCGCAAGGCCTCGAGCGCGGCTCGCGTCTGGTCGCGATCGCCCCCCATGGGCGCGTAGGTCACCCGGTCGAGGCAGCCCTCGAAACGCTCGCGCAGCCGCGAGACCACCTCGTGGGGCTGGGCCACGATGGCGAACTCCTCGAGCATCTCGTCGGTGATGCGCGTTCCCATCGCCTCCCACTCGCCGCGCTTGGACATGGCATTGAGCTCGGGCTGAAGGTCGCCCCAGCCGTGGCGCTCGAGCACGCCCCGGTAGGCGGGCGTCGATCCGTAGAAGGCGATCTGCCGGCTCACCCCCGTGCGGGAGGCCTCCCAGGTCTTCTCGTCCTTGCCGGTGACGACGAAGACCGGGCAGCTGATCTCGAAGTCCGAGCGGCTGCGCCCCGAGGCGGCCAGCCCCTCCTCGATCGCGGGCAGCGTCACCTCGCGCAGGTAGCGGGGCGTGGTGAAGGCGTGGGCGATCAGGCCGTCGGCGACCTCACCCGCGACGCGCGTCATCCGCGGTCCGACCGCCGCCAAGAAGACCCGCGGAGCGCCGAAGCGGCGATCGGTCGGCGTGAACATCGGGGTCATCAGCGTGTGGGTATAGAACTCGCCGCGGAAGTCGAGCTTCTGGCCGTCGTACCAGCACGCCCAGATCGCGCGCATCGCCTCGATGAACTCTCGCATGCGGGCGGCGGGGTGAGACCAGGGCATGCTGAAGCGCTTGGTGATGTGGGGTCGGATCTGCGAGCCCAGCCCCAGCACGAAGCGGCCCCGGGAGTAGCGGTTCAGGTCGTGGCCCACCTGGGCGAGCAGCATGGGGGTGCGCGCGAAGGCGACCGCGATGGACGTGATCAGCTCGATGCGCTCGCTGTGCTCGGCCGCGAGCAGCAGCGGAAAGAACGGATCGCTCGAGGTCTCCGCCGAGAGCGCTCCGTCGTAGCCCAGCGCCTCGAGCTCTGCGATGCGAGCGGGAATCTCCTCGTAGCTTCCCGCAAAGAGCCCACCGTCGACCTTCATCGGATCTCCTCCCCGCGACGCTGCGCGCGGCGCGATCCTACCAGAGCTCCGGGATGGGTGTCGCGTGACGCGGCTCCGCGCGACTCCGCGTGCGACTCCCGAACACGCTCGTAGGTGCCCACCAGCACGCTCTCTGCGATCACGTGTCCATCGAGGGCCTCGAGCAGCTCGGCGCGGGTCGGCTCGTCCAGGTCGGGCAGCCGGACATCGAGGGCGAAGAGCCGATGCCGGTAGCGGTGGCGGCCGATCGGAGGGCAGGGGCCCCCGTACTCGACTCGCTTCCAGTCGTTCCGGCCCGTCCGGGTGCCCGCGGGCAAGGCATCCGGCGCCACCGCGGCAGGCAGCTTGCCAGCGCCCGGGGGCAGGTCGTAGAGCACCCAGTGCACCCAGATGCGCCTCGGGTGGTGGGGATCGGGCGCATCGGGATCCTCGACGATCAGGGCCAGGCTCTGGGTCTGCGCGGGGACGTCGATCCAGGAGAGGGGCGGCGAGACGTCCTCCCCGTCGCACGTGTAGCGGGTCGGGATGGGCTCCCCGTCCGCGAACGCGCTCGAGCGCAGCTCGAGGCCCAATGCCGAGCGCGCCGTCGCGACGGCCAGGAGGGCGAGGCCGAGCGCGGGCAGGAACACCGATCGCGGGCCGCGCGAGCTCACCGCCTGACCCCTCCCTAGAGCAGCCCCGGCGAGGCCCCGCCGTCGATCAGCAGGCCGGTCCCGGTGATGAAGCGTGCCGACTCCGAGCACAGGAAGGCGACGGCATGCCCGAAGTCCGCAGGGTCGCCGACGAAGCCCGCGGGAACGTTCCTGGCCATCTGCTCGAGGTCTCCCCCGAGCCCCGTCACGCGTTCCGTGGCGTGGATCCCCGGCTGCACCGAGTTCACCGTCACCCCGTCGGGTGCGACCTCGGTCGCCAGCACCTTGAGGAACCCGGTGACCGCTGCGCGCGCGGTGCTCGACGCAGCCAGAAAGCGAATCGGGTTGCGAGCCCCGCTCGAGGTGATCGCCACGACCCGCCCCCATCCCCGCTCCTGCATCGGCGGCACCGCGGCGCGGGTCATCGCGATCGTCGAGAGCAGGTTCAGGTCGAGCGCCTGCCGGTAGGCCTCGAGCGAGGTGCTCGCAAAGGTTCCGGGCGGCGGTCCCCCGGCGTTGGCGACGAGGATGTCGACCCGACCCAGGGCCTCGATGGCCGCCTCGACGAAGCCGCTCCCACCCTCGGGGCTCGAGAGGTCCGCCACCAGGGGCACGGCGTCGCCTCCGATGCGATCGGCCGCCTCGCGAACGCGCCCGGCATCGCGGCTGCACAGCGCGACGCGCACCCCCTCGGCGGCGAGCGCTGCGGCGCTCGCGAACCCCAGGCCCTTCGACGCGGCCGCGACCGCTGCCGTGCGCCCGGCGATGCCAAGCTCCATGGGCCCATGCTACTCGATCGCCCCCAGCGGCGGCACGCGTCGCCGGAGGAGCCCCGTCGCTAGCCGCTCGCGTCTACGATCGGCGAGCGCCTGCCTCGGTCGACCTCGATGCCCTCGTAGCGCTGGATCAGCTCGGGCCAGAGATCCTTCGCCCCGTCGCCGAGAATCACGTCGGGCTCGACCGGGGCGAGAAACCAGTCTCCGCGCGCGCGCTCGTGGTCGAGCTGGCCGGGGGCCCAGCCCGCACTCCCGACGAAGACGCGAAACGTCGTCGCTCCACTCTCCGAGGAGAGCAGCCCTTTCAGGGTCTCGCGGCTCCCGGTCGCAAACAGGTCGGCGACGATCGGCCGCGAGTGAGGCGGCGCGGTGGCCGATCGGACCAGCACCATCAGCGCGCTTCGATCCACCGGGCCCCCGAAGTAGATCGGCTCGCCCGGGTCTCCCGAGGCCGCGACCTCCGGCAGCAGCTCCTCGAGCCCGACCCGGGTGGGCCGGTTCAGGATCAACCCGAGCGCACCCCCGGGACCGTACTCGATGAGCAATACGACGGTCTTGGCAAAGAAGGGGCCCGTGATCTGGCGGCTCGCAACCAGCAGGATGCCGCGCTCCAGCTTGCGAGGCTGCGTCGCGGCGCGCTCCGCGGGGACCGGGCGAGGAGCCCCCAGACCCAGCGCGACCAGCAGCGCAAGCGCCCCCAGCAGCGCTCGCCCGCCTCGACACGAGCCCATCGGCGGCTCACGCATACCTCGAAGGGAAAGCCCCATCGCCTGTCTCCCTCCCCGAGTCTATCGCCCTCGCGCCCTACCGGCGCGAGGGCACAGGCAGGAGCCGGAGCACGACCATGCGATCGGGGACGAGGGATGTGTCCCGGGTCTCATGAAAATGAG
>JBHHYV010000073.1:0-18726 GCA_046757685.1 Myxococcota bacterium
TGACTTCGTCGGATTCCCGACGCCTTCCGTTCCCCACCAGGTTCGCAACCCGTTTGGCGAGGAGCTGCGGTACCTTACTGGGGGAGAGAGCCTGCCGATCGAGATCGCGGACTTCCCGCGCCTGGACAAGCGGCTCATTCGCAACGGATCGGATGTATCGATCGTGTCGCGTTCGGACCTGAAGCCGTGGGGCAGCGCATGAGAAGGCTCGCGTCCACGTCTGCTGTGGGCCGATCCGGTAGGTGGCACCGATGAGGCACGCGGGGCAAGGCACCCTCACTCGCATCGCGCCGCTCCTGGAGCAGCTGCGTGCTCGGCCGGCGCTTCGCGAGATGCGCCCGGGGGTCTTCCACCTGAAGTCTCGGGCCTTTCTGCACTTTCACGACGACCCGAGCGGCGTCTTCGCGGACGTTCGCCTGGCCGATGACTTCGTTCGACTGCGCGTGTCCACCCGCTCGGAGCAGGCGGATCTGCTCGACCGGATCGACCGCTGCCTCTCCACCATCGAGGCTCGTTCCCGGGCCAGGCGCCGGCGGCGGCGCGGATGACACCGACCCCCTGCGACGCCCCGGCAGCGTCTCGACTCCCGCCCGAGGATCAGCCCGTCCCGACGCCGGAGGAGTACATTGGGCAGACGATCGAGAGTGACGGCGTGGCGCGTCGCGTCGATTCAATCCGGGCGATCGGGTCGCAGTTCCAGCCAAGAGGCTGCAGCCTTCAACAAGGGCGAGGCTCCCCTGACCAAGAACGAGCTCACCCGCGCCTGGAGTCCTTCGACCGGGCGGTTTCGCTCGCACCCCAGGACCTGTGGAACCGGATCCACAGGGCGGCGTGCCTGGCGCGGCTCGACAGGGACCGCGAGTGCCTCGGGGACTTGAGGGTGGCATCCGAGCAGCGAGGTCGGCCGCTCAGGAGCTGCCGGGTCCAGGTGCCTGAGCACGGTCTGGCCATTCGAGAGTGCATGGAGCGCCTGGCCAGTGCCGAGCCGTCGAATCGAGAGGTGAGACGCGTCCTCCGAAAGCACCTGGGTCTGTCGCTCCTCGTCCATTTGACGCTTCATGGGCTGCGTTCCAGAATCTTCCGGCACTCGCCCTGAAGGATCGCCGATGAGTCCCCGGGATCATCGAAGGCACTCGGTCGAGAGGATCGGGGGCTACCTTCACAAGATCACTCCGATCGTCGATGAGGCGGGGCGCGTCGTGCACCATGCCGTCGCGCCGCTCATGGTCGAGGTGACGCCGCGCGACCTGATCCAGATCGTGGTGGGAGCGGCGCTGCTCTCGATTCCGGTGGGGCTGACGGAAGAGGCGTGGGACCTGGGCCAGCAGCTTCCGGGCGCCAACATCGCGGTGCTGGCGGCGGTCTCGGTGCTGTTCATCGCGCTCTTCGTCTACTACGACTTCTACCACCACCACCTTCGCGGTCACGTGGCCAGCTACGCGATCCGCGTCGCCGCGACCTACCTGATCTCGCTCGCAATCGCCGGGGCGCTGCTCACATTGATCCAGCGCTGTCCCTGGGGAGTCGACAACCTGCTGGCGCTGAAGCGCATGGTGCTGGTGGCGTTCCCCTCGTCGATGAGTGCGGCGCTCAGCGACTCGCTTCGCTGAGGGCGCGCTCTCGCAGGGCGAACTTCTGGACCTTGCCGCTGGCGTTGGTGGGGAGCTCGGGGCAGATGCGGACGGCGCGGGGGACCTTGTAGTTGGCCATGTGCTCGCGGCACCAGGCGATCACGGACTCGGGGGTGAGCGGGGTGTCGGGGGCGGGGACGACCCAGGCCATGCCGACCTCGCCCATCCGCTCGTCGGGGATCCCGATCACGGCGACCTGGGCGAAGAGGCCGCTCGCGTACATGAGGTTCTCGATCTCGGCCGGGTAGCAGTTGAAGCCGCCCATGATGTACATGTCCTTGATGCGATCGGTGATGCGCAGGTAGCCGCGCGCGTCCATCACGGCGACATCGCCCGTGTGGAGCCAGCCGTCGGGGTCGAGGGTGCGTGCGGTCTCGTCGGGGTCGTCGAAGTAGCCCTGCATGACGTTGTAGCCGCGCACGATCACCTCGCCTGGCTCTCCGCGGGCCACCTCGCGGCCGTCGGGATCGACGCAGCGGACCTCGATGCCCGGGATCGCGCGGCCCGAGGTCGTCGAGATGGTCTCGGGATCGTCGTCGTAGCGGCACATGCTGACGATCCCGCAGCACTCGGTCAGCCCGTAGCCCGTAATGATCGTCTCGAAGCCGAGCTCCTGGCGCATGCGGTGGACGAGCTCGACGGGGACCGGGGCCGCGCCCGTGACGGCGAGCCGCAGCGCCGAGAGGTCGTAGCGGGCGCGCTCGGGGTGGACGAGCAGCGACTGGTAGAGGGTGGGCGGACCGGGGAGGACGCTGATCCGCTCCTCGCCGATCCGCCGCAGCACCTGCGAGACGTCGAAGACGAGGTGTGGAAGGGCCGTCGCACCGCGCAGCAGGCACGCGAGCCAGCCCGCCTTGTAGCCGAAGGAGTGGAAGAAGGGGTTGACGATCAGGTAGCGGTCGCCCTGGCGCAGGCCGACGACCTCGCTCCAGGTCTCGAAGGCGCGCAGGTTCTGGCCGTGCGCGGTCTGCACGCCCTTGGGCTGGCCGGTCGTGCCCGAGGTGAAGATCAGGTCCGAGGGATCGTCGGGACCGACGGACTCGAGCCGCGCGCGGGCTGCGCCTTCGGGGCATGACTCGCCCTCGGCCAGGAACTCATCCCATTCGGTGGCGCCCGCGTGCTCGCCTCGAAAGACCACGGTGCGCTCCAGGTCCGGCAGCTCCTGGTCGCGCAGCGCCTCGACGTAGCGCACGCCCAGGAACTCGCCCATCGTCAAGAGCAGCCGCGCGCCGCTCTTGCGCAGGATGTACGCCGCCTCGGCCCCCTTGAGCCGCGTGTTCAGCGTGACCAGCACTCCCCCCGCCGACTGCAGGCCGATCGCCGCCACGATCCACTCGTGCAGGTTGGGCGCCCAGATCGCCACGCGCTCGCCCCGCTCGAGGCCCGCAGCCAGGAACGCCCGCGCCGCGCGCAGCCCCACCTGGGCGAGCTCCTCGAAGCTGAGCGTGACCTCGCCATCCTCGACGGCGCTGGCCCCGCCGTAGCGCTCTGCGGCCGCCAGGACCTGGCGGGGAATGGTCGCCTGGGGTTGCACGCGGATCGGAGCCTATCGTACCGTGGGCCGGCGCCTCAACCGAGCGTGCCAGGCTTCGCAGCGGCAAGGCTGCGGATGCAGTGCAGCTCGATGCGCCACGCGGTCGCTCGCTGCGGCGACGGAAAGGCCCCATGCCCCTCGCGATTCCCGACTACCCCGCCAGCCACGACCTGCTCGCCGGAAAGCGCGTCCTGATCACGGCCGCGGCCGGCGCCGGCATCGGCTTTGCCACCGCGAAGCGCTGCGTCGAGGAGGGCGCGCGCATCATGATCAGCGACATCCACGAGCGGCGCCTGGGCGAGGCGGCCAAGCAGCTCGAGCAGATCTCGGGCCAGCGGCCCGGCGCGAGGCTCTGCAACGTGACGCGCGACGACGAGGTGCGCGCGCTGGTCGACGCGGCGGTCTCGGAGCTGGGCGGGGTCGACGTGCTGATCAACAACGCGGGGCTGGGAGGCACGCGCAACGTCGTCGACATGAGCGACACGGAGTGGAGCGCGGTGCTCGACGTCACCCTGAACGGCACCTTCCGCATGACGCGCGCGATCCTGCCGCACATGATCGCGCGCGGGTCGGGCGCGATCGTCAACAACGCCTCGATCCTGGGCTGGCGGGCACAGGCGGGCCAGGCGCACTACGCGGCGGCCAAGGCGGGGGTGATGGCGCTCACGCGCTGCTCGGCGCTCGAGGTGGCCGAGCACGGCATACGCATCAACGCCGTCTCGCCCAGCCTGGCCACCCACGAGTTCCTGAGCCGGGTCATGCCCGTCGAGGTCCTCGAGGAGCTCGAGCAGCGCGAGGCCTACGGCCGGGGCGCCGCCCCCTGGGAGGTCGCCAACGTGATCGTCTTCCTCGCCAGCGACTACGCCTCGTACATGACCGGCGAGATCGTCTCGGTCAGCTGCCAGCACCCGTAGGGGCTCCCCAGCATTCGCAAGTGCTCTGACGGAGAGCGACCCCGGGTCGCGCTCCCTTCCCGAGCTATGCGCTCACTCCCTCTGCAAGCGCCGCTTCTTCGCGACGTCCGCCCTGGATGTAGCTGCGCTCCTTGAAGCGCCTTGCGACCGGAATGTAGAGGAGGGCGGTCAGGGTCATGGTGAGCGCGAAGAAGAGGTAGTACTCGGCGCCTTCGAGCTTGGAGCTGCCGTCGGGGTTCTGGATCAGGAAGTTGACCGCCGCCGTGAACAGGTTTCCGAGCGAGACGGACATGAGGAAGAACGCCATGACCAGGGACTTGAGCTCTCTGGGGGCCTGCGTGTACGAGAACTCGAGGCAGGTGATCGAGACCATCACCTCGGAGCAGGTCAGCACCACGAAGGCCAGCAGCTGCCAGCCAATGCTCGGGGTCTGCCCTGCCCAGATCCAGTGCTCCGCGAGCGCCGTGATCAGGAACGCCCCCACCATCACGAAGAAGCCGCAGCCGATCTTGCGCAAGGGTGTCAGCGGCACGAACCGCCGGATCGCGGGGTAGACCCCGAAGCTGAAGACGGGAATCAGGATCATCACGAGCGCCGCATTGCTGGCCTGGATCTGGGAGGGCAGCAGCTCGATGCCGAAGATCCTGCGGTCCATGTGCTCGGCCTGCAGCACCCAGGCCGAGCCGGTCTGGTCGAAGAGCGCCCAGAACATGGCCACAAAGGCGTAGAGCACGGCGAGGCGGCCCAGGGCCGTGAGACCCTCGCGGCTTCGGGCCTGGGCGATGAATCCCTTCGCATCGGGGGGCACGTGGATGAACTTCCAGCGGCCGAGCCAGAAGACCCAGGTGGCGAGCAGCATGAGACCCCCCGGGACGCCGAAGGCGACGTGGGGTCCGAGGCGGTCGAGCAGGAGAGGGGTCGCGATCATCGAGGAGAAGGCGCCGAGATTGATCGCAAAGTAGAAGTAGGAGAAGGCACCCTCGAGCAGTCTCGCATTCCTCGAGCCAAACTGATCGCCGACGTGGGCCGAGACGCAGGGCTTGATGCCCCCCGAGCCCAGGGAGATGAGGCCCAGGCCCAGAGCCAGGCCGAAGCGCGTGTCGTCCAGCGCCAGCGTCAGGTGCCCCAGGCAGTAGACGATCGAGAGCAGCAGGATCGTGGGGTACTTCCCGACCCAGATGTCCGAGACCAGCGCTCCGAGCAGCGGCGTAAAGTACACCGCGGACGTGAACAGGTGGAAGTAGCCGCGCGCGTCGGGCTCGCTCAGGACGGCCCGCGTCCCATTTGTGTCCATCAGGTACTGGGTCATGAAGATGACGAGGATCGCCTTCATTCCGTAGAAGCTGAAGCGCTCGGCGGCCTCGTTCCCGATGATGTACGGAATGCCTCCGGGCATTCCGGTCGAGGGAACGGGCGTGGTGCGGTAGCCGGCGGGCATACGAGCTCTTAGCGACCCTCTACCCTGGTGTGCTCCAGCATGGGTTCGCATCCGCATCGAGCAGAGCATCCGAGATCTCGCACGGTGCCCTCCGCTACCCCGTCGAGGCGGGATAGTAGCGGCTGATGGTGTCGATCACGCAGCCGGGGCGGTCGCTGCCCTCGATCTCGACGGTGACGCGGATCTTGGCCTGCACGCCGCCGTCGGGCAACTCGTCGGCCTCGAGCAGCTCGGCGCTGGCGCGGATGCGCGAGCCCACGGAGACGGGCGCGGGAAAGCGCAGGCGATCCGCGCCGTAGTTGACGCCCATCGAGATGCCGCGCACCTCGACGATCTGGGGCAGGAAGAGGTTGACCAGGGACTGGGTCAGGTAGCCGTGCGCGATCGTGCGGCCGAAGGGACCGCGAGCGGCGCGCTCGGGGTCGACGTGGATCCACTGGTGATCGCCGGTGGCGTCGGCAAACTGGTCGATGCGCTCCTGGGTGATCTCGAGCCAGTCGCTGTAGCCCAGGTGACGGCCGACGGCACGCGTGAGGTCGCGGGGGCGCTGGAAGACGGTCGGCATGGGTCCGAGCCTACGACGACTTGGCAGGGCTCTTGGCCGCGTCCAGGAAGGCGGGGCGCTCGCCGCCGCCGTGCAGCAGCAGGCTCGCGCCGCTCACGTAGCGCGCGAGGGGCGAGGCCAGGAAGAGGCAGGCGTCGCCCACGTCGTCGGGCTCTCCCAGGCGGCCCAGGGGAACGGTGGCGGCGACCCGCGCGACGCCCTCCTCGTCGCCATAGTGAAGGCTCGAGAGCTCGGTGCGGATCATCCCCGCGGTGATCGCGTTGACGCGCACCTTGGGCGCCCACTCGACGGCCAGGCTCTGGGTCAGGCTCAGCAGCCCCGCCTTGGCCGCGCCGTAGGCGGCGGTTCCGGGCGAGGGACGCAGCGCGCTCACGCTCGAGATGAAGAGGATCGAGCCCCCCTCTTCCTGCTCCTGCATCCAGGCATTCGCGAGCCGTGCGAACTCGAGCGGCGCGATCAGGTTGAGGCGGATGATCGCCTCCGAGAAGCGCGGCGAGGCCTCGGCCGCCATGACCTGGGGCGCGCCGCCGGCGTTGTTGACGAGCACGTCCAGGCGCCCGAAGCGCTCGCGGACGTGGGCCAGGACGCGCTCGATCTGCTCGACGTCGCGGACATCGGCCGCGACGTAGTCGGCCTCGCCTTCCTCGGCAGCGACGGGCACCTGGGGCGGCTTGCGCGCGCAGATCACCACCTGGGCTCCGGCCTCGAGAAAGCGCCGCGCGATACCCCGGCCGACCCCGCGCGTGCCGCCGGTGACGATCGCGACCCTGTCCGCTAGCTCGACGGGCTCGGGCATGCTCGACTCCTTGCTTGCCGCACCGCCCCGGCCGACCCCGTGCGCGGGCCGCGAGGGCGGGACGCGCTACGTCCCGTAGACCTTCTGGGCGGGCTGCGCGCGCTCGAGCAGCTCGGCCATCGCAGCGCCGATCTCGTCGGGCTGCCAGCGCGCTCCGCGGTCGATCGTGGGCCCGTCGCGCCAGCCGTCCGAGATGCCGATGCGCCCGCCCCGGATCTCGAAGACGCGGCCGCTGACCTCGCGCGACTCGACGCTGGCCAGCCACACCACCAGCGGCGAGACGTTCTCGGGGGCATTCGCATCGAAGGACCCGTCGCTGGGCGCCGCCATGTCGGAGAAGAGCGCCTCGGTCATGCGCGTGCGCGCGGCCGGCGCGATCGCATTGGCGGTCACGCCGTAGCGCCCCAGCTCCGCCGCCTGCACCAGGGTGAGCGCGGCGATCCCCGCCTTGGCCGCCGAGTACGCGCTCTGGCCGACGCTGCCCTGCAGCCCCGCGCCCGAGGTGGTGTTGATGATGCGCGCATCGACGGGCTGGCCCGCCTTGGAGAGACCGCGCCAGTGCTCGCAGGCGTGGCGCGAGACGCAGAAGTGCCCCTTCAGGTGCACGCGCACGACCGCATCCCACTCCTCCTCCGAGGTGCCCGCGAACATGCGGTCGCGCACGAAGCCGGCGTTGTTGACCACCGCGTCGAGCCCGCCAAAGCTCTCGAGCGCCGCCTCGACGATGCGGGCCGCCCCCTTCCAGTCGGCCACGTCGTCGGTGTTCGCCACCGCCTCGCCGCCCCGCTCGCGAATCTCGGCGACGACCTCTTCGGCGGGACCCAGGCTCTGGCCGCTGCCGTCGGGCGCCACTCCGAGGTCGTTCACCACCACCCGCGCCCCGGCCCGCGCCAGCGCGAGCGCGTGGGCGCGGCCCAGCCCGCGACCCGCGCCGGTGACGATGACGGAGCGCCCCTCACAGATCCCGGACATGCGGACCTCCGATCGCGCGACGCCGTGAGCGTGGCGTGCCTGTGAAGAAGGAGGCGCGCACTAGAGCCGCTCCAGGATCGTGACGTTGGACTGGCCGCCCCCCTCGCACATGGTCTGCAGGCCGTACCGGCCCCCCGTGCGCTCGAGCTCGTGGAGCAGCGTGGTCATGAGCCGGGCGCCGGTCGCGCCGAGCGGATGGCCGAGCGCGATCGCGCCGCCGTTCACGTTGACGCGCGCCGGGTCGGCGCCGGTCTCCTTCTGCCAGGCCAGCACGACCGAGGCAAAGGCCTCGTTGATCTCGACGAGGTCGATCTGGTCGAGCGTCATGCCGGTCTTCTGGAGCGCAAAGCGGGTGGCCCGGATGGGTGCGGTCAGCATCCAGACCGGGTCGTCGCCGCGCACGCTCAGGTGATGCACGCGCGCGCGCGGGCGCAGGCCGTGGAGCTTTAGCGCGGCCTCGGAGACGATCAGCAGGGCGGCCGCGGCATCGCAGATCTGGCTCGCGCAGGCGGCGGTCAGGCGCCCGCCCTCCTGGAGCGGCTGCAGGGCCGCCATCTTGTCGAGCGAGGTTCCGCGCCGCGGCGTCTCGTCGCTGGCGAAGTCGCCGACGGGCACGATCTCGCGCTCGAAGCGGCCCTCGTCGATCGCGCGGATCGCACGCTGGTGGCTCTCGAGGGCGAAGCGCTCCATGTCCTGGCGCGAGAGGTCCCACTTGTCGGCGATCCGCTCCGCCGAGAGGAACTGCGAGACCTCCTGCGTTCCGTAGCGGTCGCGCCAGCCCACCGAGCCGCGAAAGGGATCCTCGAACCCATAGGCCTGGCCCGCGAGCATGGCGGCCGAGATGGGGATCTGGCTCATGTTCTGTACACCGCCCGCCACGACCACGTCGCTGGTGCCGCTCATCACGGCCTGGGCGGCAAAGTGCACGGCCTGCTGCGACGAGCCGCACTGGCGATCGATCGTGGTGCCGGGCACCTCGTCCGGAAGGCCCGCGGCCAGCCAGCAGGTGCGCGCAATGTCGCCCGCCTGCGGCCCGATCGTGTCGACGCAGCCGAAGACCACGTCCTCGACGATCGAGGGGTCGATGTCGCTTCGTTGCACCAGGGCCTCGAGCACGTGGGCGCCGAGGTCGGCGGGATGGACCGCAGCCAGGCTGCCCTTCTTCTTTCCGACGGGCGTGCGGATGGCGTCGACGATGTAGGCTTCGGGCATGGGGGCTCTATCCCTCCTTCTTCGATGGGGCTCCGGGTCTCGTTGACGCCTCGGGCGAGCCCCGGTCCTGGTAGCGCGCCTCGCGCTTCTCGACGAAGGCGTCGCGCGCCTCTTGCGAGTCGGGCGAGGTGTAGAGCTCGAGCGTAAAGCCCTGCTCGAAGCGGTAGCTGCGCTTGATGTCGAGCAGCTCGATCCCGTTCATGCACTCCTTGGCCAGCCGCATGGCCTTCGGGCTCTTGGCGGCGATCGAGTCCGCCACGCGGTGCGCCTGCGCCATGAGCGCCTCGCGCGGCCCGATCCACTCGAGCGCCCCGAGCCGGTAGGCCTCGGCGGCGTCGATCGGCTCGCCGGTGAAGAGCATGCGGCGCACCTTCTGGATGGGGAACATGCGCATCAGGTGCGAGGCCGCTCCCAGCGCCCCGCGATCGATCTCGGGCAGGCCAAAGCGCGCGTCGTCCGCGGCGACGATCACGTCGCACGAGCCGACCAGGCCGATCCCCCCGCCGAGCACGTAGCCGTGGCAGGCGGCGACGACGGGCACCGGGCAATCGTGGACCGCCGCGAAGGCCCGAAAGCAGGCGGCGTTGACGGCGGTGATCCGGCTGGCGTCGGCCGCCAGCTCCTTGATGTCGACCCCCGCGCAGAACCCCTTGCCGCGCGCCGCCAGGATGATGCAGCGGACCGCGTCGTCGTAGCCCAGCCGGGTGACGGCATCGGCGATCTGGTTCCAGCCCGCCGAGTCGGGTGCGTTGACCGGCGGGTGATCGAGGAAGAGCTCGGCCACGCCCCCCTCGACATGGGTGTGAAGCGTCATGTCTCGCTCCCCAGGGTTTCGAGCCGCTGCAGGGTCTGCTCGGCCTCGCGGACGATCCGCTCGATGAGCTCGGCGCAGGGCGGCCGGTCGTCGATCACGCCCGCGATCGTTCCACCCGGCAGGTACCCTCCCACCGGATCGCCCTCCTGCATCGCCCGCTTCGCCAGCATGGGCGCATTGGCCGCCATCAAGGTCTGCGCACGGCTGAGCTCCTGGCGCCGGCGCAGCGAGAGGGCCGAGCGCACCAGCTCCGCGATCGACGCGCCGGTCTCCCGACGATACGCGAGTGCGCTGCGGAGCGCACGCAACAGGCGCGTGAGACCCAGACCCGCCTCGAGACGCGCGACCAGCTCGTTTCGGACCACGCGCTGAGGCAGGCCGTCGATCTGGCGGGTCACGACGACGTCGCCCACCGATGCCGCCAGGAAGCGATCGGTGGTGGTCGTGGGCACGGGGCTCTCGCGGGTGAGCACGAAGCGGGTTCCCATGGCGACTCCGGCCGCGCCCAGGGCCAGGGCGGCGACCAGCCCGCGGCCATCCTTGAAGCCCCCGGCCGCGATGACCGGCACCCCGACCGCCTCGGCGCAGATGCCGATCAGGATCGTGCTGGGCACGGGGCCCGTGTGCCCGCCCCCCTCGCCCCCCTGGACGATGATCGCATCCGCTCCAAGCTGCTCGGCCTTCTGGGCGTGGCGCAGGGCGCCGCAGGTGGGCACGCACACCACCCCTGCCGCCTTGAGCTTGTCGATCAGGTCCGGACGCGGCGCGCGGTTGTAGCCAGCGGCCCGCACGCGCTGGGCGACGATCGCGTCGCAGATCGGGTCGGCGCCGGGCGCGTCCATCAGGAAGTTCACGCCGAAGGGCCGGTCGGTCAGCTTGCGGGTGCGCTCGATCTCGCGGCCCACGTCGGCCGGCGCGATCGTCGCCGCCCCCAGAAAGCCGAACGCCCCCGCGTTGCAGACCGCCGCGACCAGCTCCGGCGTCGCTACCCAGCCCATCCCCGTCTGCACGATCGGATGGCGGCAGCCCAGAAGGTCGCAGAGTCGGGTGTGCAGGGGCGACGTCAGGGGTGACCTCTCCGGCGGGCGCGCGCTAGGCCCGCACTTCCTTCTCCGCGAGGCCCGCGGGGTCGAGCACGTCGCGCAGGATCCGCAGCTCTTCTTCGCTGGGGGCCCGCGTCTGGGGAACGGGGCTCGGAATCACCAGCTCGAAGCCCGTCGCCTCGATCACCTGCTCGACGCGCACGCCGGGATGGACCGACCTGAGGCGCATGGCGTGGTCGGGCGTCTCGAAGTCCAGCACCGCGAGCGAGGTCACCACCTGGTGCACGTCGTGAAAGCGCGAGGCGCGCTCGCCGAGCGCCGCGGCGCGGTCGTAGCCGACCCCCGAGACCACGTCGACCTTCTCGACGAAGACGCGCGGGCTGTGGTTGGGAACCCAGTAGCTGGTGCGGTGACAGAGGGTGTTGCCCGGCGCGCCGCGCATGCCCAGCAGCTGGACCTTGGGATGGGCGTGCGGACCGATGCACGCAAAGTTCTGGTTGCCGAAGCGGTCGATCTGGGTGGCGCCCATCATCACGTGACGCCGGCCCGCCCAGAGCGTGTCGAAGACCGTGCGAAAGGGCATCCAGCCCTCGACGACGGGCTCCGGGGCCCCCCCCTCGGCATCGGATCCCACCGGCCCTACGCTGCCGACCAGCGACGCGATCCCGTCGGTCATCAGCAACTCGGGCTCGAAGGTGAGCCGGGCCAGGCGCACGCCGAGCGACGGGATGGTGCCGAAGGCGCTCGCCAGGATCTCGCCGTCGCCGCGGAACGCCTCGGCCACGGCCACTACGCAGACCTCGGCACGGCTGAAGCCGCTCATCGCTCCCCCACTCACTCCCGGAGCCGCTCCCGGAGCCGCGCCTGGTACTCCGACTCGCTCTCGGTCTCGAGGTAGCGCTCCCGGAAGACCCGCCAGGCATCGGGGTCGCGAGCCGTGGCGGCGTACTCGCGCTGGAACGCCTCGTCGCGCCCGTAGTCGGGCGGGCACTCGGTAAAGTGCGCGCCGCCCGGGGCCTCGATCACCCCGTCGACCCACATGCGCTGGATCGCGAGCGTATGGAGGGTGCCCTGCGAGAGCAGCTCGCGCGTCTCGACGATCCTCTCGCACGACACGAAGCTGCGCTTTGCCGCGCGGCAGAAGAGATCGTCGAAGTAGAGGTCGGGCCCCAGGTACTGCCCGTTGCCGCGCGCATCGGCCCGGTTCATGTGGACCAGCGCCACGTCGAGCTCGAGGGCCGGCATGGCCACCAGCTCCTCGCCGTCGGGGTAGGGCGAGCGCACGAGCCGGAGCTCGGGGTTGACGGTGAGCACGTCCGAGCCGAGCCCCGCGCGCGTGGGCAGGAACGGCAGCCGCAGCGCCGCCGCGTAGAGCCCCCACTGCAGCATGCCCTCGTCGAGCTCCGCGACATCCAGGCTCCCGGCCTGGCGCGCCGCCCGGAAGTGCGGCTCGAGCGGGATCGAGTCGAGCGACACGAAGCCGTAGACGAGCTTGCGCACCTTGCCCGTCGCGCACAGCAGCCCCACGTCGGGCCCGCCGTAGCTGACGATCGTCAGGTCCTTCAGGTCCGAGCGCAACATCTCGCGCACCAGCGACATGGGCTTGCGACGAGAGCCCCAGCCGCCGATCCCGATCGTCATGCCGCTTCGGAGCTCGGCGACGACCTCCCTCTCCGTGGTGCGCTTGTCCAAGCTCTCCCGCCGATCCAGGGATTGAAACGTGTTCTATTCTCTGCGAAGGGCCCCCCGCTGGCAAGCCGCCCGGCGCGGCCCGCCCCTCGGCCCACGAGCCTGCCGTAGAATCGCCTCGATGGGGGCAGTCGATACCGTCATCGTCGGCTGCGGCCAGCGCGGGCGCCACGTCTTTGGCGCCTGGGCGCGTCGCCACCCCGGTCGCCTGCGCGTGGTCGCGATCGCCGAGCCCCTGGCCGATCGGCGCCAGGCGATGGCCCGCGAGCATGACCTGGACCCGGACGCCTGCTTCGAGGACTGGCAGGCCCTGCTGCACGGGCCCCGGCGGGCGGCGGCGGCGATCATCGCCACCGGCGACACGCTGCACGCGGCGCCCGCGCAGGCGGCCCTGGAGCGCGGCTACGACGTGCTGCTCGAGAAGCCGATCGCGACGACGCCCGAGGACTGCGTCCAGGTCATCCAGACGGCGGCCCGCTGCGAGGGCCTGCTCGAGATCGCGCACGTGCTGCGCTACACGCCCTTCTACGCTCGCGTCCACCAGGTCGTGCGCTCGGGACGGCTGGGCCGGCTCGTCCGCATCGACCTGCGCGAGCACATCGCGCACTGGCACATGACCCACTCCTACGTGCGCGGCAAGTTTCGCAAGCGCGAGATCGCCGCGCCGATCGTGCTGGCCAAGTCGTGCCACGACCTGGATCTGCTCTGCTGGCTCGGCGATGCGCCGGCGCGCCGCGTGACCTCGTTCGGGAGCCTCTCGCACTACCGGCAGGACCGAGCGCCCGAGGGTGCGCCGGAGCGCTGCACGCAGGGCTGCCCGGTGCAGCCGGACTGCATTCACGACGCCGTGCACTTCTACCTGGATCCCGACGAGCGCCTGGCGCGGCTCTGGCCGTGGTCCGACGTGTCGAGCGACCCCACGGCCGAGGCGCGGCGGCGGGCCCTCGAGAGCGGACCCTACGGGCGCTGCGTCTACCGCTGCGACAACGACGTGCCCGATCACCAGGAGGTCACGATCGAGCTCGAGAGCGGGGCCTGCGCCAGCTTTGCGCTGCACGGCCACGCCACGCACGAGACGCGCACGATCCGGATCAGCGGAACGCGGGGCGAGCTTCGCGGGCGGCTCCAGGGTGGCGTGATCGAGGTGTCGCGCCACGGGTCGCTCGAGGTCGAGGAGATCCGTCTCGAGGATGGAGGGATCGGGCACTTCGGGGGCGACGAGGGGCTGCTCGACCACTTCACCGACATCGTGGCGCGGGGCGCGTGGGACGAGGCGCGGACCTCGGGCCGGACCTCGCTCGAGAGCCACCTGATCGGCTTCGCCGCCGAGCGTGCGCGCCTGGAAGGGCGCGTGGTCGAGATGGCGGAGCTTCGGGCCGACCCGCCCGCGACGAGCTACGAGAAGGAGATGCAGCGATGAGAACCGCAATCGGAATCGGCGCCGCGGACTCGGGACGCCAGCGCGGCTTCGAGCCGGTGGCCGCCTTCACCGTCGAGGCCGAGAAGCTCGGCGTCGACTGCGCGTGGTCGGCCGAGGCCTGGGGACAGGACGCCGTCACGCCGCTGGCCTACCTGGCGGCGCGCACCAGCCGGATCCGGCTCGGCACCGGGATCATGCAGATCAGCGCGCGCGTTCCGTCGATGACGGCCATGACCGCGCTCACGCTCGCGAGCCTGTCCGGCGACCGCTTCCTGCTGGGCCTGGGCGCCAGCGGCCCGCAGGTCGTGGAGGGACTGCAGGGCCGACCCTTCAGGGCGCCGATCCGTCGCATGCGCGAGACGATCGAGATCGTGCGGCTGGCCTTTCGCGGCGAGAAGCTTCGCTACGAGGGACGCGAGCACACGCTCCCGCTCCCCGGCGGGCAGGGCAAGGCCCTGCGCTTGGCGCAGCCGGCGAACCCCGCCATTCCGATCTACCTGGCGACGCTGGGACCGCGCGGGCTCGAGCTGACGGGCGAGCTGGCGGACGGCTGGCTCGGCACCTCGTTCACGCCCGAGCACGCCGAGGCCCACCTGGCGTACCTGCGCGCCGGCGCCGAGCGAGCGGGCCGGCGCCTCGAGGACCTGGACATCGCGGTTGGGGGTCCCGTGGCCTTCGGCGATCCGGAGCCGCACATGGACGCGCGCCGCGCGCAGCTGGCCTTCACGCTCGGCGCCATGGGCTCGGCGCAGACCAACTTCTACAACGATGCCTTCCGGCGCGGCGGCTTCGAGGACGCGGCGATCGAGGTGCAGAAGCTCTGGCTCGACGGGCGCCGCGAAGAGGCGGCGCGCCGCGTGCCCGACGCGATGGTGCGAAAGACCTGCCTGCTGGGAGACGAGGCGGCCGTTCGCGAGCGGATCCGCCGCTACCGCGACGCGGGCGTGACGATGCTGCGACTGGACCCGCTGGGCAAGACGCCGAGCGAGCGCCTCGACACCCTGGGACGCGCGGTCGAGCTGGTCCACCAGGAGTGCCCGGACGAGCCCGACCCTGCGCGAGCCGGGTAGGATCGATCCGTGGACCTCTCGCCGAAGGCCGCGCGCCGCTGGCTCTTTGCGCTGCTTTGGCTGACGCTGCCCGTCCCCATCTACATCGGCGCCGTCGAGTGGGTGCCGGTGGCGCGGCTCTGGCTGCTGGCGAGCCTGATCCTGGGGGTCGTGGCGACCGAGGGCGCGAACGGGTTCCAGGGCGCTCTCGCCGGCCTGGCCGCGGCCGAGGCGCTGCTCTGGCCGCTGGTCCTCTACGGAATCTCCGCGCTCTGCATCTGGGGATTGCAGCGCAGCGTGCCCGCGCGCGCGCGGATCTGGGTGCTCGGGGGCCTCACGGCGAGCCTGCTCGCGATCTCGCTCTTCCCGATCTACCAGACGCCGCTCTCGAGCCACCGCATCCACTCCAACCTGGCCGGTCTCGTTGACTGAGCGGCACCGAGGTCGCGTCGCCCTCGTCGCGCTGCTGCTCTCAGCGTCGGTGTCCGCCGCGGCCTTCGACCACACCGAGGCGCGCGCCGACTGCGTCAACCACGTCGCGCTGCGCCAGCCCTTCTTCGGCGACCTGCACGTGCACACGACCTACTCGCTCGACGCCAGCACCCAGGGCACCCGCACGACGCCTGCCGAGGCCTACCGCTTTGCGCGCGGCGAGGAGATCGGCCTGCACCCCTTCGCCGCAGACGGCACACCACTGCGCAAGGCGCGGATCGACCGTCCGCTCGACTTCGTCGCGGTCACCGACCACGCCGAGCTCTTCGGCGAGGCCCGGATCTGCCGCAACCCGGCGCTGGCGGGCTACGGGTCGCTGATGTGCCGCATCTACCGGCACTGGCCGCGGCTCGCCTTCTTTCTGATGAACTCGCGCGCGACGCCGCGCTTCGCCTACTGCGGGCCCGAGGGCGCGGGCTGCCTGGCGGCCGCGCGCGACGTGTGGCAGATCATCCAGGACGCCGCCGAGAATACCTACGACCGCACCGATGCCTGTGCGTTCACGAGCTTTGTCGGGCTGGAGTGGACCAAGACGGGTCCGGGCGCGCGCAACCTGCACCGCAACGTGATCTTCCGCAACCGGGTCGTTCCCGCGCGGCCGCTGAACGCACTGGACCAGCCCAGCAAGGAAGCGCTCTGGGATGCGCTCGACCGCGAGTGCAAGCGCGAGGACGGCTGCCAGGCGATCGTGATCCCGCACAACTCCAACCTGAGCGGCGACCTGATGTTCCAGACCGTGCGCGCGACGGGCGAGCCGATCGATGCGGCCTACGCGCGGCGGCGCGCGGCGCGCGAGCCGCTCGTCGAGATCATGCAGCACAAGGGCGCCTCGGAGTGCCGGCGCTCGACCGCCCCCGCCGACGAGCTCTGCGGCTTCGAGGAGCTGCCCTACGATCGCTTCATGGGTCGCTACCTCGCACTCGTGCGCAGCCCCGCCAAGCCCATGAACTTTACCCGCCACGCGCTCGCCCAGGGCCTGGTCGAGCAGCAGAAGCTCGGCGCCAACCCCTTCAAGTTCGGCTTGATCGGAAGCACCGACACGCACCTGGGAAGCCCGGGCCTGGTGGCCGAGAGCGCGGACTTTCCCGGCCACGGCGGCGCCGGCACGCCCGTCGGCGACGCGCCCCCGACGGGCCTTCCCGACGCGATCGAGTTCAACCCCGGCGGCCTGGCGGTGCTCTGGGCCGAGGAGAACTCGCGCGACTCCCTCTTCGAGGCCATGCTGCGACGCGAGGCCTACGGCACCAGCGGCCCCCGCATCGTCCTGCGCCTCTTCGGCGGCTGGGGCTACCCGGCCGATCTCTGCCAGCACACCTCGTTCGTCGAGGAGGGCTACACGGGGGGCGTCCCGATGGGCGCAGACCTGCCGCCGAGCCCGCGCGAGGATGCGGCTCCCGTGCTGGCCGTCGCAGCCCTGCAAGATCCCGGCACCCGCGACGCACCCGGAACCCCCCTCCAGCGCATCCAGATCATCAAGGCCTGGGTCGCCGACGGCGCGCCGCAAGAGCGCGTGATCGACGTCGCCGGCAGCCCCGACAACGGCGCCAGCGTCGACCCCACCACTTGCGAGACTCAGGGCCACGACTTCGCGGGGCTGTGCGCGGTGTGGCGTGACCCCGACTTCGACCCCACCTCGCCCGCACTCTACTACGCCCGCGTCGTCGAGAACCCCACCTGCCGCTGGAGCACCCGCGTCTGCAACGCCCACCACGTGGACTGCACCCACGCGTCCGCCCTCCCCGCCGACCTCGCCCCCTGCTGCGACCCCGCCATCCCCCGGACCATCCAGGAGCGCGCCTGGAGCTCGCCGATCTGGTACGGGGCGGGGGGGTCGTAGGCGAAGGAGAAGGTCTGACCCCGCGCTCCGATCGTCCGACCGCAGAATCCGGTGGTCCCCCCGTCGAAGGGGAAGCTGGACGCCACCGAGTGGGACGCGTCGGCGAGGAACCCGTGTCGAGCGGAGCGGGTGACGAGGTAGGAGATGCTACTATTCCTGGCGAACGGAGGTCCGGCATGAAGTTCCGCGTGCTCATCGAGCAGGACGAAGACGGCGTCTTCGTGGCCCAGGTTCCCTCTCTTCCAGGCTGCGTGACCCAAGGTGCAACCCCACAAGACGCGGTGTCGAACGCGCAGGAGGCCATCGCCGCGTACCTGGAGAGTTTGAGTGAGCGCGACGAAGCGATCCCGCCCGTCATCCACGAAGAGCTGGTCGAAGTCGCCGTTTGAGCAAGCTCCCGAGCATCTCCGGTCGAGAGGTCATCCGCGCCTTCGAACGAGTCGGGTACGAGCAAGACCGTCAGCGCGGAAGCCACATCGTCCTGCGTCATCGCGAACCTCCGCATCGTCGGCTCGTGGTTCCCGATCACCGCACAGTTGCCAGGGGTACGCTACCTGCGTTGATCCGCGAGCCAGGCCTCACCCTCGAAGAGTTCGCTTCCCTCCTCTGAGGTTCGGCGCCCATCCGGTCATGGACCCGGGAGACGGCCGCCACGGCCACCGGCGCGCTGGGGCGCCCGCGTCCGCAACGCCCACCGCGTGGACTGCACCCACGCATCCGCCCTCCCCCCCGAGCTCGCCCCCTGCTGCGACGTCGCCATCTCAAAGACCATCCAGGAGCGCGCCTGGAGGTCCCAGATCTGGTATGAGGCAGAGGGGTCGAAGGGTCGGTGACGGCGGCCCCGGCTTGCCGCATGCTGTGGCCGAAGGCAGACTCGCGGACATGACAGAGCCCCCCCGAGAGGACTTCTTCAAGCTCTCGGCGGCGGAGTGGCTGGAGCTGATCGAGCCGCTCCGGGCATCCAGCGGCTGAGCCCATGGCGACTCGCCGGCAACGGGAGGGAGTCTCGAAGCGGCCGCTTCGCGTCTACGTAGACACCTCGGTCTTCGGGGGCGTTCACGACGACGAGTTCTGTGAGCCCTCCAAGCGCTTTTTCACTGAAGTGCGGAGCGGGGCCTTCACAATCCTCGTAAGCGAGGCCCTGGTAGTGGAGATCTCGAGCGCCCCGGCTGCAGTCCAGTCGACCTTCGAGGCGCACCGCGGCCAGATGGAAGCGCTGGAGACCACGGCCGAGGCTGCCGCGCTCGCCGACGCCTACCTCGCCGCGAAGGTCATTCCTGCCGCCTCTCGCGTGGACGCGCTCCATGTCGCGCTCGCCTC
>JBHHYV010000074.1:0-18590 GCA_046757685.1 Myxococcota bacterium
GACTTCGAGCCGCGCCGCACGTCGACGGCGACGTCCCAGATCTCTCCCTCCACGCAGCGGATCAGCTTGCCCTGCGGGTAGCGGCGCTGCAGGTGAAGCCCCCGCAGGGTGCCCCGTTCGGAGAGCGAGTGATTGTCCTGGACGAAGACCGCGTCGATCCCGGCCTCGGCGTACTTGGCCGCATGGTACGTCTCGAGGAAGAAGCCCCGCGCGTCCCGGAAGACCACGGGCTCGATTCGCAGCACCCCGGGGAGCGCGAGCTCAGTCACGTTCATGCGCCCCGGCGTTGTAGCCGCAGGCCCCCCGAGCCGTCAACCGAGCGCCTCCATCCCTGCGCCGCGGAGTCGTGCCCAGGCGAGTCGCGCGGACTTCTCCGAGATGCGCTACAAGGGCCGGCGTGTGGCGCCCCGGGCAGAAGCTCATCCACCCCTTCAACCCCGATCTGGGGACCGGAGTGGTGCGCAGCGTCGAGGGCCGCTTTCTCGAGGTCTGGTTTCCGGAGGCCGACACCCAGCTACGCATGGCGATCGAGGGCTCCGGGCTCGAGCCCCTGACCTTCGCTGCAGGCGAGCCGGCCTTGCTCGAAGGCGGGGAGCCGGTGGTGGTCGCCGCCCCGGCCGCGCAGGGCTATCGGCTGGAGGACGGCCGCACGGTGGCAGAGGCGGATCTCTGGCCTGCGGCGCGACGGGGCACGCCGGGCGAACGCCTGGCCCGCCTGGACCTGGATCCGATCGCGGCCTTCCGCAATCGCTGCGAGGGGACGCGGCTCGAGACGCTGCGGCGAGGCAAGGGGCTGGGCCCGCTGCTCGGAGGCCGGATCCAGCTCTTTGCGCACCAGCTCCACACGGCCGAGCGAGCCCTGCAGGGCGACCCCGTGCGCTGGCTGCTCGCCGACGAGGTGGGGCTCGGCAAGACGATCGAGGCCTGCCTGATCCTGCAGGCGCTGCTGCGCGCGGGTCGGGCACGACGCGCCCTGGTGGTGGCTCCGCGGATGCTGGTCGTGCAGTGGCTCGGGGAGCTCTACCGCAAGTTCCACCAGGTCTTCGCGCTGCTGGATCCGCAGCGGATCGACGCGAGCACGCTCGTCTACGAGGAGGACACCAACCCCTTCGAGGTCCACGAGGCCGGCGTGATCGCGCTCGAGACCTTGACGTCGGACCGGCGCATCGCCGCGCTCGCCGAGGCGGCCGCTCCCGACCTGATCGTGGTCGACGAGGCCCACCGACTGGTCCGGGACGACCTGGACCGGACGGTCGGGCCCCTGGTGCGCGGCGCCCGTCACGCGCTGCTGCTCACGGCGGCCCCCCTGGCCGCGGATCGACTCGGCTTCTACCGGCTGCTCGAGCTTCTCCATCCCGAGGCCTTCGCCAGCTTCGCAGACTTCGAGGAGGCGGTCGAGACCGGCCGCGCGAGCCTACCCTGCACGAGCGCGGTACGACGCATCGACCTGGGCGGGTTCCCGCCCCGGCTGGCGAGCGCGATCGACATCGATCTCCCGGGGACGCGCTTCGCGCTCGACCCGAGGGCCACCTGGCTCGCGCAGAGCGCCCCCGAGTGGCGCGCGCGCGGCGAGAAGGCGCTGGTCTTCGTTCGGAGCGCAGAGACGGCCGAGGGTCTCAAGCGCTTCCTCGAGAACCGGACGCGGCAGCACGTGGCCGCCTTTCACGAGGAGATGTCGACCGCCCTGCGCGACATCGAGCTCGCGCGCTTCCGCGACTCGCGGGCCCCGCTGCTGGTCGCCTCCGAGGCGGGCGGCGAGGGACGCAACTTCCAGTTCTGCGACCGCATCGTGCACTACGAGCTACCGCTGGATCCGGTCCTGCTGGAGCAGCGAATCGGGCGCCTGGACCGGATCGGTCGCCACACTCCCGTCGAGCAGATCTACTTTCGCGTGCGGGGAGCCTCCCCCGACGTTGCGCGGCTCTACGAGAAGATGGAGCTCTTCACGCGACCCTCGGCGGGGCTGGATGCGGCCCTCACCGGCGTGGCGTCGCAGCTCCGCGAGGCGACCCGACGGGGGATCCCCCTCGACCCGGAGAACGTGGCGCGAGGCGTAGAGGCGGAGCGCAGGAGGCATCGCCGCGACCTGCCCCGCACCTTCTACCCCGATGCCTACACCCGGAGTCGGGGACCCGAGATCCTGGCGCGCATTCCCGCAGAGCTCGAGCCGCGAACGCGCGGCTTCTGTGTGGGGGCGGCGCGCCTGCTGGGCCTCGAGGCGATCGACAAGGGAGGCAGGGGCACCTGGTACTTCGAGCTCGGAGCCGGGACCACGGTCGATGCGCTTCCCGGGATTCCAGGGGGAAGCCGCTTTCTCGGCAGCTTCGACCGCGAGGAGGCGGTGCTCCGCGAGGAGATCGACTTCCTTGCCAGCGGTCACCCGCTGATCGAGGGTCTGCTGCTCGAGCTCCGCGACGGGCTGCGCGGTCGGGTCGCGGTGGCGGAGCTCCCGGGGACCGCCCTGCGGGGGCTGGCCTGGCTCTGGATCGACGCCGCCGGCGGGGTCCACGCGCTCGATCGAGAGGGGGCCGTGAGGCCCGAGTGGATCGAGCCGATCCTGCGGGCTCTCCCGGGAGCGCGAGACGCCGATCCCCTCCGCTGGGGGCCTGACCGCGCCGCGTGGGGCGAGCTCGTGCGCCGGACGCTGCAGGCCGGCCGCGGAGCGCTCGGCGGAGAGCCCGTCGCTCTCGCCCTGCTCCGCCTCAGCGAACCCCGAGCTGGCGAAGACGCTCGGCAGCCAGTACGGCGACGGCCGCCTGCAGGTTGTAGGACGGGATGAAGCCGGCCATCGGGATGCGCACCACATGGTGTGCGCGTTCGAGCAGGGCAGCGGGCGTACCCTCGCGCTCTCCCCCGACGACCAGCAGCAGCGAGCCGCGCAGATCGACCTCCCAGGGGGACTCGCGGCCGGCGTCCTCGATCGCGATGATCCGGTGGCCGCTCGCCCGCGCGGCCTCGACGGTGGGAAGCGCCGGCGCCCAGCAGACCGGCATGAACCAGTCCGCGCGCATCGAGGCGCGCGTGGCCTCGCGCCGCCCCACGTGGTCGAAGGCCGCGTCCAGGATCACCCCGGTCGAGCCCGAGACCTCGGCGGCACGAATCGCGAAGCCGGCGTTGCCCGGGTAGCGGATTCCCGCCAGCAGCCAGGCTGCACCGCCGGCCCCGAGAATCGCCTCGACCGTGGGCTCGGGTCGCCTTCCCTGGAGCGCCAGCAGCTCGACGCCCTCGGCATCCTGCGCGTAGCGGGCCAGGGCCGGGGGACCGATCCGCCGAACCTCGATGCCCGCGGAGCGCGCCCGCCGGGCGAGGGCCTCGGCCCGGCGGCTGGCTCCCCGCTGCGGCAGCAGGACGAGCGTCACCTCCTGACCGGCATCGAGCGCTCGCTCGACCGCCTCGAGCCCACGCAGCTGGCGCACCCCGGGCAAGATCTACCCGGATGCCTCCGCGTGGCCCTGCGCCCGCAGCTCCTCGCGAAGCCGCCGGGCGGTCTCGGCGAGCTCCTCGGGTGCGACGGAGGCGGCGGCCCGGGCCAGGTCGAGGTCCCGCATGCTCTCCATCGGCAGGACGTGCAGGTGGACGTGGGGAATCTCGAAGCCGGCGATCATCAACCCCACGCGCACCGGCGCCCAGATCTGCATCTGGGCGCGCCCGATGGCGTGCGCCACGCGGGTGAGGCGGGCCGCGGCCTCGGGCTCCAGGTCGAGCCAGTGCGACAGCTCGAGACGCGGCACCACGAGGGTGTGACCCACGTGGACGGGGTGGATCGAGAGGAAGGCGACGCACTCCGGGTCGCGCCACACGAACTCGCCCGGAAGCTCCCCCTCGATGATGCGCGTGAAGAGGCTCGCCATCTGTCCCCCCGATCGCCGTCGGCTGCGACCGCGATCATACCGGCGCCATCCGCGGCAACAAGCGGGACGCTCAGTCGGAGATGTCGAGCTCCTGGTTCTCGCGAAAGATCCGCTTTCCCTCCTGGTACCCGGGACGCTCGTGAATGCGCTGCTCGAATGCGTTCCACTCCGATTCGTCGGCACCCCGGCCGGGCATCAGGGTCGCGAGGGTGTTCGTCCCCCGCAGGAGGCCCTCGCCGGCACTCGCGAACCCGACCGCTGGAACGGGGACCCAGAAGAGCGGATCGAGGAGAGAGTCTCCGATCATCCCGACGATGCAGCGGGGACAGCTCTCTCCGAAGAAGGGCAGCACCAGGTAGGCGCCCATCGGGACGTGATAGACGCCGAGTGTCTCGTTGGTGGTCTCGGGACTCTCGGGTGGAATCCAGCGCTCGGCGATCGAGAACATTCCAGCGACTCCCAGGGTCGAGTCCACGACGAGGGAGCCCAGGTGACTCGACGCCCGCAGGAGCTTGAGCTGGAGCAGGCTGTTGACCACGTCGCGTGGGCGGTCGAGGTTGATCATCAGGTTCTCGATCCGCCTCTGTCCCCAGCGCGGCATCACCCAGCCGTAGCCGCGAGCGACCGGGACCAGGACGTGGTCGAGGAGCCAGTCATTGAGCCGAAAGTCGGCCCGGTTGACGCGGTCGAGCCAGCCCTCGTCGGCGGAGGCGCCCTCGGCGCCCCTCTCGACCAGTGTAGGCGCGCCACTCCTGCCCGGCGTCGAGATCGCCGTATCTTCCGCCCGCGCCGGGAATCCAAGGGTCCACACCAGCGCCGAGATCCAGACCAATGATCCCCGGGACCCTGGCATCTGTGACTCCCGTCGAGCGTGAGAGCCCCGACTCCTCTCTCCGCTCGACTCTGCCCAGGATACACCCAGGGGTACGGTTCGGGTTGCGGCGCCGGGCACCCGTCGCCGGGACCCCGAAACCGGCTCGCTTGTGGCATCGTCTTGGATGTTGATGCGGCTCCCGTTCCAGATCCCCCTGTGGATGCTTCTCGCGACACTCGCCGTCGCACCCCGCCCGGCCTGGGGCGAGCCCGGCGATGCCGCTGCCTCGTTTCCGTTCCCGTCGGGCGACGAGCTGGATCGCTCGCAGGCCGAGTCCCTCGAGGCGTGGCTTCCGCCTCCCCTGTGGGCGTACCGCGACCGCATCTTCTACCCCGACATGCGCATGGAGATCGGTCCCCCCGAGCGCGACTACTCGCCCGCTCCCGTCTACCTCGAGGCGACCGAGCGAAACCGGGGCCGCGCAAGGCTCGGACCGGAGGGCACGCTCGAGGGCTACGTGTCGGGAAGGCCCTTTCCGGCCGACGCGATCGATTGCCAGAACGACGCCGATGCGGGGACGAAATGGATCTGGAACTTCGTCGAGCGCTGGCAGGGCTTCGGCTACGAGGCGCACTTTCTCTACAGCTACTGGCAGAACGGCGTGAGACGCCCCCTGATGTACCAGGGCAGGATGTTCGCGTGGCTGCTGAAGCACCGCCCCGAGAAGCGCTTCGAGAAGACCGGCGGAGATGTCTTCGCGGGAGAGACGCGCGCGCTCGTGCTTCGCTTCCAGGTCGATCGCCCCTCCGAGATCTCGGGCATGCGGGGGCTCACCTACCGCTACGAGGCGTCGTTCGGACCCACGGCCTCAGCTCCGCCCGAGGACACCTACGTCTACCTTCCCGCGGTGAGGCGGGTCCGCAAGATCTCCGAGAACCAGCGAAACGGCGCAGTCGCCGGAACCGACTTCACGTTCGACGACCTGTTCACGTTCTCGGGTCTCCCAGCCCAGTACCGCTGGCGGTGTCTCCGCGAGACGCGCGTGCTGGCGCCCACGAACACCCGACTCCTGGGCTTTCCCTATCGGGAGGACGCCGAGTTCGGCCCCTCGGGCCTCTCGTTTGCGAGCGACCGCTGGGAGCTGCGCCAGGCGGTGGTCCTCGAGATGACCCCAAGGGATCCCCACCATCCTTACTCGAAGAAGCTCCTCTGGATCGACCGCCAGACGGGCCAGCCCCTGTACTCGTTCGCCTACGACCGGGCCGGGGCCCTCTGGAAGATCATCTACCACGACCACCGCTGGAGCGAGGATGATCTGCAGGGCATCCCCGCCCGCGAGTGGTACCCGGCCTGGGACGAGGTGCCCGAGCCGCGCGACCTGCGCGTCGTCTCCGACGCGATCCTGAACGTCCAGACGGGCAGCGGCACACGGCTCGAGTTCTGGGACTCGCACGGCTCGATGCCCCGACTGCGCGGGCTGCGCGACCGGCTCGACGCACGAAAGCTGCGCCGCGACATCATCGACGATCGCTGAGAGCGCCGCGCCGGTGCATGATGTGCGCCGTGAGCGGAGGACACGGGCGGGGAAGCGATCGCGGCCTCCGGCTCCTCGGCGAGCGGGACCTGCGCCGGCTGCTCGCCGCGCGTCTCGTCTCGGCGTTCGGCAGCGCGATGGCGCCCATTGCCATCGCCTTCGGTGTGCTCGAGCTCACTGGCTCCGCGACCGCGATGGGGGTCGTGATCGCCTCGGAGACCGGGGCCGCGGCCCTCTTCCAGCTGGTGGGGGGAGCGCTCGCCGATCGCGGCTCGCGCCAGCGCGTGATGGTGGCTGCGGACCTGCTGGCGCTGGCGAGCCAGGGCCTGATCGCCCTGCTGCTGATTCACGGGGAGGCTCGAGTCGCCGAGCTGGCGGCCTTGATGGCCGTGAGCGGGATCGCCTTCGCACTGCACTACCCCGCGGCGATGGGCCTCGTGCCGCTGGTCGTGGACGGCGACCGGCTGCAGTCCGCGAACGCCCTGCTCTCGCTGGCTCGCAGTGGCGCCATCGGAATGGGAGCGGCCTGCGCGGGTGTACTGGTCGCGACCGTGGGCGCCGGCTGGGCGATTGCGATCGACGCAGCCAGCTTCGGCGTCAGTGCCGCTCTGGTCGCGAGCCTGCGCCCGCGCTCCCAGCCGCGGGCCACCCCCAGTAGCGTGCTCCGCGATCTCCGCCAGGGCTGGCGCGAGTTCACCTCGCACCGCTGGCTCTGGACCGTCGTGATCCAGTTCTCGGTGCTGCTGGCCGCCTACCAGGCGAGCTTTGCGGTCGTCGGACCCCTCGTTGCAATGCGGCGGCTCGGAGGTGCCACGGACTGGGGATGGATCGCAGGCGCCTACGGCGCGGGGCTGCTCTGCGGAGGCGTCGCCGCCCTCCAGCTCCGCGTGCGACGCCCGATCCTGCTCGGCACGCTGCTGACGCTGCTGCTGGCGCTGCCGCCCCTGCTGCTGGTCGGCCCTGCCCCCGTCTTCGCGGTCGCAGCCGGCGCCTTCGCGGCCGGGGTGGGATTCGAGCTCTTCATGGTGCTCTGGTACACGACGCTGCAGACGCACGTGGCCCCCGAAGCCCTCTCCCGCGTGATCGCCTACGACACGCTCGGCTCGATCGTCCTGATTCCGCTCGCCGAGGCTGCGGCCGGCCCGCTCGCGGACGCCGTCGGAACGAGCCTCACGCTGTGGATCGCAGTCGGGATGATCGTGCTGCCGACGCTGGCGGTGCTCGGCATCCCCGAGGTCCGCACCCTGCGCGCTCGCGTGCCGTGAGCAGGGAGGTCTCGACGACGCCCTCCGCCCACCGCGTCGGCCGAACCGGTCCGCGCGTCAGGGGAGTGTGAAGGCGGCACAGCGGGGCGCCGCGCTCGCGGCCAGCACGAGCTGGACCGCGGTCACGTCCGAGACGTCGCAGAGCCCGTCCCCGTTGGTGTCGCAGAGCGACGCACACGGGATCGCTCCCGCGAGGCAATCCGAGATCGCCGCGAGATCGAGTGCGTCCACGCCGCCGTCGCCCGAAGCGTCACCGCACTGACAGGCGTCGCCGATGCCGTCCGGACCCGACGCCCCGATCCCGCCGGCGTCCGCCTGACCTGGGTTCGCGAGCAGCGGACAGTCGTCGAGAGCGTCCTCGCTGCCGTCTCCATCGAGGTCGCCCGTCGGCCCCGGCAGCGTGCCCCCGAGGACGCCTCGGTCGAGGCGCCCGGCCGGTCCGAGGGTGGTCCAGACCGCGAGCGTGCCTGCGAGCCCCCCGCCCGGAGGCGGCCTCAGCGCGAGCGGTCCGGGACCGTGCTCCTGCCCGACGGCGGCCTCGGCCGCGGGAGTGACCTGGAACGCCTCGACCGCCCCGAAGCGGGAGGCGAGAAGCGGATGGGGCCCCGAGAGGTTGCGCGGGTCGAAGGGTGCCACCGCGAGCAGCCCGTCATCGGAGGCCGTCGCGATGATGAAGCCGCCGTCGCCTCCGAACTCCACGTCGGGCACGAAGCCGTCCGGGCTGGGCATCCCCTGGGGCGAGGCGGGGATCGCGATCGGGTTCGCGACGCCGCGCACGACCCGCGCCGGTGCGCACGGAACCCCCGCCCCGGCCCCCGCGTTGCACGAGGTACGCTGTAGCGTCGGATCGACTCCCGGGTCGACGAAGGATCCGACTCCCCGCAGGTCGATCGCGTAGAGCTGCCGGAGCGCCGCCGATCCGATCACGCCCACCGAGCCGGTCGAGTCCAGGGCCAGGTCGCGGAACGCGGGGGTCGCGAGCCCCAGCGGGATCGAGAGCAGGGGCGCCCCGCTCGAGGGCTCGATCAGATCGATGCTGGCGGCGCTTCCCGCCGTCGGGGGCGTGGTGAGGATCAGCACTCCGGTGTTCGTGACCGCGACCGGACCGGAGGGCAGCGCGACGATCCCCGTCGGGTTGAAGTCACTCGTGAGCACGTGATCGGGACCCGAGACCGGGCGGTCGACCGAGATCTCGCCCGGCTGGGACTCGTCGACATCGAAGAGCAGGACGGTCCCCGGGTTGTTCACGGCGTTCAAGCCCGTGGCGGCGAAGTTCGAGGTGACGGCGAGCAGCCGGTTGCCCACGCGCGCGACACCACTCGTGAAGTTGGTCGTGAACTGACCCACCTGCGAGCCGTCGGACCGGGTGAAGGCTCCCGAGAAGGAGACCTGCGTGGGGACGAAGGCGCCGAGCGTCCCCTCGAAGCGCACGGGAATCGCCGCGCCGGTCTGCGGGTCGAAGGGCACGATCCCCTCCACGCCCCCCGAGACGGTTACCCACGCCAGGTCCGGGCGCTCGAGCACGACGTCATCGATCGTCCCGCCCGAGAGCGCGGCAGGCAGCAGGAAGGCAGCGCGTCCGGGCGCGGCCTGGAGGCCACCCGAGGGGTCGACCCGGAAGGGAAACGCGCCCGGCACGATCGAGGCGCACGCCGCCCACGCCACGTTCGGATCGGCCAGGTCGAATCGGACGGCGGGCGGAGCGAAGCAGCCCAGCACCAGGCGATCCGCGGGCCCATTCGTGAGCGTCGCCCCCAGGCACACCAGGCACCAGGCCGCCCGCCACGAGGCCCGCGCGAGCGCCCGCATCAGCGGTCCAGCCCCGGCGCCAGCCGCCCGCGCAGCCGGAGGGTCCAGGTGCGGCCGGGCAGTGGCAGGCCCAGCGAGTCGAAGCGCTGCTCGTCGGTCCAGTTGGTCCACTCCGAGGTCAGGCGCAGGTTGCCCGGAACCCATGAGAGTCCCGGGATCGACGCCAGGTGCAGCGTGATCCCGCCGTCGAGCTGGCGAGACCCCACCACGCGCAGCGACTCCGTCTCCTCGAGGAAGCGCGAGGTCTCGAGCGTCGCCTCGACCCAGAGCCGTGTGGGCCCGAGGCGAAGCGCGGCGCGCCCGAAGCTCCGGTTGCGGGGGCGATGGGGAAGTCGCCGGTGGGGACGCGAGCCCAGGCGGGCGTCGAGACGGGTAAAGGTCCCCGAGAGCTCGAGGCGCCCGAAGATCGTCCCCGCTCCCGAGAGCTCGAAGCCCACCTCGCGCGTCGAGGTCAGGTTGACGGGCTCGAAGGTGAAGTTCAGCTGCCTCCACTCGATCGAGTCCCGGAGGTTGCGATGGAAGAAGGCTCCCTCGAAGGCCAGCTCACTCAGCCATCCCAGGTGGGCGCGTCGCAGCTCGAGGCCCACGTCGAACGAGATCCCGCGCTCGGGACGGAGCGTGGGGTTCCCGCGCGCGAAGCCCAGGTTGGGGAAGAAGAGCTCGCCGAAGTTCGGACGGCGGAACGCGCGACCGTAGTTGAGCTTGACCCGCACGTCGCGGCCGAGGCGCAGGATCGCACCGATCGCGGGAGTCCACTCGGCGCCGCTGTCGGGCCGTGCCGAGATCGGCGCGCCCGTCCCGGCCGAGAGCACGCGGACCGGGCGCATCCAGGCCCGCTCGAAGCCCAGCTGGGGGATCAGCCGCAGCGTGCCCCCGAAGAGCTGCACGTCACCCAGGAACGAGGCGCGGTAGACCCAGCGCGACGGGTCGTCGACCTCGTCGGCCCGCAGTCGATCGAGCTGCAGCCCGGTCGTCATGCGTCCGCCGAGACCCAGGGGACCCCACGAACCAGACCGAAGCCGGTAGACGCCCTCGAGCCCCGACTGCTGATCGACGCTGCTGACCTGGGTCGTACCTCGAAGCAGCGGCTGGATCAGGCCGCAGTTGCGGCCCCCGCGCAGCGGATCGCGCAGCTTCGTCCTCTGGTAGCGGTGGCGCAGCGAGAGCTCGAGCGAGCCCGGACCCAGCGCGTGGTGTCGCCAGGTCAGGTTCCCGACCGCGCGCCCAAAGCGCTGGCGTGCCGTCGGGCAGCTCACCTGCGCATCGGTTCCGAGCAGCGGCGCCGTCGAGAAGTTTCCCGGCTGGCCCCGCTCGCGTCGCTGCAGCTGAAGGGTCGCGGACAATGTCGAGCTGGGGCTGGTGTCGAAGAGACCGCGCAGCAGCGCGCTCTGACGGACGAAGTCGGCGTTCAGTCGCCGGTGGGTCGGCGAGGGAAGCCCGAAGCTCAGAAAGGGGGTTCCGCGCAGCTCGCGCAGGTCGCGGCGAAAGCGGAAGTCGTTGCGACTCTGCACGTGCTCCCACGAAAGGCCCCCTCGCAGCCGGTCGCGGCCAAGCGAGGCGGTTGCGTCCACGCCACGGGTCGCGAGCGTCCCCGTCGTGGCCGAGACGTCGAGGGAGCGGTCGTCGTCGGGGCGGCGCGTCGTGATCGAGATCACGCCACCCGCGGCGTCCGACCCGAAGCGTGCCCCGGCACTCCCGCCCCGGATCACCTGGATGCGCTCGACCTGGCGCAGGGGAATCGTCGACAGGTCGACCGCGCCGCGCTCCGAGGAGTTGAGCCGCACCCCATCGAGCAGCACCAGCACCTGCTCCGGCTTGGAGCCGCGGATCGACGCGGTGCTGAAGCTGCCGAGCCCGCCACTGCGCCGCACCCGCACGCCCGGAACATGGTCGAGCACGTCCTCGAGAGTCTCGAAGCGGTCGTCGAACGCCCGAGCCTCGATCGTCGTGGTGAAGGCCGAAGGGGCGTCGGGATTCTCGGAGAACTCCGCCGCACCCGAGAGCCGGGCGGCGAGAGAACACAGGGCCAGGACCAGAGCGACGGACTTTCGCGACACTGAACCCGACCCCTTCCTCGAGGAGCGCACCCCACGTGCGTTCACTCCGGCAGGTCTCCTGGCTCAGGAGTCAGACGCTTCGTCCGAGCCTTCCCGGATCCCGGGGATCCAGTGGCGCCTTCGGCGAAGCTCCTCCATCACAGTGGCGGGACCGCGGCCGATTCTCACGGCCTTCCCTCGAGCGCGCCGACGTGGCGCGACCGGAGCCCCATCAGCGTTACCAGCCGGGGAGCCCGTCTGTCAACCGAAGCGAGTCTCGGCTTGACAGCCCGCAGAGGCGGTGGCATGAGGTCCCCAGCCACAAAATCGGGCCCGCCAAGGGAAGAGGGTGAAAGTCCCTCGCGGTCGCGCCGCTGTGACCGGGGACGGGCGTCGCAAGAGGCCACTGGATCTCGAGAGGGATCCGGGAAGGCGCGACGCACCGGACGATCCGGAAGCCAGAAGACCTGACCGGGCCCCATCCGCCACGAAACCCCGGAGGTACGCTCGATGCCCGTCTGGATTCCGGCCCTTGTACTCGCTCTCGTCGTCGCACCGGCCGCCCGCGCCGTGCCCTTTGCCACGCAGGTCGTGCAGTTCGCGAGCGGATCCAACCCGCAGCCCGGCTTCGCCGATCCGAACTCCGCTCTCGGTGCGCCGACCCGCGACAACGGCACCACGGTCTTCATGGGTCAGACCTTCCCCGCGGGAACCGTCACGCCCTTCAACTCTCCCTTCAAGCCGGAGCAGGTCGTATCGATCGGCGCCGGAGGAGAGCTGATCGTGGGCTTCGACCACCCCGTGCTCGACGACCCGCAGAATCCCTTCGGGGCGGATCTGATCGTGTTCGGGAACGCCTTCTTCAGCGACCCGAACTTTGCGCCGATCGCCACGTCGATCTTCGCTGAGCCAGGACGGATCTCGGTGAGCCAGGATCTGTCGAGCTGGTTCGACATCGCGGGCGTCGCGGCCGACGACCTCTACCCGACCCTCGGATTCAGCGACACGACCGATCCCTTCGGCGCCGACGGCTCGATCCCGAGCGACTTCACGCTTCCCGTCGACCCTGCGGCCATCCAGAGCGGTGCCTGGCAGGGGCTCGACTTCGCCGGTCTGCTCGCGCTCTACGCGGGCTCGGGAGGCGGTACGCCGGTCGACATCGCGCAAACCGGACTTCCCTGGATTCGCTACGTGCGCGTCTCGCTCGACCCGAACGCGACGGTCTCGACCGAGATCGACGGCTTCTCCGACGTGCGGGCGATCCCCGAGCCCGGGACGGCGAGCCTTCTCGCCTGGGGACTGCTCGCCCTGGCCCACCTGGCTCGAGCGCGCGGGTGACAGCGCGTCTGTCCGCCCTACCCTGAATGCGTCCGGCCGCAGCTGGGATGGGTGGATGAGGCGTTCGAGCATTGGAGGGATGGGCGCGCTGCTCGTCTGGCTGCTCGCCTCGAGCGCCGGGGCGGCCTCGCCCTCTCCAGAGACTACACTCGAGGATGTCGTCTTCCAGGGCTTCCGACCGGGGGAGTCTGGCTATCGGGTGCACGCGTCTCGAGCGCGCGTCGACTGGGTGCGCAGGGTGGCACACCTGGAGTCGGTGAAGATCGTCTTCGAGGGCCGCGAGGGGCAGGAGCCCATTCGGGTCCGCTCCGATCGCGGCCTGGTCTACCTGAACCGCGAGGACCTCGAGCTGTCGGGGAACGTCGAGGGGGACACCGCGACGGGAGACACCTTTCGCAGCGACCGGGCCCGCTACGACCAGGAGCACCGCCGGCTGACAGGGAAGGGGCATGTGCGCGTCGAGCGTACGGGTCGCGTGTACGAAGGCGCCGCGATGGAGCTGGACCTCGACTCACGAGAGGTGCGCTTTCGCGGGAAGGTTCGCGTGCGGGTGGAACCGTGAGGGCCGGATGAGACCGCGCGGGCGCGTCTCCGGGGCGCGGATCCGCCCTCCGGCACGCGCACCCGGATCCTATACTGAGGCCATGAGGTCGAGGGAGTCCGCTCGCGGGCCGGGCCACGTCGAGATCGAGCCGGTCTCGGGCGGCAGAGCCCTGCGTGAGTTCGTGCGGCTCCCCTGGCGCATCTACCGCGACGACCCGGTCTGGGTCCCGCCCCTTCTGGGCGAACGCAAGGCGTTTCTCGACCCGCGCCAGCAGCCTTTCTACGACTACGGTGCGGCCGAGGCGTTCGTCGCGCGACAGGAAGGCGAGGTCGTCGGCCGCATTCTCGTGAGCGACAGCCCTCCCTTCAACGAGGTCCATGGCACCCACCTGGGCTGCTTCGGACTCTTCGAGTCGCTGCCCGATCCCGAGGTCGCACACGCCCTTCTCGAACGGGCAGCGACCTGGCTGCGCGCGCGCGGGCGGAAGACGATCCGGGGGCCGATCGACTACTCGTTGAACCACCCCTGCGGCCTGCTCGTTCGCGGCTTCGAGACGCCGCCGCGTATCCTGATGAACCACAACCCGCCCTACTACGCGGAGCTCCTGGAGTCGTGGGGCCTGCGAAAGGCCAAGGACCTCTACGCCTGGTGGCTGACCCAGGCAAACCCGGTTCCGGAGCGCTGGCGACGACTGACCGAGCGCCTCGCGCGGCGAGGGAACGTTCGGATCCGGCCCATCGACCTGCGCCACCTGGATCGCGAGATCCAGCTCATCCGCGAGGTCTACAACCGGAGCTGGGAGAAGAACTGGGGCTTCATGCGACTGACCGAGCGCGAGTTCGATCACCTCGCCCGCGACATCAAGCGCGTCGCCATCGCGGACCTGCTGCTGCTGGCCGAGGCAGAGGGTCGGCCGGTCGGATTCTGCATGAGCCTGCCCGACATCCACGAGAGCCTGCGCAAGCTCGACGGGCGCCTGCTTCCCTTCGGGTTCCTCACGCTGCTGCGCGACCTGAGACCGGGCCGGATCCAGGCGATCCGCATGCTGACCCTGGGCGTCGTCGAGGGCTACCGCAGGCGCGGGATCGCCGAGCAGTTCATCATGCAGACGTTCGACACCGCCGTTCGCCTGGGCATCCAGGGCTGCGAGGTCGGATGGACACTCGAGGACAACGACCTGATCAACCGGCCGATCCAGCGCCTGGGAGCGGACCTGTACAAGGTCTACCGCATCTACGAGCGGGACCTGGCTTGAAGGCCGCCCGAGTGGGGCGCGAAACGCCCGTCGAGCAGCCGGGACGTTGAGGGTTCTGGTCACCGGGGCTACGGGCTTCATTGGCCGGCACCTGGTGCGCGAGGTCGCACGCGAGGGCTCGGTCGAGCTGCTCGCGCTCGTGCGGTCGAGCTCCCGCGTCGACGCGCTGCGGCGCTCGGGCGTAACGCTGGTGACAGGGGACGTGCTGGACCGCGGGAGCCTGGAGGCGGCGGTGCGGGGCGTGGACGTCGTCTTCCACCTGGCCGGCCTGGTGCGGGCCCTGCGGGCGCATGAGCTGGACCGGGTCAACCGGGACGGCGTGCGGCACCTGGTCGAGGCGTGCGCGTCGCGGCAGAGCCCACCCGCGCTGGTGCTGGTCTCGAGCCTTGCGGCGGCCGGGCCGTCCGAAGACCGGCCGCGCGTGGAGAGCGATCCCCCGAGGCCGGTCTCGAGCTACGGCTGGAGCAAGCTCGCGGGCGAGAATGCGGCCGCCGGCCTCGCGCGCGAGGTGCCGATCACGGTGGTGCGTCCGCCGATCGTCTTCGGGGCGAGCGACCGGGCCACGGGGACCCTCTTTCGCCTGGTGGCGCGCGGCTGGCACCTGGCCCCGGGCCCAGACGACCGGCGCTACTCGCTGGTCCACGCGGAAGATCTGGCTCGCATGCTGATGCGTGCCGCCGAGAGGGGCGAGCGCCTGGCCGACGCGTGCGAGGACCCGGGGCGCGGGCGCTACTTTGCGGCATTCGACGCGGCTCCCACGGGCCGAGAGCTCGGCCTGCTGCTGGCGCGGGCGCTCGGACGCGAGCGGGTTCGCACGCTTCGCCCGCCCGACCTGATGACCTGGGGGACCGCAGCGTTGGCCGACGCAGCCGCCTGGATCACTCGCAGGCCGGGCGTACTGTCGTGGGACAAGGCGCGTGAGATGACCGCCGGCTCGTGGACCTGCTCGTCGCGCAAGGCAGAGCGCGACCTGCGGTTCGAGCCGGCGGCTCCGCTCGAAGAGCGCCTGCGCGAGACCGCGGCCTGGTACCGCTCCGAGGGCTGGCTCTAGGAAGCCGCCGGCCGGGCCTCCGCCCCGGCCGTGCGGGCGTCGCGAATCAGGGTGCGCAGCGCCGACCGGAAGCTCGGACACAGCGTCTGCCGGTACACCGAGCTCTCGGGGAGCGCCGCGCACAGGCGCCGGTGCGCCCGGCCGAGCGCGTGGTAGGGAATGCTCGGCAGCAGGTGGTGCAGGGTGTGATAGCGAAGGCCCACCGGGAAGAGCAGCCAGGTGAGCGGGGAGCTCCCGCAGACCGTCAGCGTATCGAGGAGCTGCTCTCGGAGCGACATTCTGGACCCGGCGCTGCGATAGCGGTGCGCCGCCAGGGTCCGGACCCAGTTCAGCCCCAGGGTGAGCAGCGCCAGGACGTACACCCGATAGAGCCAGGAGAGGGGAAGAACGCCCCCCGCGAGCGCGAGCCCGCACCCGATCACCCAGCCGAAGCCCGCGAGGTCGACGAGCGCCCACAGGCGGCGGTCTTCTGCCCCGCGAAGCACTCGGCGATAGCGAAGATCGATGCCATACGACGAGGCTCTCTCCAGCACCCAGCGGCGGAGCGGCGGAACCAGGAGGGACAAGGGCGCCAGTAGACCGAACCGAGCCACTGCCAGCAGCGGGAGCAGCGGCACCTCGAGCAGGTAGAGAACGATGCGCCACGCGGGGCCGCGCGCGAGAGGCAGGTACTCCGCGTCGCGGCTCGTTCCGTAGTGGCGCACGCTGTGGTGGTCGAGGTGGCTCTCGTAGAGGTAGGAGGGCATCAGCAGCGGAATGCCGCAGACCAGGTTCCAGGCGATCTTGAAGCCGAGCATCCTGCCGCGTCCCATGTGCTGGATCTCGTGGATGAACGTGCCTGCACGAAAGAGCCCGAAGCCCGCTACGGCAAACGCCAGCAGCGATCCTGCACCGAGCTGCGGCGCGAAGAGATAGATCCCCGCACAGGTGTAGGACACCGCAAGCGTGGCGATCAGGTCGGCCCAGTACAGGCCGCTCCGGTGCGCGAAGCAGTCGCCCACCAGGCTGCGGGCCTCGCTCACCAGCGAGGTCTGCGAGGTCTGGGCGTCGACGGCCGCAGCAGCCTGCGGCCCCTCGAGGCTGGGCGACGGGCGAAGGGTGCTCACGAGCTCAGCACTCGATCGAGAAGACGTGCTCCCAGCGTCTTCTCACGTGTTGGTTCTCGAAGCGCCCCAGCTGCCGACCCAGGCGCTCGATGCGCTCCTGCAGGTCGCGGGCGCCGATCTCGGGAAAGCGATGGCGATGGAAGGCGGCGCTGTTGCGGTGGGCGCGCCGGCGTCGATTCAGCGCCTTGACCGCCGTCCGCGCAGCCAGATGGGCTCGACCCACGAGCGCGCGATCGAGCCGGGGCGGCGGCGGTGGGCGCCCGTAGCCCGCCTCCTCGAGCACGTCGACGATGCGATCCGCCGCGAGCCGCCCATCGAGGCCGACCAGGTGGCTCTCGAACACGCTCCGCCGGGCGCCCTCCTCGAGCGGACCGAGCTTGCCATCGAGGATGTCGGCTACGCTGCGGAAGAGCTGGTCCAGGTCGCGCGCGCCATGGCTCAGGTCGTTGGGTAGATCCAGGTCGTAGCGTCGAGAGCTTCGCGGTCGATAGGTCACCGCCGGTCGTCCGAGGACCGCAGCCTCGACGGCGGTCGTGCAGCCATTGTGGATCAGCACCTGCGCCGCCATCAGCCACGGAACCACGCTCCCATCGCTCGCCACCTGGACATTCGACCGGCGACCCGCGAGGGCCTTCCACGGGTCGAAGCTCTCTCCGGGGTGGGGACGGATCACGATCGATCGCTCTGGGAACGCGTCGGCGAGAGCGGGGATCATGCGATGGAAGTCCTCGTAGAGGGCACGCTTGTGCTCCTCGAGGCCCAGCACGTAGTCGAGCGGCAGGCCCGCTCCGGCTCCCCCGAGCGCCGAAGGACGATCGGCCGCGCGCTTCGGACGAATCAGGTTCAGCCCCGGCACGAACGCGTTCACCATCGCGAAGTTGGTGTTGACCAGGATCAGGTCTCCGAACCTGCGGTGGATGTCGTCGACATCGTGGCGATAGAACTCGCGTAGCTCGGGCCGCATGAGATCGATCCGGGGATTTCCCGTGATCCGGATCGGGATCCCGGAGTAGGAAGGCGCGTCGCGAAACAGGCGGGCGCTGTCCGGTCCCCATGCGAGCAGGATCGAGATGCGGCGAAGCGCCGAGGGAGACAGGCGCCGCCGGTAGTAGACATCGTCCGAGAAGCGGACGAGCCCCTCCTCGTCGAAGGCCACGATGTGGTGACCGAGCTGCCGTAGGATCCCGAACATGCGATCGCTCAGCGGCCGGAGACTCTTGGCCAGGTACACCCCGCGTCCCATCGCATGGACGCGATGGTGGACGTACGCCCGGGATCCGAGCACGACGCGAAATCCCCGCTCCGCCGCGACACAGGCCAGGAGCAGCTTGGCGTCGAGCTCTCGGACCTGGCTCTCGACGGGGATGATGAGTGTGGACGCTGGGCCGCGCATGTTCGGGCTCCCGCGGGCGAAAAGCTAGGCTAGAGTTCGGGCGTCCGATCTTCAATGGCCCAGCCGAGGGCGCGGGAGGCGCCGTCCGGGCGCCCCAGCCAGGAGGTGTGAGCGGTTGCCCCACCTGATCCTGCCAGTCGAGAATCAGGTTCGAGAGCTCGACCCCAAGCTCCTGCTGGCGTGCGTGGCGGCCGAACGAGGTCTGCCGGCGCTGCTGGGCTACCGGACGCAGCTCGACTTCCAGATCGCGTCCCTGCCGCGGGGTCTCTACCTGTCGAAGAGCATGACTCCCCGCAGCATCAAGATGTTCCGGATCCTGCGCCAGCTCGGCCATCGGATCGCGGCGTGGGACGAGGAGGGGCTCGTCCACTTCGCACCCGAGAGCTACTACGCGCGGCGACTCTCGGCGACCGCCCTGGCCGAGGTCTCCATGCTCTTCGCCTGGGGCGACGAGAACGCCGAGCTCTATCGCAAGTACCCGCACTACACGGGAGCTCCGATCCACGTCACGGGAAATCCGCGCGGCGACCTGCTGCGCGCGGAGCTCCGCGGCTACTGGGAGCCGGAAGCCGAGCGGCTGCGTCAGCGTTACGG
>JBHHYV010000075.1:0-18358 GCA_046757685.1 Myxococcota bacterium
CCCCGCGTCGCCCGAACGATGCGCTCGGGCATGCCCGGACACGGACGGAGCCGTCGCTCACCTGGGGTCGCCGACGGGGGCGGCCTCGGCGTCGAGTGCGAGCAGGTCGGCGTCGTCTCCCGTCAGGGACTCCAGGAAGGCCACGAGATCGTCGATGTCGCGCGAAGCGAGCTCGAGCGGGTGGATCCCGGGGTCGAGCGTGGGGTTGGGAGCGCCTCCGGCGGCGTAGAACTCCACGACCTCGCGCAGCGTCGCGAGCGAGCCGTCGTGCATGTAGGGTGCGGTCAGCGCGACGTTGCGAAGGGAGGGCGTCTTGTACTTCCAGCGGTCGCGCGGGTCTTTCGTCACCTCGTAGAGGCCCAGGTCGCTCGGAAGGGGTTCCGAGAGGGTCTGCAGGGTGGCGCTGTCCACCTCGACGGACTCCCCGGGCGCCAGTGTGACGTGGCGAACTGGACGAGGCTCGCCCTTCGCCTGGCGGTAGCCGATCCCCGTGTTGTGCAGCTGGTGGTCGGTGAAGAGCGCGCTCTTCTCCCCGATGCGATGGCACGTGTCACAGCCCGCCCTGCCCGAGAAGAGGCGGAATCCACGCACCGAGGCCTGCGAGAGGGCGTCCCGGTCGCCCCCGAAGTACCAGCGGTCGAAGGGGCTGTTCCCCGACAGCAGCGCGCGCTCGTAGCTGGCCAGCGCCGCGCCGAGCGTCTGCATGCTGGGACCCCGGCCCGCGAATGCGCGCTCGAAGAGGCCTGCATAGTCGGTCAGGTCGGTCAGGCGGCCGACGACGCTCTCGACCGAGGGATTGCCCATCTCGTTGGCGGCCAGGAGGGGACCCCAGATCTGGCGCTCCAGCCGGGCCTCACGGCCATCGTGGAACAGGTGCCGGGCGTACCCGACGTTGTAGAGAGTCGGCGCGTTGCGCCGTAGCGTGCGCCCCTCGATCCCGACGGCGGTGGCCACCTCGTGGCTCGTGAACCCCTGGCGCGGGATGTGACACATCGCGCACGACAGGGTTCCGTTCCGCGACAGTCGCCGATCCAGGAAGAGCTTGCGGCCGAGATCGATCCGGGCTCGGGTGATCGCCGCTCCAGGCCCCTCCGGCAGCGGGGCAGCCCCAGGGGGGGATGCTCTGCCAGGGCGAGCAGGTCGAGCGGCGAGGGACGCGGTGCCGACCCGTCCAGGCTCCTCGCCGTGGCTCGCAGGCTCCGGGCGCCGGCGTCCGACTCGAGCAGGAGTGTCCGCAGGTCGTTCACCAGGACGTCGGGGTAGAGGAACGAGCTGCTGTAGACGTTCCGAATCTGCCCGTGCACGTCGATCAAGAACACGCGCAGGATGTGAGCGAGCTGCCCCGTGGCCTGGCCCTGGCCGTCGGTGACCCGCCCCACCGACTGGTCGTACGCGGCCAGGATCGGCGCCAGCTTTGCCGGTGCGGCGGTCGTCAAGAAGCTCCAGTCGGCGGGCGGGGCACCGAAGGCGGTCGCGAGCTTGTGCATGACCTCCGGGGTGTCGCGCTCCGGATCGAAGCTCAGGGTGACCAGGCGGGTGCGCCCTTCGAGCTCGGAGTCGGCGGCGCAGCGAGCCCACACGCGCTCGAGGACCGAGAGTGCGAGAGGGCATCCGTTCGCGTCGTCACAGCTGCTGTAGACGAAGCTCAGCAGGACCGCGCGGCCTTCGAAGAGGTCGTGCAGCCGAGTCGCTCGGCCGCTCGTGTCGAGCACCTCGCCATCGGCAGCCGACCCCAGCACGGGTAGCTCGTAGGAGCCGGCCGGCGGCGGCGCGAAGCCGAGCCGGGGGGCGCTTGGCGCGGCTCGGGAAGCGGGCTCGTGCGCCGCGGCGGCGCCGGCGATCAGCGCGGCGGCGAGGAGCGAGCCCAGGCGCAGGACGGGGCGCACCCGCGACCTACCTCATTGCGACGCTGCCGGCCGCCGCCGCACCCGGGTCGGGCGAAGCGTAGAGCGCGCCCGAGCCGAAGCGCATCTGGTGGGCGCGTCCGAGCTTCTGCGCGAGAAAGTCCACGGTCCACTCGTGGGTCAGCTGCTTTCCATCCCAGTGGTAGAGCTTCACGAACTGCTCGTTGTTTGTGTCCTTCTTGTCCCAGTTCGCGAGCAGTGAGCTGCTGAAGTACACGCGCTTTCCGTCCCAGCTCTGCGAGACCATGTTGACCTGCGAGCCGATCTTCTTCGAGTAGATCTGCTTCGGATGGTGGGGGTCGCGGATGTCGAAGAGCCGGGCGGTGCCGTCCATGAAGGTGTCGGCCCACAGCCGCGTATCGTCCGACGAGATCGAGATGTCGACGGGAAAGGGCAGCTTCGAGGGGTCGGCGATGTCGGCCACCGCGCTGGCCCGCCAGGTCCCCTGCGGCTCCCGCTCGATCAGCCAGAGCTTCGAGGTGAGCGCGGTGGCGGTGAACGCGTAGTCGTGGTTGGGTCCCCAGGCCCAGCGGATCTCGAGCGGCGCTCCCGGGACGTCGAAGATCTGCCGGGGCTTCCGGGAGTGGAGGCTCCACAGCACGACCGTCTTGCCGGTGCGCTCCAGCGCCTGCTTGTCGCCGAGCAGCTTTCCGAAGTCCATCATGTAGTTGGTCCAGCCGGTGAACGACGAGGTGAGCATCGCATCGAGTCGTGGCTGCACGCGGGCGTCGTAGCCGTAGCCGTCCGCGTACTGCCCGGTTCGGGTGCTTCCCTGCAGGTCTCCGGCGTGCGGGATCCAGTAGGTCGCGACGTACTCTCCCGCGTTGGTGTACTCGGCGAGCGCGGTCCGCCCACCGTGATCGCGGTTGTTGGAGAGAGCCGTGATCAGCATGCGTCCGGGGAGCGCATAGAAGGTGTGCGGTCCCACGGCACCGCCGCTGCGCGAGACGAAGTCGCCGATCACCTTGTGAAGCCTCGGCTGCGAGGGATTGGAGTGGATGTCGAAGATGAAGATCTTGCTCGTATCGAGGCCGCCGGCCCACAGGAAGCGACGGTCGTCGGTCAGGCCGCTGTGGTGGGCCTCGTTGCGCCCACCCACCGGGAGGACGTGGATCACCTGGCCGTAGGTGCTCGAGTCGGGCCGGGCATCGAGGGTGACCAGCTTGTCCTGACCGTCTCCCACGCCCTCGACGCCCAGTGTCCACACGTAGACGAACTGCTCCTGGCCCACGATCTTGGCCATGTAGGGGGACAGGCAGGTCTCGTCGGCGCGGGACGGCGCCGGCCCGCCGAGTAGGATCGCGACGAGCGCCAGCGCTCCGGCGGCGGCTGGACCTCGGCGTGGGCGTCCTTCTTTCGACCTCCAGCTGAAGTGTCCTCGCGGCATGCGCTCGCCTCCCGGGCGCCGATTTCGGGTGACGCCGCGCCTCGATTGTAGCCGGAGCGGTCCGGTCGTGTTCCAGGAGCCCGCGGCGTCCAGGTTCCTCTCGCACCGCTCGGCGATGGGCCCGCCTCAGGCGGCGCGCGCCGCTCCCGTCCGGGTGCCTCCCCCGAAGCGGATCAGGAGCGCGGGCAGCACCACCAGGTCGGCGGCGAGGGCCCCGAGAATGGCGACCGCCGAGAGCAGCCCGAAGTTGGCGATGCTCTGCCAGGGGGAGAGCGCCAGCGCCGCAAAGCCGATCGCGAGTGCGAAAGACGTGGTGGCCAGGGCCCGCCCCACGTGGATCACCGAGTCATGGACCGCCTGCGCATGGCTGAGCCCGGAGCGGCGCAGGCGGCGTACCCGGTCGAGCATGTGGATCGCATCGTCCACCGCGATCCCGAGCACCACTGCGGCCACCATGGCGCTCCCGACGTCGAGAGGGATCCCGGCAAGTGCCATCATTCCAAGCGTCGCGAGAACCGGCAGGACCGTGGGCACGATCGCGAGCAGGGCCCAGCGCGGTGAGCGCAGGAAGATCACCAGCATCGCAAAGACGGTCACACCCGCTCCCGTGAAGCTCGAGAGCTGCGTCGTGCGGATCTCGTCTACCATGTCGTGGACGATCGCGTAGGGGCCCGTCAGGGTCCACGACCAGCCTCCCGGTAGACGGTGCTCCAGGATCTCGTGGACCTGGGCCAGGACTGCGCGCATCACGTCCTGCGGCGACTTGTCTGCCTGGACCGAGAGGCGCAGGTGCTCGCCGCTGCGATCCACCCAGGGGGAGGCGTGCCTGCCGCCCAGCCCCTCCCCGCGCGGCGCAACGATCCGGAGCAGCGCGGCGTTGGCCTCGCGCGGCGCATCCGGCGATCCCGGCGGCGGCGAGGCCAGGCCCAACGCGTCGTGGACCGCGTCGAGCGGATCGAGAAGGGAGCGCGTGGTCCCGAAGCTCTCGACGCTGGACAGATCGTCGGACAGGCTGCGCAACACGTGGAGGGTAGCCGGATCGGCGAGGTCGGTAGCGTCGGGAAGCTCCAGATCGATCTCGAGCTGGTCGGGTCGTGCGAGGTGCCCGGCGATGAACGAGGACCAACGCACGACCCTGCTGTTTGCGCCGTAGAGCTCCTCGAAGCTGGCGTCGACCTTCAGCCTCGTCATCCCGATCGAGCCGGCGACTCCGACGACGAGTGCGATGCCCAGGATGGCGCCGCCATGACGCCGGTCGACTCGCATCAATCGCAGCAGGGCGGCGTCCCAGCGAGCCGATACGGAGCGGGTGCGCAGACGCTCGGGCGGGACCCAGAGCAGCAGCACCGGGAGCAGGCTGAAGGTCAGCAGGAGTGCGGCGATGACTCCGAACGCCGCGATCATGCCGAAACGCTGGAAGCTCTCCAGATGGCTCGCATGGAACGAGGCGAAGCCCGCCGCGGTGGTGAGTGAGGTCATCGCGCATGCGGGGCCGACGTCTCCCGCGATCCCCTCGAGCAGGCCGCAGCGCTCGGCGCGGGAGGTGGCCCGGCTGCCGTCGACCGCGTTCGCATAGCGAGCGACCAGGTGGATTGCGTCGGAGACGCCGATCACCAGCAGGAGAGGCGGGAGGGTCTGGCTGAAGCTGTTCTGGGGCCAGTCGGTCGCTCCGTGGAGACCCATCATCCACAGCACCGCGACGCCTGCCGTGGCGAGCGCCGCCGCCGCCGCGGGTAGCGATCGGAAGCAGACGAGCAGGGTGCCTCCCACCAGGGCCACCATGACGGGGACCATCCGTGCGGTCGCGTCCGCCAGCTCGGCTCCCGCCACGACGAACTCCACCGGACCGCCTGCGCGGTGGAACTTCCATCCGCGCGCCTCGAAGGGAGCCAGCGCGCGGTCGAGCGTCCGGTAGACCGCGGTCGCGGCTTCGCCGCGCGAGGAGCGCACGTCGACGACGATCGCTCCGGTGCGCCCATCCGGGGAGACGAGGCGGCCCCGCCAGGCCGGGTCGCGAATGGCCCGCGCGGCCAGACCTTCGCGATCCGTGCTCGGCGCTCCATCCTCCATCAGGTGGCGCACGACCAGCCCCAGGGACGTGGCCAGCAGCAGCGGTGCCGTGGCTGGGCTCGTGACGCCGCGAACGAAGGGCGCGCCCTCGATCGAGTCGACGACGCTCGAGGCCATCTCGAGCGCCGCCGGATCGAAGACGCTCCGGCAGGGAGACTCGTCACAGCTCCACACCGCGAGCATCGGCAGGCCCGCGCCGTAGCGCTCCAGGAAGGCGTCGAAGGTCCGGACGCTGGGATGATCGGCACCGAGGAACGCGCGATACCCGACGTCGCTGGTGAGGCGGAGCAGGCCCGCCCCCGCAGCCGCGACCGAGGCCAGCACCAGGACCAGGGTCAGCGCGCGATGCTGAAGCGAGAGATGGGTCAGCCGTCTCACGATCAGGGTCCGTCGAGGCGCCGGCGCAGGTCGGCCAGCGCTGCCTCGGCCCGCTCGGCGGGGACGTCGCAAGCCACGTAGCGGTCGGGGCGCACCAGGAGCAGCCTGCGCTCTCGCCCGCCCAGCCACCGCTGGAGTCCTCCCTCCAGATCCTCGATCCACGGCTCCTCGGGCGGTGGGTCTCCCGCAGACCGGACGCGGAGGAAGCGGGTCCCTCGCTCCCGCCAGTAGGTGCGCGTCTCTTCTGCGAGCCCGCGGATCGGATTGCACCCGATTCCGAGCATCGCGAAGCCGGGGCCGAGTGCCCGATCGAGCTTCACGCGCTCGCCGCACGCGGTGCGAACGAAGGGCTGGTGCGCCATCGCACCGGCCGCACCGCCCCGCCGGGAGGCAACGTACCAGCCGTCTCGATGGCGCGGCTTCGGCCGGGGCCCACCCTCGAGCAGGTAGGCCCGCACTCGTGGGATCCGGCCCAGGAGTCGAAGCGCCGCCGGGACCAGACGGGCGCGCAGGGGTCCGCCCGGCGTCATGACCCGTCCCAGGCGGAGCGCCAGCCGAACCGTCGCCTGCGCGCCCGGGCGACGCTCCAGCTGGTAGCTGTCGAGAAACGCGGGACTCGCCAGACTCCGGCTCACCAGCGCCAGCTTCCAGGCCAGGTTCGACGCATCGCGAATGCCGATCGCCATTCCCTGTCCCGCGAAGGGAGGTGTCACGTGCGCCGCATCGCCTGCCAGCAGCACGCGCCCGGCGCGGTAGCGCTCGGCCACGCGTCCGCGAAAGGTATGGACGACCTTGCGGATGACCTCGACCGCGTCCGGGTCCGTGTGAGGCGCCAGCAGCCGGCGAATCGTCGCGGGAGAGAGCAGTGCCTCGTCGCTCTCGTCGGGGTGTGCCAGAAACTCCCAGCGACGGTGGCCGTGGAGTCGGGGGACGCAGACGGCTGGACGCTCGGCGTCGCACCAGATGTTCACGTCGCGAACGTTGCGCTCGGCAGTCTCGGCCTCGAGGGTATCGAGCACGAGCCAGCGCTGGGCGAAGCGGGGCCCGTGCATGGCGATGCCGAGCCCGCGGCGAACCGTGCTCCGGCCGCCGTCGCAGGCGACGACCCACGCGGCGCGCACCTCGAAGGGCCGCCCGTCGCCGGTCTGACCGGAGACCACCACGCTCTCGGCGTCCTCGACCACGCCATCGACCCGCCGCCCGAAGCGCACCTGGACGTGGGGAAAGCGCTCGAGCCCCGACAGGAGGACCCGGTCGACGAGCGGCTGGATGAAGCCGTACCCCACGGCGAACCCGTACTCCCGTCCCCGGGGGCGGACCTCCATGAAGCGGCGGCCGTGGACGTCGCGGTAGACGAGTCCGATCCCGTCCGGGCCGCTCGGGATCATGTCCGCGAGCAGCTTCTCGTCAAGGCCCACCGCCTGCCATGCGCGCAGACAGTCGAAGTCCGTGCCCACTGCCCGCGGGGCGTCGAAGAGCTGCGGGCCTCGCTCCAGGACCAGCGTCGGTACGCCGTACGTACCCAGCAGGTTGGCGAGGGTCATGCCGACCGGACCGCAGCCGACGACGACGATCCGCGCGTCGGGCTCAGGCATCCGGGGCCCCCGACCGGGACTCACCCCTCGCGTCGCACGCGCGAGAGCTGGATCCGCGAGCGCACCATCTCGAGGGCGAGCCGGAGCGCGTGGACCGGCGCCGGGGGCTCCAGCTCTCCCGCCAGGAAGCGCCTGCGCGTCTCGCCTCGGCGGATCTTCCCGGCGGTCGCCTCGGGCATGGCGTGATAGCCGCGCATGACGGAGGGGCCGCGAACCCGTACGTCGCCGAGCTCCCCTTCGCCGAGGGGCTCCCCGTCGGGGCCGGCGATGCGCACCTCGAGTCCCGGCAGCGCGGGCCCCAGGCTTACCAGGGGATGTCCTTCGGCGTCCGGTCGGGCCACGCCATCATGGTGGAGGGCATCCCGGTCGAAGCGCTCCGAGCGGAAGCGACGCGTCAGGTCGGAGAAGGTGACCGCCAGGGTGGCCTCCGCCAGCCCGTAGACTGGCGTGAGGGCGGTCGACGGCAGTCCCCAGGACCCGAAGCGCTCGACGAAGCGCGCGAGGACGGCCGGGGTGACGGGCTCAGCGCCGTTCAGCGCCACCTTCCACGACGACAGGTCGACTCCCACGAGCTCCTCGTCGCGAACCCGATCCAGACAGAGCCCGTAGGCGAAGTTGGGCGCGGGGCTGATCGTACCCCGGTGGCGTGAGATCGCGCGCAGCCAGAGGGCGGGCCGGGTGACGAACGCCTCGGGCGGAATCAGCACCAGCTCGCCGGGATGGTAGAGCGCGCTCACCACCGCGCCGACGAGTCCCATGTCGTGATAGAGCGGGAGCCAGCTGACGCCCACATGAGGAGCGCCTGGCGCCTCCGGATGAGCCTCGAAGATCGCGCGGAGAATCGCCGCGGCGTTGGCCAGGATCTGTCGATGGGTGAGCTCGACCGGTCGGGGTTCCGCGGTGCTGCCCGACGAGAACTGGATGAAGGCCACGTCGTCCGCCACCCTCTGGGCCGGCTCGGGCTCGGCTCGCGCGATCTCGTCGACGGTGAGGCATCCCAGCTCAGGCCGCGCCCGTTCGATGGAGCGTCCGATCACGCGCCGCGTGCGCTTGTCGCACAGCACCACACGCGCCCGGCACGCGTGCAGCATCGTGGCGGTGCGCGTGTGGTACTCGTCCAGACGCCCCAGCCGTACGGGTGGGTAGAGCGGAACCGGGACGAGTCCCGCGAGCACGGCGCCAAAGAAGGCGTCGTAGAAGCCGGGTCCCGTGGGGAGCACCAGCGCAACGCGGTCGCCCGTGCGGAGGCCCAGGCGCTGGAGACCGCCCGCGACCGTGCGGGCACGCGCGGCGATCTCGGAGTAGGGGAGTCGAACCTCGCGCTCCGCCCGGTCCACGAAGACGACGCCGCGGTCCGATGCGCTCGCGCTCCCCAGCAGAGCTCCCAGGGTCTCAGGTCTCGCGTGCATCCGCGCTTCCTTCCCTCCCGGCGGTCTCTCGTTCGAGCAGGTCGACCACGTCTCCGACCGTCACGAGCTCCTGCTCCTCGTCGGGGTCGAAGCAGATCTCGAAGTCGTTCTCGAGCGCCACCGACAGGGTGAGCCGCTGGAGCGAGTCGAGCTGCAGATCGTCGAGCAGCTCCGAGGCCTCGTCCACCGCCAGGTCACACTCCAGCTCTGCGCGGATCGTTCGTCGCACGCGATCCAGGATCTCGCTTCGCGTCATGCCCGGCTCATCCGCGGCACGAAGCGGGGGAGTCGACCGATCCCGGCGGGGTCCGGACAGTGGGCAGCGAGCGCACGTTCCTCGCAGCGAACGCGAACCGTGAGCAGTCCCGCGTTCAAGACGCTGAACGTGAGCGCGGTGATCCATGCTCCGTGGACCAGGGGAATCGCCAGAGCTTCGACCGCCACCGCCAGGTAGTTGGGATGGCGCACGAAGCGGTAGGGGCCCCGGGCCACGACCGGCGCCCCGGGCACCACGATCACCCGCGCATTCCACCGCTCCCCGAGGCTGCGAAGGCTCCACAGGCGCAGAGCCTGTGCCGCGAGCGCGAGTCCGAGCATGGGAGCGCCCAGCCAGCGCACGAAGGGTCGGTGCAGCCATACCGCCTCGAGTGCGCAGGCGACCCGGAAGGCCGCATGCAGCGCCTTCATGGCGAGAAAGTGGCCCCGCCCCACCTCGATCCCGCCCCGGGCGAGACTCCAGCGCGTGTGGCGTCGACTGACGAGGAGCTCGCCGATTCGCTGGGCGCCGACCGCGGCGAGGAAGATCAGGTAGGGGATCACCACTCGAGGAGCACCAGCTCGGAGCAGAAGCCGGGGCCCATCGCAATCACCAGGGCGTGGCCCCCGGGGGGCGGCGGATCCTGGGTCAGGGTGTCCCGCAGCACCATCAGCACGGAGGCGCTCGACAGGTTTCCGATCCGCTCGAGGCTGTCCCAGGTGAGCTTGAGCGCCTCGGCGGGCAGGTCCAGCCCTTCCTCGAGCGCCCGCAGGACCTTGGGTCCGCCCGGATGACAGACGAAGCGGTCGATGTGAGCCAGGTCGAGCTCGGATTCAGCGAGGAACGCGTCGACGTTGGGCCGGATCGCGCGCGCCATGGCCGGAACATCGCCGGAGAGCACGATGCGAAACCCCTCGTCGGTCACGTCCCAGCCCATCACGCGCTCCGTGTCGGGGTGAAAGACCGAGCGCGTCGCCACGATCCGCGGCCCGCGAGCCGCGGGATGCTCCGTCCCCAGCACGAGCGCTGCGGCCGCTCCGTCCCCGAAGAGGCCACTCGCGATCAGGTTCGGGATCGACGCATCGCTGCGCTGAAGCGTCAGGCTGCACAGCTCCACCGAGAGCAGGACCGCGCACTGGCCGGGCCAGGCGCGAACGGCGTCTGCGGCCCGGGTGATCCCCACGGCTCCGGCCACGCAGCCGAGCCCGAAGATGGGCGTGCGCTTCACATCCGGTCGCAGGCCCATGCGGTTGACGAGCCGCGCGTCGATCGAGGGCGTGGCGATGCCCGTCACCGACACGAAGAAGATGTGATCCACGTCACCGGGCGCGAGGCCCGCGCCCTCGAGCGCGTCGGTCACCGCTCGCTCCCCGAGATCGGTCGCGCAGGCGATGAAGGCGTCGTTGGCGCTTCCGAATCCGGCCAGCCTATCGTAGGCCTCCATCGGGAGCGCCAGGTGGCGTCCCGAGACCCGCACGTTGTGATGAAGCTGCTCCAGCCGGGCAGGGTTGTGCATCCGACCGCCCCACAGCCTGCGAAAGGCGTCCAGGAGCGCCGCCGGGTCGTAGTAGTGAGAGGGCAGTGCCCGGCCGACACTCGCGATCCGCATGGGTCCTCATCTGCCATGGCGCGCCGGCGTGTCGGATCCCGCTCCTGGGCGACGCGCGCCTCTGCCTCGTCGGCGGACCCTCAGCTACTTTGCGTCCGGTCGGACCGGAAGCGGCCGCACCAGGCGCGCGGGCTCGGGCCTCACCTGGGCGGGAACATAGCGCCGGAGCGCCGCTCGCGGCAGAGGTCCGCTGCTGGACCGACATGCGCCCGGACGTGGCACTGGCTAGGCTTCCGTTGGCGCATCTGCGTCCGGGGGCGGGTATGAGAGCGGCGCTGTTCGTGCTGTGTCTGCTCGCGCCGGCCGGCGCCTGGGGTGCCGCGCCCCAAGCCCCGCTTCCCCAGCACCTGGTCCTGGATCCCGGCGCCTGCCACGTCGGGTTCGAGCTCGGGGCGACGCTTCACAGTGTAGAGGGCTCCTTTCGGTTGACGCGCGGCGAGATCGGCTTCGATCCGGAGACCGGACTCGCCGACGGTCGGGTCGTGGTCAGCGCCCGCAGCGGCACGACCGGGATCGGCCTTCGCGACCGCAACATGCACCGCGCGGTGCTCGAGAGCGAGACCTACCCCGAGATCGTCTTCCTTCCCCAGCGAGTTGCGATCCAGCGGCACCGCGACGACGTCCTCGACGTGGAGCTGTCCGGCAGCATCGAGATCCACGGTGTCTCCGAGCCCATCACGGTTCCCGGAAAGGCGTACCTCGAGGACGGGCGCGTCCGCGTTCACGCCCGCTTCGAGGTCCCCTACGTCCGCTGGGGTCTGCGCGACTACAGCAACTTCCTGCTGCGCGTGTCTCCCACGGTCGAGGTGAGCCTCGACCTGGTCGGCGACCTGAAGGGACCGGCTCCTCCCTAGAGGAGGGGCAGCGACGGGAGGGCGAGCGATGGACCTGGCCGAGCTGGAGCGACGCGTTGCGCGACTCGAGGATCTCGAGGCGATCAAGCAGCTGAAGGCGCGCTACTGCGAGATCTGCGACGCGGACCATGATCCCGAGCGGATCACCACGCTGTTCAGCGAGGACGGCACCTGGCACGGCGCCGGGATCGGCCACGCGGAGGGGCATGCGGAGATTCGCTCGCTCTTCGAGGGCTTCGCGCGCAGCATCCGCTTCTCGCAGCACATGGTCATGAACCCGATCCTCGAGGTCGATGGTACGACCGCCCACGGGGTCTGGTACTTCTTCGGCCTGTTCACCTTTCGCGAGAACCACGAGGCTCGCTGGCTGTCGGCGCGCTACCACGAGGACTACGTAAAGGTCGACGGTACCTGGAAGATCCGGCACCTGCGCGTGCGCGGCCCAGGCGTGAACGCTCCCTATGCCCGGGGCTGGGCCGAGTCCACCTGACTCGAGTCAGCGCGCCGCTGCGAACGCCTGGTCGGCGCGATCGTCGGGCAGCAGGCCCAGGTCGCCGATCATGCACTTGACGCTGCCGCCTCCCTTCTTGTGGAACTCGGAGACGTCGATGGTGAGCACCCGGATGTCGTGTGCGCTCAGCGTATCGGAAAGGCGCTTCGAGATTCCGGCAGGGAGGACGAGCAGGCACTCGCCCGAGAGCTCGAGATGGAAGGCGTTGGCGGCGTAGATCGCAGCATCGGCGTCGCGCAGTCGGATCAGCCGGTCGCCGTAGATCAGCTCGAGGCGCGCGGCACAGGCTGGATCCAGGACGGGCAGGTAGGCGAGCAGCAGGCTGCGGTCGGGACCGAACGAGCACAGGCAGGTGTCCCCGTGGTAGTAGCGCTCGTCGATCAGCCGGACCTTCTCGACCGGGCGGTCCAGGGGATGGATGGCCGCGATCTCGGCCAGGGCGCTGGGCTGGCTGCGGAACCCGTAGACGCGTCGCCACGGCGGAAGGCCCAGGCGCGGGACGAAGCGCTGCCGTTCGATCCCGCCATAGGTGAAGAGGTAGCGGTCTCCCGCGGGGAAGAAGTCGGCCTCGCCCTCGAATCGGCTCTGAATCGTGTGGCAGCGAATGCCGAGCGCCTCGATCACGCGACGGTAGTGCGGGCGCTCCGCCGCGCGCGTGGGGATCAGCGTCGACAGGATGAAGTCGTCGCCGAGGCGCACGCCGGCGTTGGCGGGATACACCAGCCCGGGGCAGCGCGGGTCGGGCGGAATGACGGCGACGTAGAGCCCCAGCGCGCGTAGCTGGTCGCGCATGCGGTTCCACTGGCGGATCGCGAGCGCGCGGTCCACGGTCTTGCGCCGCCCGAAGCGATCGCGCGTGTGCGGGTTGGCGCCGCCGACGACGCTGAAGTACTCGGGGTCGCCCATCAGCACGGCGTGCGACCCCCCCGGCGAGCTCAGTCGGGCCACGGAAAGCCCGGCCCGCTCCGGGGCGGCTCTGGATGAGCGACCTCGAGCGATGCGACCGGGTAGCTGCAGTACCCGGTCGCGGTCACGCCCGTGGGGCGGTCGTTGCCGCTGCGCTTGACGCCCCCGAAGGGCAGCCGGGAGGACGCCCCCACGGTCGGGACGTTCCAGTTCAGCAGCCCCAGCCGGGTCTCCCGGTACACCCGCTCGAAGTGCTCCCGCTCGCGCGTGAAGACGCTGGCGACGAGCCCGTAGTCGGTGGCCTCGAGCTTCTGGATCCCCTCGTCGAGGCTGTCGAAGGGCACGACGAAGACGTCGGGAACGAAGTGCTCCCGGGTCTGGTAGCGGCTCTCGCGCGAGGTCCGCGAGACGCGATGCAGGCTGGGTCGCACCCAGTGTCCCGGCCGGGGCCCGTCGCAGGGTCCGCCCTCGAGCAGGCACTCGGCGCCTTCCTCGTGCGCCCACTCGAGCACCTGCCGGTGGCGCTCGCGCGCCGCCGCGCTCACGACCGGTCCGAGAAAGACGTCGTCGGCCAGCGGTGATCCCATGCGGAGCGAATCGAGAGCGACGCGCAGACGCTCGCAGAAGCGCTCGACCAGGCTCCGGTGTACGATCGCCCGGCTCGTTGCACTGCAACGCTGGCCCGCGGTGACTGCCGTCCCGTAGGCCGTCGCGTGGACGGCGGCCTCGAGGTCGGCATCGTCACAGATCAGCACCCCGTTCTTGCCGCCCATCTCGAGCGCCAGGATCTTCCAGGGCTGGCCGAGCGTGGCGCGAGCCAGGCTGCGACCGACGGCGAACGACCCAGTGAAGAGCACGCCGTCTACGTCGGGGTGCCCCGCGAGGGCCGCGCCCAGCGCCCCATCCCCCTGCACCAGGTTGACGACTCCCGACGGAAGGTCCGCACGCGCGCAGAGCTCGGCGTAGAGCTGGCCCACGGCGGGAGCGCGCTCCGAGGGCTTGATCACGACGCAATTTCCCAGCGCCAGGGCCGGCACGACGTGGCCGTGCACCAGGTGTCCGGGAAAGTTGAAGGGCCCCAGCACCGCGAGCACTCCCCGCGCGTGCGCTCTCCAGCGCCCCTGACGTCCCGGCGCCAGCTCGAAGCTTCGCTCGCGCACGAGCTCCAAGCCCTCGCCGAGGGTGATGTCGATCTTCGCGAGCATCGCGGCCACCTCGGTCCTGGACTCCCAGAGGGGCTTGCCCACCTCGCGCGCGATCAGCTCGGCGAGGGGCTCCCGAGCCGAGTCGATCGACTCCCGGAGCCGATGCAACGCCCCGGCCCGCGCGTCGGCCGAGCCGTCCCTCCAGCGGGGCCAGGCCGCCCGGGCGCTCGCGACGGCCTCGTCGATCGAGGCGCTGGAAAATGGGAAGGGCTCGTGGCCGCGCTCCAGGTCCGCGGGCTCCTCGACCGCGATCTCGCCGGTCGGGTCCGGGGGGAGGCGGAAGCGGCCGTCGATCAGGTCACCGCGGGGGGCGAAGAGCGCCTCACGACGCATCGCCAGCCCTCCGCTCCGGCGGGCGCGTCGGTCGGGGCAGCGGAGTCGTGAAGATCGGCTCCCCCGCTTCGACTCCAAGGGCCTTGCGCGCGGTCGCCTCGATCCGCACCTCGTGCGCGTCGAGGGCTTCCGCGCGAGCCGCCAGCGCGCGAAACCCCTCGCGCGCTCCGCAGCTGAGGATCCATCCCTCGGCGCCCTCCGAGGGCTCGCCCCCGGCGACGCGCCGCTCGCGCGTCTCGCGGATGGGTAGGATGGCTCGCCTCGACGCCCCGAAGAAGGGGCCGGCATCGAAGGGATCGATCTCGCCGATCCACGTGAGGCCCGCCTGCTCGAGCAGTCGGACCGCGGGTCGGGCTTCCGGGTGGACCTGGCCGAGCTCGCGCGCCACCTCGCCGGGCAGCAGCGTCGCGTAGAAGACGCTGCGGGGGAAGAGATCCAGGATGAACTGCTTGCGCGTCGCGCTGCGTCGATCCGCCTCGGCGTACGTCATGCCCGTGAAGTGGCGGCCGAACGCCTCCCAGAAGGCGCTCCGGCCCTGCGGATCGAGCGAGGCCCGCATCTCGGCGAGCAGTCCATCCTCGAACGAGTCGGGATCGCGTGCGATGTAGGTGAAGCGTCCCCACGAGAGCAGCTTGCCCGGCCAGCCGGGCTGGCCGCGCAGGTCCGGATGCAGGATCAGCGCCCCGAGCTCGCTGGGTCCGTCGCGACACACGCCCAGCTGGAAGGTCGTGTGTCGCATGTGGATGCCGGCTGCGTGCGTGAAGCGCTCGTCGTGGCCCACGCGCAGGAAGATGTGGGGCATGTCGGCAGTCCCGTGCTTGGACAGGATCGCGCTCGTGCCCACGAGCTGGTCGTCCTCCGCGACCAGGGCGAACTGGAACTCGCGCTCGGGCGAGGGACGGCCGGGCCGGGCGAACGAGCGCTCCGAGCGCTCGAGCCGCCGCTCGAGCGCCGGCCGGCTCGCCGGGAGGTTGGGGCTGTCGAGCAGACGCGCGAGCTCGAGGAGCGCGTCGAGGTCTCCCGGGCCGGCGGGTCGCAGCCGGAACATCACGCGGGCCCTCCACAGGCGAGCCTCTGCAACGCTCGAGTGTATAGCTCGCTCATCTGGTGGAGCTGGGAGACGAGCGTGTGCTCGTTCGGGCGGTGGACGTTGCCGACCGACTCGCCGGCACCGATCACGACCGCCTGCAGCCCCTCGCGCGAGAGCAGCCCCGCCTCGGTACAGGTGGCCTTGGTCCCGGTCCGGACCGGCAGCCCCAGCGCTTGCATCGATGCGCACAGCGTTCGCATCAGCGGGCCGTCGGAGTCGGTCTCGAGCGGTGGGTTCGCACGCAGGAGCTCCACCTCGGCCGACTCCTGCAGGGGAGCGACGGCTGCGATCGGATCCACCCCCGGGACCGGGCGCAGGTCGAAGCGGAAGACGGGCCGACGATCGCGGAGCTCGACCCTGCCGAGGTTTCCCACGGTGAAGGGAGGATCGAAGCGGGGGTCGCGGCGCTCCTCGAGGCTCGCCCGGAGCCGTCGCCAGGCGGTGTGGAATGCCGCGAGGGGCCCGGCAGGATAGCCGCGTCCGAGCTGGACCCGGCAGCGGTCCGGCACCTGGTTGACGCTACCGCCTCCCTCGAGCGCGGCCACCCCGACCTCTCCCGCGCGGGCGATCCGCTCGAGGGCCACCTCGATCGCGTTGCGCCCGAGGTGGGGTGTGCTCGAGTGGGCGGACTCCCCAGCGACCTCCAGCAGCTCGCTGTCCCCGGCCCGCGTGCTCTCGGCCCGGACCGGAAGCCGCGCCTCGAAGACGGCGTAGCCCTTGTGAGCGTGGATCGCCGTCAGGCCCGAGGGCTCGCCGACGAGCGCCATCTCGAAGCCCCGCGCGCCTCCGTTCGCGCACAGGTGCCGCGCTCCGAGAAGACCGATCTCCTCGCCGAAGGTGGCGACGACCCGAACGGGGTGCCGCAGCGGCTGGCCCGCGAGGGAGGCCAGGCCGACGGCCTTGCAGCAGAGGTCGACCTTGGCATCGGCAGACCCGAGACCGTAGAGGCGGTCCCCGACGAGCGTCGGCGCGAAGGGATCGCCCGCGGTGGCCGTCCACCGGGAGGGGTCACCGGGGGGAACCGTGTCCAGGTGGGTGACCAGGAGCAGGCCCCCGCTGCGGGCAGTCGGGCGACCCAGATCCGCCACCACGTTGACCTGCGTCCGGTCCTTCCCACAGGCGGGATCGAGCACCGGGTCCAGGCCGATGGAGCGCAGCATCTCGACTGCCAGCTCCGCCACCTCGCGATTTCCCTCTCGCGACACGGAAGGGGTCGAGATGAAGCGCCCGGCCCAGTCGAGGAGCGGAAAACTCACGACGCTCCCGCCATCGGCGCAGCGTCGGTGCCGCTTGAGGATGACTCGGCGAAGCGCTCGGAGATCGCGGTCACGGGTCCCCTTCCTGGCTCGGCGGCTGCTGTCCCAGGGTTCGGAGCCACTCGAAGGTGTAGATCCCGGTGTCGTGACCGTCGGACCACTGGATGGCGATGGCGTAGAGGCCGACGGGGGTGATCCGGATCGGACGCACGTCCGCGGGCACGTCCTCCTCGCGCAGCAGGGGTCGGCCGGTCATCTCCTCGACGCAGCGTGCGCAGGGGCACGCCAGGCGCAGCGCTCGCACCGGGTAGCGGTGGCAGGTGCCGTCTGCCCACTCGATCTGCAGGTGCCCCGGTCCATCCTGGCGGATCTCGCGCGGCGTCGTCTCGTCGCTCATCGCGGGGAGCGTAGCCTGGCCGAGGGCGGGATTCGCGCCGGTGTTAGGATCTCGGCCCATGGCAGACCGCGAGCCAGTGGCCATTCTGGGCGGGACCGGCGATCAGGGGCTCGGGCTGGCGTATCGTTTCGCCGCGGCCGGCCGGAAGGTGACGATCGGCAGCCGCAAGCTCGAGCGCGCCACCGCAGCGGCGCGCGAGGTCCTCGAGCGGGTCCCGGGTGCGGACATCTCCGGTCTGGAGAACGCCGCGGCGGTTCGCGAGGTGGCGGGCGCGATCGCGATCCTCTCGGTGCCCTTCGAGCACACCGTCTCGACCCTCCGCGCTCTGCGCGAGGTCCTGAGTCCCGGAACGCTTCTGGTCTCGATGGGGGTGCCCCTCGCCACCGCGATCGGGGACGTGGCGGGTCGCACGCTCGGGATCTCGCAGGGATCGTGCGCGGAGCTCTGCGCCTCCCTCGTGCCGTCGGGGGTCGAGGTCGCCTCGGCGTTCCAGAACGTCTCGGCCCATCGGCTGCTCGACCTCGAGCACGAGGTGGAGTGCGACGTCCTGGTCTCGGGACCCAAGGCCGCGCGCACCCGCGCGATGGCACTCTGTGGCGACCTGCCGGGTACTCGAGCGGTCGACGCGGGGCCCCTCTACAACGCCCGCTACGTCGAGCAGCTCACGGCGCTGCTGATCGGCCTGAACGTCCGCCACCGCAATCGCGAGGGCTTCGGGATCCGCATCACCTACCTCTAGGGACGTCTCCAGAGCCGTCCCGCACAGCCGGCAGCCCGGCCCCCGCCCGCGCGCTCCGGGATCCGCGAAAGCGCCGCACTTTCGGGGACTTTCGCCTCGAGTCGCGCAGGCGGGCAGGGGCGGGCGCGAGGCCGGTCCCTGACGTGGGTCGTGGACCGCGCTCCAAGGGCGCGAAATCACAACATATTGGACCCTGAGACCCATGAGACCCCAACATCTGGGGCCTGGGCGGTTGACCCCCGGGCCGCTCTCTGGCTTATTTAGGGGTCTGGGGATTCGAGGAATCTCTCGGGCGGCCAGGGGGGCGATTCGGGTCGCGCGGGAGGGTCGGGGTCGGTCGGCCGCGGAGGAGGCGCCGGTCCCCGGGGGCCCCGAAGGTCGGGGCCTCTCCTCGGCCCTGGTCCCTCCATCGCGGGACGGGACTCGGGCAGCCAGATCACGAGGGGTATCACGAGGGGT
>JBHHYV010000076.1:0-18127 GCA_046757685.1 Myxococcota bacterium
GGGCAGGAGCAGCCCGAGCAGCGCGGCGCCGAGGACTCCGAGGGTCGGGACCGAAGGGGCGCTCCCCTGGCAGGCGTCTCCGACTCCATCCCCATCGCTGTCGGCCTGGTCGGAGTTGGGTACGAGGGGGCAGTTGTCTTCGGGGCTTCGCCACAGATCTCCGTCGGGGTTCAGCCGGAGCGCGAGCAGCGCCGCACAGCGGCCGGCCCGAAGGGCGGACGCGCTCGTCGTCGATATCTGTGCCGTGCTGGCCGTAGCGTCGAACACCAGCAGGTCCGATGTGTTCGGATCGGCCGATGCGAGCGGCCAGACCGGGACGGTCGACGGAACGCCCGCCTGTGCGTAGCTCGTCCATGCCGTCTGCATAGCCTGGGAGAGCAAGAAGTCCCCCGCGTCGGGACTGAACAGCTGCTGCGCGCCGAAGGTATTGAACACGTAGTGAAGCTCGAGCCCGTGGTAGGAGCGGAGGTTCAGGATCGGGTTCGGGTCGTTCGCAAAGTAGTAGAGGTACGCGTCGCTTCCGCCCCGCACGGCATCTGCGGCGTACTCCAGCTGGGGACAGTTCGTCTCCAGGTCCTCGAAGAGCACGCGGAATGCCTCCGCGGGAGACACGAAGCTCCCGGCTGGATAGAGGGGCAGGACCCGGTCGGCGACGGGGTCTCCGAGCAGCGACCGCACCGTCGCGTCGTATTGGGCCGAGGTCACGATCACCGACTCCAGACCGATCGTGAAGATCGTCAGCTCGTTCCCGTTGCTGCCGAAGACGACGGAGCGGCCGTCTGCCGCGCCCTGGCGCAGCATGACGCGCGGTTGCTCGCTGAGCGCGTAGCCATCGATGGCTGCGTTCGCGGGGGGGATTCCGGTCCCGGACGCCTGGTTCCCCAGGGCCAGCACCAGGGCGGCGGGACTCTGCGCGCGCAGGCAGGCGAGCGGGTTCGGTGCGGTGCCGCAACCCACGTCGTCGGTCACGGTCTGGCTGCGGCCGAAGATGGTCGCCGTCAGGGGGTCGACCGCCGGGCCCGCTTGCAGTGGGAGCACGCGGGTGCAGCTGCCGCTCTCGGCGATTCCACTGCGGAAGAGACCGTCCGAGAGCGGCGTCGCGAGCAGCAGGCAGACGGCCCTTGCGCCTCCAGATTCTCCGAAGACGGTCACGCGGCTCGGGTCGCCCCCAAAAGCCGCAGCGTTGTCGCGCACCCACTCGAGGGCCAGGATCATGTCGAGCAGGCCGTAGTTTCCGGTGGATCCATTCAGATCCTCGAGCGCGAGCTCCGGAGTGCCGAAGAAGCCCAGCGCCCCGAGCCGATACTGGATCGAGACGATGATCGCTCCTTCGCTGCCCGCCGTGGCGAGATTCGAGCCGTCGATTACGGCTCCCTTGCTACAGCCCTGCACCAGGCCGCCGCCGTGAACGAACACCATCACGGGCCGCGGCATCGGCGCAGCTCCCGTCGGCATCCACAGGTCGAGCGTCAAGCAGTCCTCGCTTCCGACGGGGTCTCCCGTCTGTTGCGCCGGGTCGTCGCGGCAGTCCCGCTGGAGCTGCTGAAGGATCTGTGGACAGGCAGGTGCGGGCTGCTGGGCGACGATCACGTTGGGATCCGCAGCGCGCGCGACGGGACGCGCCCAGCGCAGGCTGCCGACCGGAGGCTCCCCATAGGGGATTCCGAGGAACCGGATGACGGCGGGACCATCGAGACCACGGACCACCCCCGAGGTGGTCGTGACCTCGGTCTGTGCGAAGGCCGCGTCCGCAATCGATGCGAGGAGCACAGCGAGGGCGAGTACACGGATCTTGCGGGCCGGGCCGGTCACGATCCTCCATTATACATGGGGCGATCTCTCGAGCCTTCAGGTCTGAGCCGGGTGTCGACGACCGCCGGGATCAGGTGTGCCAACGTCGCTGCCAACAGCAGCGCGGCGATGTGGAGCAGCAGCGCCAGCCGGTAGGTCCCGGTGACGTCGAAGATGTAGCCGGTCAGGGTGGGTCCGATCGCTGCACCGAGCGTCGCCGAGATCATGATTGCGCCCAGGATCTTCCCGAAGGCGCGCAGGCCGAAGCAATCCCCGACCAGGAGCGGCACCAGGACCGCCTCGCCGCCGAGTGACAGACCGAAGAGCACCGCGAAGCCAGCCAGCGCCCCCGAGAAGCCGAGGCCGAAGAGCAGCAGGACTCCGATCGAGTGGAGGACGAAGGCGGCCGACAGGATGGCCCGCTTCGAGAAGCGGTCCGCGAGCGTGCCGAAGAGGAGCCTGCCGACGACGCTCACTCCGATCGTGAGTCCGAGCGTCGAGGCGCCCACGCGGCTCGCGAAGCCCGCATCGGTGAGTAGGGCCACCAGGTGTCCGACGACCGATAGCGAGGCGAAGACCGAGAGCAGGTTGCACAGCGACAGGACCCAGAAGCCGCGGGTCCGCAGCGACTCGCCAATCTCGAGCCCCTCTACCAGCGAGTCCTGCGATGCGATCGTCTCACTCTCCGAATCGGTCTCGCCCTCCGTGACCTCACCCTCCGTGACCTCACCCTCCGTGACCTCACCGTCGGGAAGCAGGCCCAGGTCACCGGGGCGGCTCCGGATGACGGTGAGCACCACGATCACCACCGCAGCGACTCCGGACGCCAGCCCCGCGAAGGCGATTCGCCAGCCGAAGCTCGAGATCAGCAGATCGGCCAGTGGTGCCATCGTCATCCCGCCGAACCCGATTCCGGTGAGTGCGATGCCCATGGCCAGGCCGCGACGCCGCGAGAACCAGTTCGCGATCAGCGTCTGGTTGGGAAGCCACGCGGCGCAGGTGATGCCGAAGGCTGCGAGCGCGTTGATCGCGTAGAGCTGCCAGAGGGATTGCATGAAGCAGAAGAGCCCGAACCCGCCGGCCATCCCGAGGGTGCCCAGGCCCATCACGCGGCGCGCCCCGAAGCGGTCGATCCACACGCCGACCAGCGGCGATGCCAGACCGGTCACCAGGGCCGCGACGGCGCTCCCCCCGGAGATCTGCGCTCGGCTCCAGCCGAAGTGCTCCTGCAGGGGCACCAGGAAGACGGGTGGCGAGTAGAGCCCCACCCCGACGGTCACGAAGAGGATCAGGAAGGATGCAGAGACGATCCACCACCCGTAGAAGACCCCGGAGGCTGGGCGCCTCATGGGGCTCCGGTCGGATCGCGCGCCATCTCGACCGGGATCCCGCGCGGTACGTGGACCGGACCGGCGTGAAAGAGTCGGTAGCGGAGGTGGCCGTAGTCTCCCACGAAGTGGGTCTGCTTGTAGGGGGACGAGAAGACCTCCATGTTCCCCCTCCAGCCCTCGAACTGGTAGGGCTCCCAGGCGTGGTACACGATCGCCTCTCCCGGGGCCACCGCGGGTGAGATCCGCGCCGACATCCAGAACGAGCCGAGGTCGTTCCAGACCCGCACGCGGTCCCCGTCGGCGATCCCGCGCTCGCGGGCGTCCTCGACCGAGACCCACATCGAGGGACCTCCGCGCTGGAGTCGCAGCAGGTCCTGCTGACCTCGCCAGATGGCGTGGATGCTCCAGCGCGTGTGCCCCCCGGTGAGCAGGATCGGGTGCCGGTCCTCCACGCGCGGGAGGGGCTTCCAGCGAGGCAGGGCCTCGTCGACCTCGCGGAACCAGTCGTGATCCAGGTAGAACTGCTGGCGTCCCGTCAGCGTCGGCCACGCGTGCTTGCCCTCGACGTGCACGCGCGAGGGCGTGATCATGCCCCCGGGCTCGATCTCGCTCCCGATTCCGCTGGTCGTCCCCCAGCCGCCCGTGGATCGGAGCGGAATCGCTCCCGCCCTGCGGGCCTCCCTCCAGCTCACTCCTCCGGTGATCGACGAATCGGACAGGATGTGATCGAGCAGCATCTCATCGTCGTCGGGTCCGAAGCGGCCGTTCATGCTGAAGCGATCGCCGAGCGTCGCGAGGCTTCCCTGGATACCCCGCTCGACGGCACGCTCCTGGATGCGACGGGCGAGCAGCGACATGATCTCCCACTCGCCCTTCGCCTCCCCGAGCGGTGGGACCGCACGATCGCCGACCACCACGTAGGGCACGAGCGCCACCGAGTACTTGATCCCGCACTTCTCGTAGTAGCCGGCGGCTGGCAGAACCAGATCGGACTTCATGCTGCTCGTCGACAGCCTGAAGTCGATCGCCGCGACCAGGCGGAGCTTGGGCCACAGGACCTGCTCGATGACCTGGGGCGCGGGCCAGCGACGGAGCGGGTTCACACCCGAGGTCACGAGCACGCGGGGTGGCCGGTCCGCGGGAGGCCGCACTCGCAGCCAGCCCCGGTCGATCGCCTCGTGAAGGTAGTCGCGTGCCGGACGCGGCGACACGGGATCGTTCGAGTCGGGATCCTGCACGCGGTCCAGCCCTCCGTGGACGTTCAGGAAGAGGTGAGATGGCGTCCAGGTCAGCGCGTCGCGTGAGACCGCGGCGATCGCGTTCTCGATCGTGCGCGGCGGGGGAGTGTAGAAGCGGAGGATCAGCCGCTGCAGCCATGAGGGCTGGGGGTTTCCGGAGAGCTCTCCTCCGCCGCTGAAGGGAAGCCAGGCCGCGAAGCGGACACCACTTCCGGTGCGCCCTTGCTGACCGCGCAGAGCCGACAGCAGGATCAGCGAGCGCTGCAGCAGGTCGGCGTGGTACGACTTGTTCGAGCCCCAGGTCGGGTAGTAGAGGGTGCGCTTCGAGGAGGCGAGCAGGTCCAGCAGCCGTGCCTGCGTCGCCGCGCCGACCCCGGTTCGTGCTTCGACCTCCGCTGGGGTGTACTCGGCGAGCCTCTGCCGCAACCGCTCCATCATGGGGCGAACCTCGACGCGGCCGCCGGACGTCTCGACCAGGAACCGACCCTCGAGGGCCGGAACGATCGAGCCCAGCGCGAGCGAGTCGCTGCTCTGGCCGGCGCTGCCCGGGGCCTCGACGACGCCTCCGGTTGCCAGGTCGAGCACGTAGAACACGTCGTCCGCTCCTTCGGGCTCGACGTCGGACTGGCGCAGGAAGCGCCCGCTGTCCTCGCGAACCAGGAAGGGCAGGTCGGTCTGCTCGCGGACGTACGCCTCGTCCACCGCCCCGCGCTCCAGGATTCCGCGCGCCAGGCCCAGGGCCAGGGCCGCATCGCTGCCGGGACGGGGGTTGATCCACAGCGTTGCGTGGATCGCGCTCGGGGAGTAGTCGGGGGTCACGCTCACCACGCGGGTGCCGCGATAGGCCGCCTCCGAGATGAAGTGTGCGTCGGGGATGCGGGTCGAGCTCGGGTTGCAGTGCCACAGCACCAGCGTGTCGGCGCGCATCCAGTCATCGGCGCTCCCGTCGACGAACGACGTCCCCCAGGTCTGGAAGGCGCCCATCGCCAGGTCGCCGGTTCCCGCAAATCCGTCCAGCAGGGTCGCACCCAGCAGCGTGAACAGGCGCATCTCTCCAAGCGAGCTCGGGCCGCTGTCGACGTTCGAGGTTCCGTTGTCGTAGACGACCGTCTCGGGGCCCCCCTCGGCGTGCGCAGCGAGGATCGCGTCGGAGACTCGGTCCAATGCGTGCTCCCAGCTCACCCGCTTCCAGCGGCCGGAGCCCCGCGGGCCGACCCGCTCGATCGGGTGGGTGATCCGATTGGGATCGAGCATCAGCTCGCTGTAGCACGCTCCCTTCTGGCAGCCTCGCGGCGCATAGTCGGACAGACCCGGCACGTCGCGCTCGTAGCAGTCGGCCTGCTCCTCTCTCCAGACCACGCCATCCTTCACATAGAGGTCCCAGGCGCAGGCGCTGAAGCAGTTGGCGCGCAGGTGGGTACCGCGCACGACGCGGTCCCAGCGCCAGGCCTCGCGGTACACGTCCCGGTAGCTTCGATAGTCGGGTCCCGTCGCCGTGGCTCCGCGGATCTCGCCCGCAGACACGGCGCGAGGAGCCAGCCTCGCAAGCGACAGCGCCAGCGAGCCCGCGGCCCCAGCGAGCAGGAGCTCGCGTCTGGTAAAGAGTCCAGCTCCGGGCGTGACACACCTCCCGCGGCTCTCAGGCTACCGACGCCACGCGCGCAGCGTATGATCGGGATCATCCCCGGGGTCCACGGCGCTCGGCTCGCCGGCCCCCAGATTGCGTCGCGCCGGGGTGTTCTCGAGGCTCACGCGCAGTGCGCTGCCACGCCCGCGCGGGGCCTTCCCGGGCGGCCGGAGCGGGCGCTCGGGTCGAGGAGCCCGGCGCGCTCGCTCATCACCGTGGCTGACTTCCCGGTGAGCTCGCGAGGGTCGTTCGCACGATCCGCGTGGTAGCGTCTGGGCGTGCGCGGACCGTCCAGGGTGGCGTGGACCGTCGCATTCCTGAAGCTGGGCCTCCATCTTGCGTTCAGCACCCGTGGCTACGGGTTCTTTGGCGACGAGCTCTACTACATCGCCTGCGCTCACCATCTCGACTTCGGATACGTCGACCACCCTCCCCTCTCGATCTGGATCCTGTGGGCCTGGCAGGGTCTCGTGGGAGAATCACTGGCCGCGTTGCGGGTTCTGCCCGGACTGCTCGGGGGCGCCGCTGTCGTCCTGGCCGGTGGGCTCGCGCGCGAGCGTGGAGGGCGCTCGCGCGCGCGGGCTCTGTGCGCCGTCGTGATCGCCCTGGCGCCCGTGAACGGAGTCGTCTTCGGCTACGACTCGATGACCGCGCTCGATGTCGTCTTGTGGCTGGCCGCCTTCCTCTCGGTCTCCCGGGTCCTGCGCTCGGGGCGTCCGCGAGATTGGATCGGCCTCGGGACTGTGCTCGGTCTCGGGCTCTCGAACAAGCTCCGCGTGCTGTGGTTCGGGCTGGGACTCTGCGTGGCCCTGCTCGCGACGCCGCACCGGCGCGTGTTCCGGTCGCGGAGGTCTACGCCTCACTTGCGCCCGGGGAGCGAGCCCGAGCGGCGATCCTCGCGCCCAGCTACTCGATCGCCGGCGCGATCGATCGCTTTGGGCCGGAGCGGGGGCTTCCCGGCGCGATCAGCGGGCACAACAGCTACTGGCTCTGGGGGCACGGCGATTCCGACGGCTCGGTGGTCGTGATCGCCGGAGGCGAGCGAGCGGTCTGGGCACCGCACTGGGGGACGCTCGAGAGCCGCGCGGCCTGGGACTGTGGGTACTGTCTTCCGGGACGGAATCACGGCACGGTCTACGTCGCGCGTGACCCACGCGTGCCGATCGCAGAGATGTGGGCCGCCGCCCGACACTACGAGTGACCCGTACCGGGTGGGCGCCCTCTACGGCTTGGGATCGCGGATGAGGACCGTTCCCTGGGCCAGGCACACGGCGCGTCCCTCGTTGCGGATCGTGATCCGCACCACGGCGGTCGAACGCGTCATCGACACGATCTCCGCCTCGGTCGCGACCACTCCCCGGCTCACGGGGGCGAGCAGGTTGATCTTGAACTCGGTGGTGGCGGCCCACTGCCCGCGCGCCATGTGCGGGTAGCAGACGCAGCCGAGGACGTGGTCACAGACCGCGGAGAGCACCCCACCGTGCATGTTCCCGAAGGGGGTGAGCAGCTCGGGCTTGACCTCCATCTCGGCCCGCAGCCGACCCGGTGAGAACGCGACCAGCCGGATGCCGAGAAATGCCGGCAGACCCGTCATTCCTTCGTTCGCAGCGAGAAACCTCTTCGCGATGGCCTCGTCGTAGGTGTCGAGCCAGCTGCGGGTGGCCCGGGAGGCGGTGCCTTCCGTCATCGAGTCCTCCTCCGAGATCCGATCTGACCTGGAATCATAGGGTCGAACGGAGGCCCACGCGCGTTCGCATGAGCTCGAGCCAGCCGGCGAGCGAGAGCGGCGCGAGGATCGCGCCCGCTCCCAGCAGCACCGCATGCATGCCGAAGCGGTCGACCGAGAGCCCGACCAGCGGACCGATGATGCAGAACGTGGCGCGAAAGATCAGGCTGCGGAGCGAGATGAAGCTGGCGCGATCGCTCGACGGGATGAGCTTGTGCTCCTCGTGGTGGAGGAGCGTCCCGAAGAGCCCCGACTGGCGCAGAGTGAGAAGTAGAAGAGGAAGCCGAACAGGGCATGCGAGAGCCCGAGCCCCAGGTAGCCGAGCGCGATCGCCCCGACGCAGAGGAGAAGCGTAGGCATTCGGCCGAGCGCTGCCCCGATCCGGTCGCTCCCCAGCGCCGAGAGGGCGACCACGTAGTTGGCGGCCGCCCAGAGCGGACCGATCCAGGGGACCGGCACGCCGGCGTCGCGCGCGTAGAGGGCGATCAGCCACACGGGAATGAACGAGCTCAGGCCGAGCACCGTGGCGAAGAAGATGATCGCCCGCAGACGAGGGCTGTCTCGGGCCGCAAAGCGCAGGATCCAACGCACGCGGTCCCAGTGGCCAGACTTCGAGGCCGATCGGCGCGACGGCTCGACCATGCGCCACGCCACGGTTCCTCCGAAGATCGCCTGGAGCTCCATGATCTGCGTCATGCTGAGCCCGAGCTGGTGGGCCCAGAACAGGGTGATCACAGCCATCGGGAACAGGCACATCTCGAGTGCGTGGTATGCGCAGAGCAGCGACGGATTGCGCTCGAGACTCGAGGACGGCTCTCGCACGGACATCTCATCTCCAGGAACAGGAAAGGCCTTCCGGGCGACCCGGAAGGCCTCGAGTGGACTGGACTCTGTCGACCTAACGCGGCGCCCCGCTCAGCTCCTCCGCTTCATGTGCCCGCACGCGAGCGACTGCCCCGCGCACTCGACGAAGGAGTCGGGCGAGAAGGACGTGCTGCGCGGCGTCAGGTAGTGCAGGCCGATCGACATGGCGCGCCCAGACTAGCGATCCGCGGACCTGGGTCAACCACCTCGGCTCGGCCCCGAAGGGCCTTGCCGCCGGCCGCTCCGTGCGACGCAGGAGCTACTCCGATCCGCTGGAGTCCGAGAGAAACTCGAGCACGGCGCGCTTGTAGAGGGGGTCGCCCACCGCGGTCAGGTGGTCCCGGCCCGGAAGCGTCACGAGCCGGGCGGCCGGGATCGCGTCTGCGAGCGGGCGCGCATCGCCCACCAGGTCGTCCTGCTCGCCGATGACGATCATCACGGGAATGCGCACACGAGAGAGCGCCTCCGGCGAGACCGCCGGCCGCTCCGAGCGCATCACCGCCGCCAGTGCCTTCAGGTCGGCCCCCGTGCTCGTCGCGAAGGCCCGGAAGGCCCGAGAGACCGCGTCGGCTCCACCCGGACCGACGTTGGCCGAGAGCGCCTGGGCGATGGCCTTGCGGTCACGGTTCGGACGACCCCCCCCGACCCCGCCGAGCACTGCCGACCGAAAGCGCTCCGGGTGCGTCGTGATCAGGGCCATCGAGATCGCCCCGCCCATCGAGTAGCCCATCAGGTCGGCGCGCTCGATCTCGAGGTGATCCATCAGGCGCAGCACGTCCGAGGGCATGAGGTCGCCGCCGTACGCCGCGGGATCGAGCGGCTTGTCGCTGCGGCCATGGCCGCGGCAGTCGAGGGCGACGACGCGCCGCCCCGCACCCGTGAGCGCGTCGATCCAGCCGGGTCGGGCCCAGTTGAACTCGACGTTCGCCGCGAAGCCATGGACGAGCACGATCGGCGGTCCGCTCCCGACGTCGTCATAGGCAATTCTCACCCCGTCGGAGTCGAAGTCCGGCATGCTCTCTCCTGCTCGGCGCCGCGGTCCGGCGCAGGCGTCCGCTGCGCCGGAAGTTCCTGCAGGCCGAGGATAGCAAGCCTCAGCAGGGCCTCGACAGAGATCCGCCGCGTGAAGCTTCGAGCGACGCATTCTTGCGAGTCGAGCCCGCGATCGTAGGCGAGGCCTTCCATGGGTGGGCACTGCCGCTCGGGCACGCGCCGACCGGGATCCATCGCCGCCGGGGCGACGGGCGCGTACCGGTTGAGGACGCCCAGCCCGACGGCCAGGGTCGCGAGTGTTGCCGCTCGAGCGATGTTCGAGAGCGGCAGAGCGCTCGCGGAAATCGCCGTCACCCGCATCCTGGGGTCGCCAGAACCCACCGGAGCCAAGACCACGGCGTAGGTGATACGTCCACTCATCTCTGCCGAGCGAGAGATCAGCTCCAACATCGTGCCTAGGGCGAGTGCGGCCAGCGCGGTGGCGACCAGCCGATCCGACCGGCCCCGTAGCCGGGCGCTCATCTTCGGCTCGAGACCTTCGAGCGCCATCGGAAGTACACCGATCCGGAAGCCGAGCGATCCAATGCTCCCAGCGGTTCCAATCATGGTCAGGATGCTGGATGCGGTGCGGAGGAGCTCATCCATGAAGATGCCTGGCGAGGATCGGCTATCGGATTGTGAAGGAGTAGTCGCCTTCGGTTCGATGACCGTCCCGCTCTACTGCGATCCAGCGCACGCGATAGGTCCCCGGCCCCAGCGGCGAGAGCCCGACCCGCACGACGCGCGCATCCGTCGAGAGCAGATGCGCGTCTCCCTGATCGACTCTCTTCCCCGACGCATCCAGTACGCGCAGAGTGGTGAAGGCCGGCTCGAGAATCCGATCGAAGCGAACCAGGACCTCGCGAGGGGCGGCGGAGAGGATCGCGCCCGCCGGGGGCTCCGCGTGCTTCGGGAACGCATGCGCCCCCGCCGAGGCGGTCCAGGCCAGCGCCAGGAACAGGGACGCGACGCGTACAGCCGCCTGCCGCGCGCTCGAGATTGCGCAGGACAAGACCGACCTCTCCTACCTGGAGGCCCGCCAGAGCGGGCGCCCGAGGGTCTTCGGAAGGAGATCGTCGATGAAGAGGTGCACCAACGCGCGGACTCCCACGTGGCCCCCCGTTCGGTCGCTGATGGGAATCTGGGCCTCGAGACCCAGCTGAATGGACTTCCCGAACCAGATCACTCCGGGACTGACGGTTCCCGTCGTCTGGCCTCCACACCCGCGGTCGAGGCAGGTCTGGGGATCGAGCTCGATCACGGCGATCCAGCGATCGAGCGGAGCTCCCAGACCGAAATCGTGCACGTAGGACTGCAGGTACTGAAGGTTGTACTGGAGGGAGAACCCCCAGTCGAGAGTGGTGGGGTTGCGTTCGACTTCCCGCTCGAGGCTCCCCGTGTGCGGATCGACACTCGTGCGAACGGTCGTGCGATCCGTCGGGAGGCCAGCTCCCAGGATCCCCGTGAATGCGAGCGGACGCAGGTAGCGGAGGAAGTCCGGAAGGTCCCCCATCCCCTTCCCGAAGCTGAGAGACGGGGAGATCACCGAGAAGGCGTCGGCCTCTACCTCTGGATCTCCCGTGTCTCCGACCTCCGCGTCCAGACCGATGCTCACGACCAGCTCGTGCGGCGCCACCGTCAAGAGCTGGAGCTTCGCTCCCAGCTCCAGGTTGCCAAAGCCACTCTCGCTTCCGGATCCTTCCAGATCGAGGTGGCGGAACTCGCCCGCGATCGAGACGCCGAAGCGATCCGTGATGCGCTTGGAGTACTCCCCTGAGATCTCGAGGACGCGGGTATCGGGGGTCTCGGCGTCTCCCGGCTCTTCGAGGAAGCTCGAGCTGGGGAGCGACAGCTCGTCGGACACGAATGGATCCTCGATCGACAGGGTGCTGGGAAAGAAGCGCTTGCCCACCACACCATGTGCCGTTGCGCCTGCGGGAAGGAGCACGCACGTTGCACATCCCAGGATCGCCAGGACCACAGAACCGATGGATCCTGGACACCGCTGCATGCCTCCGTCCTCCTTGGCCTCGCTGCCTGCTCAGCAGCCGCGCGACTCGCGCGACCAGGGACAGCCTCGGGTCCAGTCGTCGCGATCCACACCTTGCCTCTGGATCACCCGGCGCGGATACTGGGTGGAGTGAACTTGCTCACCGGGATGGCCGGGAGGCTAACCGAAGGCCCCGCCTCGGGGAATGCGACGAATGGTCGCGCGGCAATCGGTCGCAGGGAACGTCGTGGTCGACTCGGCGCTCCCGCCGCGGGAGCGCGCCTGGAGCGCATCGGTCCATCGAGTCGTCTCCACCTGAGCGATCTCTTCTGGGTCCGAGCGATGGCGATGGGTGGCCAGGGACTGGCTCTGGTCATCGCGACCTACGGACTCGAGATGACGTTGCCCTGGGGTCCGGTCGCGTCGACGATCGGCGTGCTTGCGGGCTTCACCGTGATCACGGGGTGGTGGGCCCGGAGAGCGGGAAGCGTCTCCGATGGGATGTTCACCTCTCAGCTCCTCGCCGATGTAGGGGCTCTCACCGTCGTGCTCTACTTCACCGGAGGCTCGGCCAACCCGCTGGCGCCGCTCTTTCTCCTGCCGATCACCCTGGCGGCAGCCACGCTTCGGGGTCCGTCGAAGTGGTTGGTGACGACGGCTGCCATCATGGCCTACACGGGACTGATGTTCTGGCACGTTCCCCTTCCCGCGCTCGGGAACGTGGGAAGGGACTTTGCCGCTCACATCTGGGGGATGTGGGGAGGATTCGTTCTGAGTGCGGCCCTCGTAGCCTACTTCGTTTCGAAGATCGGGAGCACGCTACGCAGGCATGACCGAGCCTTGGCGGAGGCTCGCGAGGAGGCGCTCCGAGCGGATCAGGCTCTCGCGTTGGGGACACTTGCTGCGGGCACTGCCCACGAGCTCGGGACCCCGCTCGCGACCATCGCGGTGCTGGCCAAGGAGCTCGAGCACGAGTGTGATGGAGATGTCGAGCAGGTGGCAAAGCTACGGTTGCTCCGGAGCCAGATCGACCGCTGCAAGAAGATCCTCGCGCGCATGACCTCCGAGGCGACGAGCACACCCGCCAATGGCGCTCGTCGGGTCCCGGTCGAGCGATACCTCGATGGGCTTCTCCAGGAATGGGGCGCGCTCCGGTCCGAAGTGTCTGCCAAGGTCCGATGGAACGGAGTGGGCCCGGGACCCGAGATCGTCGCCGATCGAATGCTCACGCAGGCGATCATGAGCGTCCTTGACAACGCGGCCGACGCCTCTGCGCAGACCGTCGAGGTCGAGGGATCCTGGAGCGAGAGCGAGCTCCGGATCGAGGTGCGGGATCGAGGACGCGGCATTCCAGCGGCAGTGCGCGGACACATCGGGGAGCCGGGGGTGACGGACAAGAGTTCTGAAGACGGTCTGGGTCTCGGTTTGTTTCTGGCCCGGACCAGTCTCGACCGGCTGGGGGGCCGGCTTCGTCTCCGCGACCGTAGCGGTGGCGGGGTGTGCGCGGAGATCGCGCTCCCGCTCTCTGCCTTGCTCGCACGAGACGGGAGGCGACCGTGAGCGAGCGCGTCGGGTCACGGTCGCGCCGCGCCCTTCTTCTGGCGGACGACGACCTCACGTTCTGCGAGGTTCTCCGGAGTGCGCTCACGAAGCGAGGGTTCGAGGTTCGGGCGGCCCACGACGTCGATGAGGCGCTTCGAGTGGCCAGGACCGAGGCGCCCCGGTTCGGGGTGGTCGATCTCCGAATGCCGGGCCGCTCCGGTCTGGAGCTCGTGAAGGAGCTCTGTGCCCTCGATCCAGAGGCGAAGATCGTCGTTCTGACCGGGTATGCGAGCATCGCGACGGCCGTCGAAGCCGTCAAGCTGGGTGCGGTCCACTACCTGACCAAGCCAGCCGACGCGGACGAGGTCGTGGCCGCGTTCGGTCGCGGAGCGGGCGATGCCGCGACTCCGCTGGCGCCGGATCCCATGTCGGTGGGCCAGCTCGAGTGGGAGCACATCCAGAAGGTGCTCGGGGACTGCGGGGGCAATGTCTCCGCCGCCGCTCGTCGCCTGCACATGCATCGGCGCACGCTGCAACGAAAGCTCAAGAATCCCCCGCCTCCCGCTCGATGAGGGCGCAGACCCGTTGGGGCCGGATAGCCCTCTCGCCGCCAGGGATTCGCCGACTCCGTCCTCTCAGCCGCTCACAGGCGCTCCGCAGCAGCGAGCCCGAGCAGCTCGTTGCAGCCGTCCTCGATCATCGAGGCGCGCGCGTCGCGCAGTAGCTTCTCGATCGGGTACTCGCGGCTCAGCCCGTTGCCGCCGAAGACCTGCAGGGCGGAGCTGGCCACCTCGAAGGCGGTGTTCGTCGAGGTGACCTTGGAGGCGATCGCGTACTGCACCTTGGGGGGGTGGGTCGCGTTGTACTCGAGCACCCGCCGATTGAGGGCGCGTGCGGTCTCGACCTTGCGGAACATCTCGAAGAGCCGGGCCTTGATGTTCTGGTGCTCGAAGATGGGGGCGCCTCCCTGGACGCGCTCCTTGGAGTAGGCCACCGCCAGGTCGAGCGCCGCCTGGGCGAGCCCCACGAAGGTGGCGCCCATTCCCGCGTTGGCCTGGCTGAGCCCCGCGTCGCCGAAGAGCGCGTAGCCTTCGGGCTGCACCACGAGGTTCATGGCGGGAACCCGCAGGCCATCAAAGAAGATCTCGCCCTGGTTGAGGGCTCGCTGGCCGATCTTGTCGAGCGGCTTGCCGCGCGAGACCGCCGGATCGTCCAGCGGAACGACGAAGCCGCCGACGCCGCAGACCCCCTGGCCCAGGTCCACGGCGCAGAAGAGGGCGGCGTTCTGGGCGATCGTTCCGTTCGAGACCCAGGCTGCCTTCTGTCCACGGATCACGAACTCGTCGCCCTCCTTCCTGGCGACGCAGTTGGGCCTGCCCAGGTGACCGACCTTCGGATCGGTGGCGAAACGGATCTGGTCGCTGCCGTGGTCGGGCTCGGTAATGGCCCAGCAGCCGCGCTGGCCGGGACGGGCATAGCGTTCGATCAGCTCGGGCCTTCCCGACATCAGGGCGAGGGTGCGCGGAAAGGTGTCGACGCCGAAGCTGATGGCCAGCCCCGAGTCGCCCCAGCCCATCTCTTCTCCGATGATGGAGCGGAGCCGGGCCTGCTGGGTCGGCGTGAAGCCGCTCTCGGGATCTGCGATCGCCTCGAGCCCGAGCGCCTCGTGCTGCTCGTACACACCCCACAGAATCGAGTCCGGGGCGATCACCTCCTGGGGATCGGCGAGGGCATCGAGCGCAATGCCTGCCGGCCGCATCACCTCCTCGGCGAACTTGTGGACCCTCTCGCGGATCGCCTGCTCCTCTTCGGAGAGGTCGGACTCGAGATCGATGCTGGTCATGACGCGTTCCTTTCGGGGATGGGGCCGCCCTCAGAAGTCGGGAAGCCCGAGGGCCCGCTGCAGGTACTCGAGCTCGGCCTGCCTCCAGGGCAGGGGAGCCGGAGTCTGGAGCATCTTCGCCGCCTCGAGCTCCCGAACCACGGTCTCGCTGCGCGGGAAGGGGGAGCCGACCTCGTTGAGGGAGAAGAGGCTCTCGAAGGGTCGCCGCGGGCGCTGCCCACCGGCCTCGCGGCTCTCGGCCGGATAGCCCACGCACTGCAGGATGATCACCTTGCCCGTCTCGGGGAGGTGGAGGTTGCGCTTGATCTCCTCTTCCTTGGCCGTGCCCAGACAGGCGGTGCCCAGGCCCTGGTCGACGGCCACCAGGGTTGCCTGGGCGATGCCCTGGCCGCAGTCCATCTCGGTGAGACCCGACTGCTTGAGTGCGGGCATCACGTTCTGGAAGAAGGGAATCATGAAGCTCTCGAGGGCGTTGCGCGCCTTGGCGAGATCGACGCCCAGCACGCGCGCGTTCACCAGCTCGCGAAGTCGGTTGGCCTGGTCGTCGAGGGCGGCGAAGTCGAGCCACCATACGATCACCACGGGCGCCTGCTCGATCTGGAAGCCGGCCACGGGAGCTACGAGGGACTCGAGCACCTCGGGGCTCGCGGTCGCCCGCTCGACCACCACCGCCTTGAGGGCCTGCACGTTGCCCCAGTGCGAGGCGATTCTCGCCGCCTCGAGCATCTTCTGGATCTTCTCGCGCTCGACGGGTCTGTGAGGGAGCAGGTAGCGGAAGGTGCGGCGGCTGCCGATGGCCTCCTGGACTTCCATGGGGATGCCTCCTGTGTCGACGGTTCTTCCGGGTACCCGAGGCGCGCGTGGATCCCTACTGCGCCTCCCGATCCCAGGTCTTCGGGCCTACCCCGCTCGCCTTGAGCACGCTCTTCTGCGCACGGTGGGTTCCGGTCTTGGGGAGCGCCTCGCGGAACTCCAGGTAGCGCGGCACCATGAAGCGGGCCATGCGCGCCTGGCAGTGGGCGATCAGGTCCTCGGGTGCGATCGTGCGACCTTCCTTGGGAACCACCACCGCCATCACGTCGTCTTCGCCGAGCTCCGAGGGCACTCCAAAGACCGCCGACTCCAGCACGTCGGGATGGGCGTTGATCTCGCGCTCCACCTCCCACGACGAGATGTTCTCGCCGCGGCGCCGCAGGGAGTCGGTCTTTCGGTCCACGAAGTAGAGATTTCCCCCTTCGTCCGCGTAGACGAGATCGCCGGTGTAGAGCCAGCCGTCCCGGATCTTGGCGCGACTGGCGTCTTCGTTCTTGTAGTACTCGACCTTGCGGCGCTTCGCGTCGTCCACCTGGAAGAGAAGCTCCCCGGGCTGCCCCACCGGGACCTCGCGGCCCTCGTCGTCGACGATGCGGACCGGCGTCGCGGGCTTTCCGAACGAGCCCCTGGGAGCGGTGCCCGCGTTCACGACCGCGAAGCCGCCACTGTCGACCGCGGCGTAGGCCTCGATCAGGTGCACGCCAAAGCGGTCCTCGAACTCCGCCCATACCGAGGCGGGGCAGGCGGCGCTGAAGACCACCCGGACCCGGTTGTCGCGGTCGTTCTCGCGAGCGGGCTGCTTCATGAGGATCGGGATCATGGCGCCCAGGGCATTGAAGGTGGTGACCCCGTAGCGGCGGATCTCGTCCCAGAAGCGCCGGGCCGAGAAGCGGCGCGAGAGGGCGAGTGGACGCCCGAGCACCAGGGCCCGGATCGTCGAGAGGAAGAGGGCGTTGGCATGGAAGAGCGGAAGACAGGTGTAGAGCACCTCGTCGGGCTGGAGCATCGCGCCCAGCAAGCGGATGCCCTCGAGGTTGGTCGACTTGTAGCGATAGACCACGCCCTTGGGCGCGCCCGTCGTGCCCGACGTGTACATCAGGGACGAGATGGCCTCGCCGTCGATCTCGACGTCGGGATCGGAGTCCGAGGCCTCCATCAGGCGAGAGAGGGGGAGCCAGCCCGAGGGAGGCTCCCACCCGGCGGACGCCTCGCCGTCGTCGATCACGATCGTCTCGAGCTTGTCGAGCGAGTCCGCGACGCTCTCGATCGCGGCCTGGTAGTCCGGGTGGCTCACCAGCACGCTCGAGTCCGAGTGATCGATCACGTGCCGTAGCCCCTGGCCCTTGAGCGCACCATTCACCGGAACCGCGTACGCTCCCAGCTTCTGGGTGGCGAAGTACACGAAGAGCCACTCGGGGGAGTTGGGCATCATGATCGCGACTCCCACTCCGGACTTCACTCCGAGCCGAGCCAGGCCATGGGCGACCCGGTTGGTCTGGCGGTTGAGCTCGGCGAAGGAGATCTCTCGATCTTCGAAGTAGAGAAACGTCTGCTCCCCCAGCGTCCGCGCCTGCTCTTCGAGCACGCCGGCCAGGGTCTCGGGAACGTTCGTCATGAGCTCAGCTCCGCGGGTCGTTGGCGACCTCGTTCAAGGACGCCTCGTCGACAGCGAGGGCTGGAAGGCCGCCCAGGGTGAGCCGAACGAGGCCATCGGTCAGGCGTTCGCGTGCGGCGACGCGCTCGCCGGAAGGGAGTCGCAGGTAGTGGGCCAGCGCGCCGGTCGTGAGCACAGAGATCAGCTCGGCCGCGAGCTCGATCTGCCCGAGCGAGTAGCCCGGGGGGGCGAGTCGCTGGAAGTTGTGCGTCAGGATTCCGATCCAGCGGCGCTGTTGCTGGCGTGCGAACTCCTGCACGTGCGGATCGTCGATGGCACTCTCTCGGAAGAGGATGCGCATGGTGTCTAGGTGTGCGTCGACCACGTCGAAGGTCGCCGTGTAGGAGTCCCGGGCGATGTCCAGAAGCGAGCGCCCGGGCCGGGGCCGCTGGGCGCGCTGCAGAGCGGACTGAAGGTCGCGGGAGTCCTCTTCGAGGATGGCGATCAGCAGCTCGGTCTTGTTGTGGAACTGGTGGTAGAAGGAGCCGACCGCGACGCCGGCGGGCTCGAGGATGTGTTGGATGAGGTGGGTGCCGGCGAGCCCGCGCCGGGCGAAGGCCCGGCGCCCGGCCTCGAGCAGGCGTTGCCGCGGGACCTCGGCGCCTCGGCGCCGCGACCGCCCGCGCCGCGAATCGCTGCGCTCGAGCGAGGTGCCCCGGTCCCGCATGGCGCCCTG